>JBJXFS010000186.1:0-39984 GCA_046155625.1 Verrucomicrobiales bacterium | reverse complement strand
GCTGGGGCCGCCATGGAACCGAAAACGTTTTGACATTGCGAGCGACCGGTCTGAGTCGAATGCTCGAGTCAGTATGGCGGTCTTAGCCCGCCACTCCCAGTCGTCCCCCGGTTTTTTCATGCTTTTTTCGCCCGTGCAAAAATCCGTCGTGGGAATGAACCTGCGCAGCCTCACACGGACTTGTCTCGACGGCCGGTTCCGCTTAAAATCGAACATGCGTTCCATTTTCTTTGCCACAAGCGTCTGGCTCGGCTGGCTACTCGCCGTTTCCGCTGCCGAGCTGCCGGAGGGGGTGCGGCAGGTGAAGGTCTTGAACTACTCCGACTGCTTCGAGCTCTCCAACGACGGGACCAAGGTCACGCTGTGCCACCAGGTCGGCGGACGCGTGCTTGAGTACACTTATCAAGGGAAGAATGCGCTCTATCTCGACCCGAAGGAGGAAAAGTGGGGCATGCCCGGCGGACCGAAATCGCCGTCCAGTGCGGGCCGGTTCGACATCGGACCGGAGTATCTCGTTCCGAAGCGCGACAAGCTCTGGGCCGGTGAATGGCAGGCCGAAGCCATCGGACCTCGCGCCGTTCGGCTCACCAGCCAGCCTGATGAGGCGACTGGCGTGCAGCTCATCCGCGAGTTCCGGCTTGATGCGAAATCCTCGCACCTCGGCTGTGAGCAACTCATCAGAAACGTCTCGCAGGAAACGAAATACTGGTCGCATTGGAGCCGCACATTCGCCGTGCATGGTGGAATCGGCGTGGTGCCGCTCACGCCGGACACCAGGCGGTACCCGAACGGGTGGATCATGTACGACCAGGGGCAGGAGCCGTCCATCCTGTTGAGACCCACCGACCCAAACGTCCGCCAGCGCGATGGCTTCCTCGAGGTGCTCGCGCCACCGAGGTTTCCGAAGCTGGGCTTTGACTCGAACGCGGGCTGGTTTGCCTACGTCATGCCGCACGGTCAGGCGTTTGTGAAGCGCTACCCATCGCCAAAGGATGCCGTGTATCCGGAAATTGCAGGGCTGACGCTGTGCTTTTGGTATCCTCCTGCAGAGCAGGTTCCGGCCATCGAACTCGAGCCGCATGGTCCGCGCAACATCATCCAGCCGGGCGCGACAGTGAGCTTCAAAGAGGATTGGTATTTGCTGCCTCATCCTTTCCCGGCTCCGGGCGAGCCACTGGACTTGCACAAGCTGGCCGCGCAGGTTGAGCGCGAGGCGCGTTGAAGTGAGTGCCTGCGGAAGTGAGCTTCTCTATTTCCGTTCCTCCTACAGGGGCTTCGCAGGTGGCGGGCTTGCGGGGGAAATGACCATCAGGACGGCCAACTGCTCGTAAGACTCATCAGCCTCTTCGCCATGGGCGTGGACCGGGGCGGTCAGGCCAACAAAAGATAATGTGAGCGAACTGGACGACTTAATCTCGCCCGCGGGCACGCGCTCCCGATCATCCTCCCATGTGTCACCGGTTTGGTTTCCGCCCTCCTGCTGTGGAGGAATTTAAGGCCGGGCGAGTTATTATCCTGATTAGGTCTACGGATTGAACGACTGCAGCAGTGTGACAGCGGCTTCGACCAGCCGTTCGCCCGATCCCGGCGCGCAGCGGGCGCTCACGGGTTCGTAGTTGCCCTCGGCGAAGCTGCGGCGGTCGGGTATGTAGCCGATGCTTTCGTTGGCCAGTTCGACGAGGAACGTGTGGCGGAACGGGGATCGCTTTTTGATGGCCAGTCCCAGCTCGACGAAAATCTCGCCAGGCAGGCTGACCCAGGCGACATCGGCGCCGAGGGCGATGACCTGGACTTCCACCTGGTGCGGTTGCCCCTGACGGTCAGCCACGTCCAATGTGCGGTAGGATTGAACCAGTCTCATGAAATTGCCGCCCGCGTCGTCCTTGGTGAGCTGGATCGTGCGCTGGGCTTCCTCGAGTTCGCCCGGCGGGATTTCCGGGAGATCCAGCTCCACGGTGGTCGACCGGGCACGCACGGGCAGAGGCCCGGCGAGAGGTTTGAGATCCTTGTAAGACTGAAAAACAGCGGCGCCCAGGATGGTGGCAATGCGGTACTGCTCGATGGCCGATCCCTGCGGCCAACCCCACCCGCAGTCGATATGGTTCAGGTTCCCGCATGTGCCGTTGGCGACCAACGTGAGGTGGCTCTCGCCATGGTACCCGGCCAGCACGCGGCCGAGGGCTCCGGGCCAGTCCGCGCTGATTTTGGTGCCACCGCAGGTGTCCGGATGCATGGCGAAATTGACGAAGGTGGCCAGCGACTCCCGAGGATCCGCGGCTCCGGCCCGCGCAACATAGAGGACGCCGAGTTCCGGGTCGCTGGGACCCGCGGCCATGGCGATGTTCGGGTTCAGCTTGCCCGGGTTCCAGCCCACGGTGCCGTCGCGCATGAAATAGCGACGGTTGAACGTCAGGTTTTCGCAGCGGCCGCGGGCGGCGCTCAGTTGCGCCGCCTGCAACCGATCGACGGCCGTTCCCACGGATTCGCTGATTTTGGCGGGCAGAGCCTCGGAGTACGCAAGGGTCATGGCTTGCTGACCGCCGAGATCGCGACTGGCGGCGCCGCGTCCGGCCAATTGTGGTCCGGTATGGGCGTGGGTGGCGCTGATCATGACCCGGTCGGCAGGAATACCGGTGGCTTTTCCAATCAGGACGCGCGCCTGGTCGGTGATCTCCCGAGTGATGCTGATAAGGTCAAGCGTCACCAGGACCGCCCGGCCGCCATCCGATTCAATAACCATCGCCTTGCTGAACAGCGGGTCGAGCACGCCGTCCGCGCCTCGGAGGTGATAATACCCGGCCATCGGAATCCCGAGCGGCGGGGTGATGTCAACGGAAGCCACTCCCACTTTGACTTCCGACGCGTGGACGCCGCCCAAAACCGCCAGCCCACACAGAAGCATGAGCCGACGGATGAGGGCGGAATTTATTGTTTTCATGGGGGCGGGGCGATGGCGGTGTCCTTTGCGCATGAACGGTCATTCTACCGAAACGCGCGGCGATGCCAAGCCCCTGTCTCGGATAGCCCTAAACGAAGGCGTCCTCATCGATCGGGAAACCGTAACCGTCAGACGGGCGAATCGTGATTGTTCAGGCCCGGATGAAATCAGAATTGTGACGGTGTCCGGATCGGTTCCGTTTTCGGCGATGATTACGCCGGGGCTTGAGGTGGCCGAGTCGGCGTCGATGGTGATCGTTTCGGCCCAGGACATCGGGTCGGTGCTGGGCTCGCCAGGAATCAACGTGATGGACACCGCGCATGTGCCAGTCACGCGCTGCTATCGTACCCCACCCAAAGTGACAGGCATTCCATCCCCACTTCTCATCGTTTGCCTGGTTCAATCACAGCTTGATTTGACCGGGGCTACTGTCCTACGTGAGAGGCTGCACTTTTCATGACCTGCCTCACTTCACTTCGGAATGGCGAGTACGCTGATTTCTTTGAGGCATCGGTTTCCGGCTATGCCCAGGACAACGTCGATGCCGGACGATGGAGCCCGACCGACGCGCTGGCACTGGCTCGGTCCGAGTCGGAACGGCTACTCCCCCAAGGTCCCGATACGCCTGGTCACTACATTTACGCAATCCGGGCTGAACCCGATGGCGACGCCCTGGGCTACATCTGGTACGCCACCCTGCACCGCGGCATTTCAACGGTCGCCTTTGTTTACCAGTTGATGGTCAAGCCCGACCACCGTCGCCAGGGCCACGCCAGGGCCGCCCTGCTCCAGGCGGAGCAGCTGGCACTCAAACAAGGTCATGAGGCCATGGCTCTCAATGTGTTTGCACCGAACAAGGCGGCCCTGTCTCTGTATCTTTCACTTGGTTACGGCTATACCAACCACAGCATGGCCAAACCGATTCGCCCCAACTAACCAAGCCTCAACGTCATCATTGCCGATGAGTGGCGTGATCATGAGGAAATTGAAACCAGCGCCAGGTCCACCCTTTGGATCGCCGCTGTCTTAATCATCTTCGCTGGCATTTTCTATTCTATCGGATCGTGTCTACGACGTTCACCGTGTCGCTAAATCGTTCCATAGTACGAACGCAAGCCCGGGCCAGCGCCCCAATCGCATCGGGCGGAAATTTTTCGGCGTCCCAAAAGAAAACCCCGGCGTGGTCGAGAGATCGTGCCTGGCGCCGCTTAATCCATCCAGGCAGGGTGCTGCGGTCTCGGGAGATCAGGGCGCGACGGTCTTGCCAGAGCATCTCGAGGAGCAGGTCATCGGGCGTACCACCCCCCGCCCATTGCCGAGCGTGCAGGACGTCCCATGTCGGCCTGAGTTTGCGAATAGCCAAGCCGACTTTTTCGGAAGTGTCCTCGTCGACGCACAGAAGCTTCACGTCCCCGCCTCCGCCAATCCGCACTCAGCCAAGTCACGAGTTCCCCGCCGCTCGTCCTCGCGAATGTCGTCGGGAAACGCCGCCGCGTAGTTGAGCGCCGCCACGACAAGCGATGGGGGAAGGCCAAGATTCACCGCGGCCTTGCCGCGACCCAGCCGCCGTACCGTGTCCACCACAATCCAAACCGCCACGCGCTTTCCAGCAAGTCTCGCCTTTCGGCCTCCCTCGGCGTCCCGCTCGAAATCAATCGCCGGATGTTCGATCGAGCGAATGCCGGTTGTGACCAATTCAGCAGCCAGTTTCGAACCGTACGTCGATTGCCGTCGCGCCGCCGCCTCCAACGCCACCACCACGGATGCCGGAAGCCGGAGTGAAAATGGCTCCAGTTTTTCGGTTGGCATACGCGGTAACCATTGCCTACAACGGGAAATCGGTCAACATTTCGCCGACGAAAATCAGCGCGACCCGCTCAGGCACCTCACCCGCCCCACAGGCGAGGCGACTCCTAAAGCGAAGAACCTGGAGGGACCCCGAATCACACGCTGTTCACGAAGCGCTAAGATATTACTCCAAGATTGTCCCCCGCCCATCGAGGGAGCACGGAACATCTCAGAAGCCTTACCCCTTACCCCTTACTCATGTTCCACTGTTCTCACTGCCGGACGGCGCTGCAGCGCGAGACGTCGCCGCTCGGGGTGTTCTGGCGATGCGGATCGTGTGAAGGGCGGCTGTTTACGGTGGCGGTGCTGCGGAAGCAGTTGCAGGCGGCGTACGTGAATCGGCTTTGGCTCGGCGCGCGGGGAGAGAAGTCGGTCGAGGCCGAGGCCCTCTGCCCGTCGTGTGGTCATCGGATGCGCGAGGTGGCGACGCCGCGCGCGCGGAGTGGTGAGGGTTCGATGCACTTGGACGTGTGCGCCGGCTGCCACGTCGTTTGGTTTGACGTTCATGAGCTGGAGGCCGCACGTGACGACGCGGCCTTGCCTCCGGTGGTCGAGCCGGAAGCTGATTTGCCTCCGCGCGCCAAGGAAATCCTGGCGTTGGCGCGGATCGAAGAACGGCGGCGCCAATACGATTATGAAGAACTGGTGCTGGGCACTCCGCCGCCCGACTTTTGGAGTACGGTCGTCACGCTCTTCGGCGTGCCGGTGGAAGTGAACCGCCGCGCGTTCTCCGGCGCCCCCGTGCTCACGCTGAGCGTGGTGGCGGCCATGACGATCATCAGTCTGCTGGCTTGGTCCGGCTTTCCCGAGGCGATCGACACTTGGGGATTCCTTCCGAACGACCCATGGCGCGCGGGCGGACTCACCTCGATCACGTCATTCTTCCTTCATGCCAACCAATTCCACCTGCTGGGCAATGCGCTTTTCTTCCTCGCGTTCGGCCCGAACGTCGAGGAACGGCTGGGCCGCGCGCATTTAGCGGGATTATTGCTGGTCTCGGCCTTGTTCGGCGATCTGGTACACTGGCTGTGGGATCCGCGATCGGCGGTGGTCACGGTCGGCGCCAGCGGCGGCGTCTCGGGCGTCTTGACGCTCTATGCGCTTTTGTTTCCCCGGGCCATCCTCGTCGCCGCGCTCCGAATCGGCATCGTCGTCCGCTGGATCCGATTCCGCGCCGCCTGGGGGTTTGCGATCTGGGTGGTGTGGCAGGCCGTGCTCGTCTGGCGGCAAATCCACGGCGAAGGTCATGTCTCCGGCCTCGCCCACGCCGGCGGCATCGCCGTCGGCGCTCTCTGGGCGTGGCCACTGCGGCGTCGGCCCCGTGAATCCTGACTTCTTACTGGGAGGTGGTTGAGCGAAGCGCTGGTTCTCGGGTAGGGCGGCGCGTCCGGCGAGCGTCTCGCTCCGTGTGCGGTTCGCCATGTTTGCAGCGTGCTTTAGGTGCAACGCGCGAGACGCGCGGGGCAGCGGGCGAGGACGCCGGCTGCGGCGGGCGGGACGCGCCGCCCTACCCGAGAACCAACGCTCCACGCCACCAACTGAGCGCATGACGAGATAGCGCTTGAGCAGCAACCAAAAATGCGCACACTCCAGGCGGAAGGCTGAAGCCATGCGCGACCGCCCACACCCAATCATGCCGATCGTCTCACGCAAAAGCGGCTTTCCAGTTTTTCGCACCGTGGGCGGGGTCCTCGGAGGTATCTTGATTATTCTGGGGTACTGCCGCTTCAATGACGACGCTCTCGCCGCGTTGTACCCCATTCTGCTTGGACTCTGCCTTCTGATAAGCAGCGTCGGGGGACTGTTCGGTCAGTCGTTGCAGATCATCGTCGATGACGCGTCCATCGTGCTTCGCCGACGCTGGCGTCCCGAGACAATGATTGATCGAGGGGAGGTCATTGCCTCTGAGGTCCGCCGAGGCGGGATCAAATTGGTTTACCAAGAACCGCAGGGAATCGGAACCGCGTGGCTTCCACTTCGCCGATTTGATGAAGTGGACGCGGAGAAGTTGCGAACCCTGTTTTCGCGGCGTCCCAAGAATCAACACGCCGTCGCTCAGTGCTCCTTAAATCCGCGCATGGAATGAAACCCCCGCCACTATGAAATGTACGAGACGCCGCCTCCTTTCCACCGCCGCCTCCACGACCGGCTCGCTCCTTATTGTGCCTGCCGGTTTTCTCCGCGGGCAGGAGCGGAAGCCATCGGGGAAGCTGAACATCGCGTTCATCGGGATGGGAGGGCAAATCCAGGGGCATGTCAGCCGAATCCTCGAGCTTGGGCACAACGTCGCCGCGCTGTGTGACGTCGATGCGCGGCAAATCGACGCCTCGAAGAAGCAACACGGCGAGGGAGTGGCCAAGGCCGCTGTGTATGCGGACTACCGCGTCCTGCTGGAACAGGAAAAGTCCCTCGATGCGGTGGTGATTGCCACACCTGACCACTGGCACGCGCCGATCTGCCGCGCCGCGATCCAAGCTGGCCGCCACGTCTATTGCGAAAAACCGCTGACCCATACCCTCGCTGAAGCGCGGCAATTGCGCGAGCTGTCGCGGACTTCCGCAGTCGTCACCCAGACGGGCAACCAGGGCGGCGCCTCGTCCCAACTCCGCCGCAGCCTGGAACTCATCGCCGCCAACCTCTTCGGTCCGATCCGCGAAGTGCATGTCTGGCACCCGGAACATAGTTGGCCCAGCGGCGAAGCACGCCCGGACGGCGGCGATCCGGTGCCCTCCGGCCTCGACTGGGACTTTTGGCTCGGGCCAGCGCCAGTCAGACCGTACAAGTCCGGCCTCTACCATCCGGCCAAGTGGCGCGGATGGTATGACTTTGGCAATGGCTCGCTGGGCGACTTCTGCTGCCACGGGTTTAACCTGCCCGTCCGCGCCCTCGGACTCGATTCGCCGACGCGCATCGAAATCAGCGGGACCGGACTCGGCCTCGAGTCGTTCGCCAAGGCCTGCACCGTGCGCTACCACTTCCCCGCACGGGCCGACCGAGGACCGGTGCAACTCAGCTTTTACACCGGCGGCAACCAGCCTCCCGACGACGTGACCGCCCGCTTGCGCGAATCGGTCGGCCGCCTGCCCAGCACCGGTTGCCTGCTGATCGGGGACAAGGGCCAGCTTCAAAGCGGCCTGTGGAACTCGGATTGTTCCCTGCGCCTGAACGATGATCCAAAGTTCCTCGGCGCCGACAACCACCCGGCCGCCCGCGAAATCCCCGTTTCTCTGCCCCGGGTAATAGGCCATCTCGACGAGTGGGTGGACGCCTGCCTGGGTGGCCCCAAGGTATTCGCTGATTTCGACCACGGCGGCCACCTCACCGAGATCGGGCTGGCCGGCATCGTCGCTCTCCGCCTGCAGCAGTCCATCGACTGGGATGGGCCAAACCTGAAAGTCCCCGGTATGCCGGAAGCGGACCGGTACATTCGGAAGTCCGACCGCCCAGGGTTCGGCTGATCCGCTGGCGGCCATGATGTCCACTGCCAGTCCCCAGGGCGTTTTCATTCTCGAGCAATCAAGTCGTACAGTCGAGGCGTGGTGCCCACGCGTTTCTCGGAAACAACAGGATCGACGCGGAAGTTTCTCGACCACCAATCTTACGCCTCAGTCGTTGTTATTCTGGGCAAGCAGTGCCGCTCTATCGGGCGAAAGCCCCTTCGCAGAGAGGGCGTTCCGCCCCGAAGAGCTGGGATGCTCCCAGTCCGAAAGCCTTTGGCTCCCCATACTTTACGAAATCTTGATTGGATGTTTATAATCAAAGTATTGCTTTAGCAGGTGCGAACGCCCTGGCCCAGTCCAGCCGAACCGGCGAGCCAACCTTGACGCCCGGAGGCGAGTAACGAGGCTGACTCGATACCGCAAAGCGTCGCCCGATCGGGCCCCACGAGAATGAACAAACCATCCATTTTCTGGCGGGCGGCCGGCGCGCTCATTGTCCTAGTGAGTCGACTGACCGCCGCCGAATTCGTCTGGTGGGAGGGCGAAGACGCGCGTGAGCATGGATTCACCAACCGCGCCTTCCCTCCCGCACACTGTCGTGAAACCGCCGCGGGATTGAGCGGCGGTGACTGATTGAAAGTGACACTATCGTTTCCCTAATCCTCTCTCGTTCAAGACAGAAGAGGTCAATGATGACGATTGCCCAAGTTCGTCCCACGCCGCCCCGCCTGGGAGGCCCCAGCTTGGTCACCCGTCATGTCCACTTCCCCCCGATCCCGGGTCTCGCCCGCCGCCACGGAGCGCTCGCCGTCGAGCGACTCCGAACACCAGACCGTGGACGCTGACTCGCCCGAAATCAAAGTCCCGCGGAGCATCATCAAATGGAGCAAGTGGCGCCAAGCCACCCTCCGCGCCGAACACCGCGAGGCCCGCCAACAACTTCGCGCCAGCACGCCACGTCCCGATTCCCACCCGTCCAAGAACGCGTAAGTTTAAAACCGGATCGATGTGATCGCAAGACCGGAGCGTTGATGGGAAAATAGGTCGGCGGAACGCGATTCCTGGCAAATTAAGCAGGTGCTCGTATTGGCTGAACGAATCCCCACTCCGCCTTCAGGTGCAGGATGGCCCCCCCTTGGCGGGTGTTGATGTGTTTCGTTTCATACTACTCCCTGGCATCCTTCCTAAGATCAGCATCGTGCGGGGCGTTTCTTGCCCCCCTACTGATCGTGAGGTCGACGCTGCCCCCTGATGAACATCCGGATTTTCCCAGTTGTTGCGTGTGGAGTCGTGGGAGCTGTCGTGGGAGCGGCCGCCAAGTCCGGCTGGGCACCGCCGAGCTCGGTTAGTGTCGGCAGGCACGCAGCCACCGCCTCCAATGTGGGACTTCCGGCGACCGCTCAATCCGCGTCCGAATCGTCCGAAGCGCGCCCGAATCCGGTGCCCCTGCCGCTGCCACGACCTTCGCTTGACGAGGTCAAAGCGACCGCTCCTGACGACCGGATGCGCCTGCTTGTCCGCTGGCTGCCCGAAGCCACTGCCGGGGACATCGCTGCACTGGCAGAGGATTGGTTCGCCAATTCATCCGACAGCGGACCACCCGAGTGGCAGGCGCTCTGCAGTCGCTGGGTCGAGGTTGCTCCAGGCGCGGCCATGGCATTCGGGAAGCGGTACACCGATCGATTCATGAAAATGTTCGGTCCGGGGCACGGGCTTGATGGATCGGTGACCGCGCCACTGCACTCGGTGTATCGCTCCTGGGGCAGGGTGGATCCAGAAGCCGCACTGGCAGCCCTGGCGCGGGAAGACCCGAAGTATCGCCGGCCCATGAGCATGGTCCTGAACGCCATGGTCGGCGAGGAAATGGCGCGAGCTTGGGCCTTGGCTCATCCTGAACTGCCGGAATTCGCGGACTGGCGGATGGAAAAACAGAGCGCTGGTCCTGACCTGAGCGACCCAGCAAAAGCCGCCGCTGAACTCAGTCCGAAGTCATCGCACCATCAGGCATATCACATTGCGAACGCCTGGGCGAAACAGGCCCCAAATGCCGCTCTGGCCTGGGCGCGAGGATTGAGCAACCCGCGGCACCGCCAACGCGCCATGCAGGCCGTTCTCGATGTCTTGCTCGGCACCGATCCCGCCCGCGCCCGTCCGCTCATCGACGAACTGCCTGATGGCCTGACCCGCGCTCAGGTCGAAGCACGCTACACCGCCGGATTGGCCAAAAATGACCCTCAGGCCGCCCTGCTCCACGCGACGGAAACCATGCACGGCACCGCACGCTTTGATGCCATCGCGGGGATCGCCGCCATCCAGAGCCAGACCGATCCGCTCGGCGCACTGCGGCTGCTCCAGGAACACGGCATCGGCGCCCTCGATCGCGGCGGACTCGATCGGGTGCATGTCGATGGACCGGGCAGCCGCATGTCGGGAAACAGTGGAACCCAACCCTTGCACGACGTCCTCAGGGCCGCCGCCCCACTCGACCCGGCCGGGGTCATGCAGTTGATGACCGAGACTGGTTTTATTGCCCTCGAGACAAATGATGGGGGCATGGAGGACGGACGCGGGGCGCTCGCCCGCGCCCTGTTCGCCGAGTGGGCCGCTCGCGACCTGCCCGCCGCCACCCAGTGGCTCTCCCAGCAGCCAGACAACCCAGGTACTGCCGCCTTACTCAAAAAAGTAACGGATCAATGGCCACCGCAGGACCTGGCCGGGCTGCAACAGTTCGCTACCCAGCTTCCCGCCGGTGCGGCGCGCGATCAAGCCGTGGCCGCGGCGGCGCATCGGCTTACCGAGCACGACCCGGATGGTGCGCTCGCCTGGGCAACCCAGAACGGCGGCGAACCAGCGCTGTCGGCCACCTTCCGCCACCTCGCTGAAATCGACGCACGGGCCACCATCCACCACTTCCACGAGTCGCTGCCTCCAGAAACGCAGTACGGCCAGCGCCAGCACCTCACTGACCAGCTGGCGCGCCGATCACCCGTCGAAGCCATAGACTTTTTTTTGAAACGTTGCCTCCCGACCAGCAGGCAGGGGTCAATCTGTACGATACCAGCATGGCGTATGCGCGGCTCTATCCGCAGGCGGCCTCTGAGTGGATCGCAGCCCTGCCTGCCAGCGAGGCCAAGGACACCGCCATCAGCGGACTGGTCGACTATTTGATCACCGAGTCATCCGAGCCCGATCCGCTGGCCGCCGCGCATTGGGCTGCTGCTTCCCTCGATCCAGGCGGCCGCGATCAGCGGCTCCAACGGGTTGCAGAGGCGTGGTTCCGGCGGGATCCACTGGGCGCACGAACCGCCATTGCCGGCAGTGGCCTGCCTTCAACAATCAAACAATCGCTGCTCAACCATGCCCCGCCGCCCCACTAATCGTCGAATCCGCGCCGCCTTCGGCGCGACCGCCGCCCTGGCCGCCGGCATCACGCTCGGATGGTGGTTCACGCCGCCGCCCGCGCCGCCGCCGTCCGTATCCGCCGCACCCACGGCCCCGGCGAAACCACCGCCCCCTGCCACCGCGCGTACCACCGACACCTTCCCGCCCTACAACCTGCGTCCACTCCAGAATCCGTCGTCGCAGGAACTCGCCGCTTTCGAAGCATGGCTTGCGGGCGCCACCTGCGATGAGGTTTGTGCATAAAGTGACAGGCAAATTATCGGACTTGTCCGGCCGTCATCCCCCCCCACCCGCGCCAACAAGCGCCCACTAGGTGAAGCATTTACTTTGGTCATCCTCGATTTAGCGTTCCTCCTTATGTGGATTTCCCCTCGAATTGCGCTTGGATTGGCGTGGGCATTGGCATCGATTCTGTCCGCGGAAGGCGTCGAGGTTTCCTGGAACGGACCGGCTCACACCCCCATCACTTCCGCTGGCTACGTGGCCGCAGGACAGTCGATCCAATTTCACTTAGGTTTCCGCCCCGAAGTTGGCTCCGAATTGACAGTCATTAGAAACACGGGGCCAGACTTCGTCCTGGGTACGTTCACCAATTTGGAACATGGGCAGGTCGTGGAACTGGAGTTCGGGGGCGACCAATTTCCCTTCGTGGCGGATTATTTCGGCGGGACGGGCAACGATCTGGTGCTCGTTTGGAAAGCGCGTCGAGTTTATGGTTGGGGGGCAAATCCAACGGGCTCGCTGGGAATCGGCGCGGAGGGCGATCGGCACGTCTTGACGGAATTGGTGAGAGAGGGCGCCCTGGAAGGGAAGACGATTCTTCGAGTGGCGGCGGGTGGCGCTCATGCGCTGGCGGTCACGTCCGATGGCATGGTGTATTCGTGGGGAAACAACTCGAACGGGCAGCTGGGACATCCAGACCGACGGTCGATCTCCGTGCCGGTCCCCGTAGACATGAACGGAAATCCGGAATTAGCCGGCAAGAAATTCGTGGCGGTGGCGGCAGGGAATGATCATTCGTTGGCCCTCAGTTCGGACGGCACCGTCGCCGCCTGGGGAACAAACTGGCACGGTCAGTTAGGAGATGGCAGCACCGTTTCTCGGCATGAGCCAAGAGCGATCAGCACCGCGATTGGTGAGTCTGCCGTTGCCGGCAGAAAAGTGGTGGCGATTGCGGCGGGCGGCGTTTCGAGTCTAGCTATCTGCTCGGATGGCACGGTGGTTCAATGGGGAGGATATGAATATGATGACGGATTTCCATGGCCAACGATGCAGGCGCAGACATTTCCAGAAGCTGTGGATGCCAGTCCGGGGAACTCGGCACTGCGCGGCCGTTTGCCACTGCTTCCTGTGGTTGATGCGACACGTTCCGTGCTGTGTTCCGACGGATCCATCGTGGGATGGGGGCTCAACTATTATGGGGCTCTGGGTGACGGGACTTTGGAGTCCCACGATCACCGGCCGGTAACAGCCAATGCCAGCGACCCCCAATCAGCGCTGACGGGTCGTTTGGTGACACTAATGACGGCCGGCTCTGCGTTGCGGATGGCTTTATGCTCCGATGGCTCAGTCGTGGGATGGGGTTCTAACGGACCGGTAGGGGTGCTGGGTTCACCCGCGCCTTGGCAGATATTCCCATGGCCCACCCTGCTCCATCCTGTCGCCACGCCGTCCGCGCTAACCGGACGGACGGTTGTCGATCTGGCGACCTCCCGTTACGGTGCGGCGGCGCTGTGCGCTGACGGAGCCCTGGTTCAATGGGGGTGGCCAGGAAATGCGTCGGTCGAACCGACGATCATCGGCTTTTTGCCCCAGCGTCCAGGTGAACGCCTGGTGAAGGTCGTCTCCGGCCCAGACAGTTCGAACGGCTTCGCGATCGCGGCGGCACGGCCTGAGCCTGCGATACAGATCACCGGAAACGGTCTCCCTCTCTCGAATGGCGATGCGGCTCCAGAGGCGGAAATCCGCACCGATTTCGGCAGCCAACCGATCGGCGGAGTTGCCATGCGCCACGTGTTTATGATCCACAATTTGGGCGACGCCGAACTTGAATTGACCGGGAACCCGTTGATTCGCTTCGATGGCGCTCAAGCGGGCGATTTCACCGTGACGAGGCCGCCGTCCTCGATCGTGCCAGCCCACGGCGGCGCCACCAGCTTCGAGATAGCCTTTGCTCCCAGTGGCCCGTGGTTGCGCAGCGCTGAAGTCGTTGTCGGGTCCACCGATCCCCATGATGCGGAATTCCGGTTCACCGTGCACGGGACTGGACGCGCTGCCTTGTCCGCCCATTTTTCCGTCCCATCTGACATCCCGCTGACTGTATCCGAGGGGATGGATACCGCTCAGTCGACCGTGGAGCTTTCGCTGGGGTTTCATCCAGTGGCCGGCACGGAGCTCATGGTGGTGAAAAACACCGGATTGGTCCCGCTTTCCCACGCTTTCGTGGCGCTTGAGCACGGCCAACCAGTGACCCTGCAGCACGAAGGCTTCGCCTATGATTTCGTGGCCAACTATTTTGGTGGAAGCGGCAACGACTTGACTCTGGTCTGGCGGAAAAACCATGTGATGAGGTGGGGAAGGGACCATGCTGGCCAGTCCCCACCTAATCCGGAGCCCCATCTTCATCCGGTGACCCTTCCTGCTGGGACGGCCTTGGCCGATGCGACAATCGTTTCCGTCGCGGCCGGGCCGGGCTACGGTATAGCGTTGTTGTCCAACGGCACTTTGGCTGCTTGGGGGGATAACTCAGCGGGAACATTAGGCGACGGCACTACGCAATCGCGTTATTCTCCAGTCATGGTGGATACTTCTCCCGGCTCCGCTTTACATGGAAAGAGAGTGGTGTCGGTGGTCGCCGCGAGCCAGAGGCCGGTGGCTCTCTGTTCGGATGGCTCGTTGGCGATATGGGGCTATTTGGGATCGACTGTCAGCACGGTGCCCGTCCCTCTGAAGTTTGACACACGTTTCCCCGAGTTGCGCGGCCGGAGGGTGGTGGCCTTGGCGGGACACGCCGGTATCGAAGCGGGCCAATACTATCTGGCGCTGTGCTCGGATGGTTCGCTGCTGACTTGGTCCGAGGCCCAGTTGGGCTTGGAACCGGTGGTCGCGCGCGTTCTCACGAATGGCAATCCAAGCTCGGCCCTGTTCAAGCGCAGGGTAGTGGCGATTGCCGCGGGCACCACCATGCTCGCGCTCCGCTCGGATGGCGAATTGGTGGAATGGAGCGGTGCCGCGGCGCCCGATCCCGAGTTCAACAACCTGCCGCGTTTGGTGTCACGCGAGCAGGGCGTATCCTCTTTATATGGCCGGACGGTGGTGGAGATGGCCTGTGGATTTCGGCGCGCCTTCGTGCTCACCAGCGACGGCGCCATCTCGGGTTGGGGAAATAACATCGCGTTCAGTGGGCCGGATCCTATATACCTCTTGGGTGATGGATCGACCATGGCGGAGCGATTACATCCGGCGTTGGTCAGTCAATCGCCCGCGGTGTCCGCTTTGGCCGGTCGCTCAGCGCGCCAGGTGGCCGCCCATGGCCAACACGCCCTCGCCGTATGCGACGATGGGCAGGCGGTCAGCTGGGGCATTTCAGAGGGACCTGGGGTGCTGGGGGATGGAACTTCCAACCACACCTCCTACCCGGTGTTGTTGAGCCGCTCCAACCTGGCTCCAGGTGATCGGTTTGTCCGGCTGAGCACTCATCTCGACCATTCGTTAGGCGTGGTGGCTTCCGATCTGAAGCCACGCCTCTGTGTCTCGGCTGGCGGTGTGCCAGTCGAGGCTGGAAACCTCAAGCCTCGCCGTGACAATCGCACGGATTTCGGAGTGGTTTCGGATGAAAGCGCAACGCTGACACAGGTTTTCGACCTGGTTAACGACGGAGATCGCGCCATCACGCTCACCGGGGTTCCCAGCGTTACCATCACCGGCACGCACGCGGCGGACTTTACGGTCACGCAGGTGCCGGCCACCCGGCTGGAACGATTTGGGGGCGAGGGCCAATTGGGCATCTCATTTCGACCATCCGGCGCGGGGTTGAGGCGGGCCGTGGTCAGGCTGACGAGCACGGACGCGGCCCATCCCGTGTATGAATGGGCCATCCAAGCGACCGCTCCTCAGCACGTCCAAGCGGCGCTCACGGCGGCTGGCGAGCCGCCGCTGACGACTTCTGCATTCGACGCGACCGGATCCACCATCGCCTTTGAACTTCATTACGTTCCCCTGACCGGCCAACCGATACTTGTCGTCGAAAACACAGGAATGGACATCACTTACGGGTCATTCGACGGACTCCCTCAAGGAGCGACCGTGCAACTTCAGTACGGTGGACAGACGTACTACATGGTCGCGGACTATTTCGGCGGCGATGGGAACGATCTCGTCCTGCATTGGGAAAATTCGTTTCCGGTTCATTGGAAATGGGATAGGACCTCAATCCCCCAGGGCTCCGATCCTATCGTACAAGGCCGCTTCAGGCCAAAGTCCATCGCCCCACCCGCCGCCCTGGCAGGCAAGACCGTCGTCCGGCTGGCGGCAACGGGACACACCGTGGCGCTCTGCGCTGATGGAACGCTCGTGGCCTGGGGAGATAATCATGACGGTCAGTTGGGAGACGGAACTTTCACGAACCGGGATTCACCCATCACGGTGAACTCGACGCACCCGGACTCGGCCCTCCTCGGAAAATCCGTCATTGCCATTGCCGTTGGGTATTCCCACACGTTGGCGCTGTGCTCGGACGGGTCGGTCGCTGCTTGGGGAAGCAATCAGGACGGTCAGTTGGGAAATGGCTCGACGGCACCGAGCGCCATCCCGGTCCTTGTCGACGCGACCCCGGGCGAATCGGCACTCGCCGGCCGACGAGTGGTGCGAATCGACGCTTCTGGAAGCAGATCCATGGCCCTGTGTGCCGACGGGACGGTGGTCATGTGGGGTAAGCACTATGGGACCTCGGCTTTTGACCTCAAAACGATCTTTGTGAGGCCGACGGTAGTGGGCGCAGGAATCGGGGTCTCGGAGCTTGCGGAAGCCACCGTGATCGCGATTGCCGCCGGAGACGTGCACGCGTTGGCTTTACGTGAGGATGGCAGCTTGGTGGCGTGGGGGGAGAACCGCGTCGGCCAGCTAGGGGTGGACCCCAACGGTCTCTACCACGGCACGGCCGTGGTCAACTCCGCCGCAAGTGTATCCGCTCTGCACGGAAGGCGCCCTGTGACGATATCCGCCGGGAGAACCTACAGCTTGGCGCTCTGCGATGATGGAGCCGTGGTGGCGTGGGGAGGAAATGATCACGGCGTGCTGGGTGATGGCACCACTCTCCAGCGATGGGCTCCGGGTTTGGTCGATGCCACGCCGGGTTCCTCCGCGCTTGCGGGCAAGTCCGTGGTTGACGTAAAAGCTGACTCCAGTGTCTCACTGGCTCTCTGTTCGGACGGCTCACTGGTGGGATGGGGGAACGCGGGAGGGAGTTTAGCGGAGGGGGGATTTCCTGCGTATTTCGCCTACAACGGGGACCAATACGCCTCTCGTCCCGTTGCAGTGGCCCCCCCTCCCGGGGAGCGACTCAGCGTGTTTGCCGCGATTTGTCAGGGAAAAGCGTGTCCGAGATTCTTCGCTCTGGCCTCGGGACCCTTCGCCGCCCGCATGAGAGTGTTCGGAAACGGCGCCGCGATCGATCATCCAAACCGTACACCCTCGCTGGATCGCGGAACCAATTTCGGAGCATCCGAGGTGGGCCAAGCCGTGGTGCGCCGCTTCACCGTCATGAATGAAGGCAATGCTGATCTGGTGATGACGGGATTTCCGATCATCGGTCTTGCGGGGCTCGGAGCCGGAGAATTTCGGGTCGTTTCTCTCCCCGCAACCACTGTCCCTCGCTTCGGTGGTAGCACCGACTTCGAGCTCGGTTTCGTCCCTGGCTCCGCGTGGGCGAGGCGTGCTACCGTGACCATCGCCAGCAACGACCCAGTGCGTCCCAGTTATGAATTTGAAGTAATGGGGACAGGCAAAGGCCATCTTGCGGCCGAGTTGAAGTCGCCGGCCGACGTGCCGTTGGTGACAAGTGCCGGCTTGGATGCTCGCGGATCATCGCTCTCGCTGTCCCTCCAGTTTGAGCCCATTCTGGGCGCGGAGCTGCCCATCATGCGGATGGAGGGCGGCGGCTGGATCGAGGGGGATTTCGACGGACTCGCCCACGGTCAACCGATCGCACTGCGGCATGCCGAGGTCACCTATCCGTTCGTCGCGAACTTTTTTGGCGGCGATGGAAACGACTTGAGTTTGACGTGGTTGAAGCAGCGTGGATTCGGCTGGGGAGACAATACCGATGGCCAACTGGGCATTGGAAGCGCAAGCACAAGTATGGTGGTTCCCAATCCGGCTCCCCTCAGCCTGCTGCGAACCGGCGATATAGGCGAAGGCATATTGATGAGGAAGACGATTGTCACGGTTTCCGCCGGGGCGGCACACGGACTGGCCTTGACGGCTGACGGAATTCTGTCGGCGTGGGGCAGTAACGAGTACGGTCAGCTCGGAAATCCCGCCTATTCTGCCCGTCGATGGCCCGGATCGGTCGACGTGACCGCGGAGACATCGGCGCTTCGAGGCAAGCGCGTGGCGGCGATAGCCGCCGGAGGGTCGCACTCACTGGCGCTTTGCGGTGACGGTACGATCGCTGCCTGGGGGCAAAACTCGAGCGGGCAACTCGGCACGGGCACGATTACGGGGGCGAATCTGCCTATCGACGTGCTCAGAACTGAAGGCTCAGCGCTGTTTGGGAAGCAAGCGGCGGCCATTGCCGCGGGAGCAAACCATAGTTTGGCTCTGTGCACGGACGGTACAGTAGTGGCCTGGGGGGCGGGCGGACTGAACCTTGGAATTGGGGATGGTAACTCGTCTGCCCGTCCTCTCCGGGTTTCGACCAGCGTTGGTGTTTCCGCTTTGGCAGGGCGGACGGTGGTTTCCATCGCTGCGGGCACCCAGCACTCGCTGGCCCTCTGCGGCGATGGAAGGGTGGTTGCGTGGGGTTCCAACGATCGAGGGCAACTCGGCGACGGAACCGTCCAGCCACGCTTGGTGCCAACCGCGGTGGATAGCATCAGCCCAAATTCCGCCCTGCGAGGGCGGACCGTCCAGTCGGTGGCGGCAGGAGCCTATCACACGCTGGCTTTGTGTTCCGACGGAACGCTCGTGGCATGGGGGATGAATTCCGAAGGACAATTGGGGGACGGAACGACCGAACACCGATCCATACCTGTGTTAGTGAACGCGGACGCCGGAATATCAGCGCTGGCTGGAAGGCTCGTCACGCGAATCGCCGCAGGTAGTGCCCATTCCCTGGCCGTGTGCTCCGACGGTACGGCTGCCGTTTGGGGAGCCAACGCGCGCGGTCAGTTGGGCACTGGTACGACCACCCGAGCCCTCGTTCCCACGACTGCCGCTTTCGCGAACCTCAAGGAAGGAGAACAAATCGTGAACGTGTTCTCCGGGTCGAGAGCCACATACTCGTTTGCCATCGCGGCCGCTCCGGCTCTCGCACATTTGGATCACTGGCGGCATCAGTGGTTCGGAACATATGACGCCGTCAATGATGCGGCCGATGATGCTGATACGGATTCCGATGGAGCTCCCAATCTCGTGGAGTGGGCCGCCGGTTCTTCCCCTCTCTCGGCCGGCGCACTACCCATCCAGGTAGTGCCGATTCCTAATACTAACTCGGCTGTCTTTGTCGAGTACACCGTAAGTGATGCCGCAATCCGTGCCGGTGCGCTGGTAACCATCGAAAGTAGCCGCGACCTGAAGACTTGGTCGCTTTCACCATATTCATCCAGCTTCCAGCTTGTCTCCACTGAGAATGGCCTTCGCCGATACCGGTATCGTCTTGTGCGAAGTTCGACCAGTCTGCCATGGGTCAGACTCAAGGTGACATCGCCGTTTTGAGGTCAAGCGCACCATCCTGGCGCACCGGAAATGAAGCATCGCCTCATCGGTCACGGAATTCTCTTGCCGTCAGACCACCCGCTCGCTCTTACATGATTCGGTTGTGGCCGTCCCGATTCCGGGAATCATGCGGCCATGATCCCCCATCGCTACAGGAACGGGCTGGCCGCCATCATGGGCGGATTGGCCATGGCGTCGCTGGCGCCCGCCGCCGAGCCGGAGAGTGCCAAACCGGCACGCCCGGCCAATCGCCTGGCCAAAGAGAAGTCGCCGTATCTTCTCCAGCACGCCCACAATCCCGTCGACTGGTACCCGTGGGGTGAGGAAGCGTTCAACAAGGCCAAGGCCGAAAACAAGCCGATCCTGCTCAGCATCGGTTACGCCACGTGCCATTGGTGTCACGTCATGGAACGCGAATCGTTCATGGACGAAAAAATCGCTGGGTTTTTGAACAAGCATTTCGTTTCCATCAAGCTCGACCGCGAGGAGCGCCCGGACCTTGACCGCATTTACATGAGCGCGCTCCAGGCGATCGGCTTGGGCGGGGGGTGGCCGCTCAACGTTTTCATGACCCCGGAGCGCAAACCGTTCTTCGGCGGCACCTACTTTCCCCCGACCCCCAAAGGCGGTCAGGCCGGCTTCCTCGACGTCATCGAACGCATCCACGGCGCTTGGACCGAAAAGGAGTCCGAAATCCGCGGCAATGCCGACCTGCTCACCAGTGAGCTCTCCCGAGTCCTCACGTCCGCCACATTGCCGCCCGACGCCACTCTGCCCGGCACGACACCCCTTGCCCAGGCCGTGACCACATCCCTCGCCGAATACGACGCGAAAAACGGCGGCTTCGCCAAAGAACCAAAATTCCCGCAACCCGCGGTCGTCGCCGCCGTCCTCCGCCACGGGCTTGACACCAGGGAGGAAAAAGCAATCGCCGCCGCCGTCCACACACTCCATGCCATGGCCGCGGGCGGCATCCACGACCACCTCGGCGGCGGCTTCGCCCGCTACGCTGTCGACGAACGCTGGCTCGTCCCGCATTTCGAAAAAATGCTCTATGACAACGCGCAGCTCGCCTGCGCGTACCTCGATGCCAGCGTTGCCGCACCGGTGGCGGATCGTCCGCGATTCTCCAAAGTCACCCGAGGAATCTTTGACTATGTGAAGCGGGACATGACCAGTCCGGACGGCGCGTTCTATTCGGCCGAAGACGCTCAAAGCGAAGGTCATGAAGGGAAATTTTACACTTGGACGAAAGCCGAAATCGAAAGCTTGCTGAGCCCTGAAGAGGCGAGCTTTGCCAATCGCTATTTCGGCATCACCGGAGCGGGCAACTTCGAGGACCACAGCCATCCCACTCCGCTTAAAAACCAAAACGTCCTGAGTATCGTCGACTGGCGCACCACCCTCTCCTCGGATGAAGCCGCCCTCTTGGCCAAGGTGCAAGAGAGGCTTTTTACGGCGCGCGCGAAGCGCGTACGACCTCTCCGCGACGACAAAGTGCTGGCCGGTTGGAATGGCCTCATGCTTTCCGCCTTCGCCCGGGGTGCCATGGTCCTGCGCGACGAAGCATTGCTCACCACGGCAACGCGTAACGCGACATTTTTACGCTCTGTAATGTGGGATCCCGCGGCAAAATCTTTGACGCATCGATGGCGCGATGGAGGCAAGGATTCGGCGCAGGTTTTCAATTCTTATGCCTATGTTCTCCAAGGCGTTATCGACCTTTACCAAACCACTCTCGATCCCCAATGGCTCACATGGGCACTCGAACTCGCCGACAGCGCAGTGACGAGATTTTACGACTCCGAACATGGTGGGTTCTTCCAGAACGGCTCCGATGACGCCACGGTGCTCCTGCGTCTCAAAGAAGACTACGATGATGCCGAACCGTCCGGGAATTCCGTCATGGTGGGCGCGCTGCTCCGGCTCGCCGCCATCACCGATCAGGCCCGGTGGCGCGAAATCGCCGAGAAGACACTGAAATTCTTCGCCCCAAAACTCGCCGAAAACCCGGGAGCCCTGCCACTCATGGCCCAGCACGCCGCCAACGCCGCCTCTGATCCATTTCGAATCGTCATCGCCGGCGACCCCTCCGCACCCGACACCCTGGCACTGCTCCACGCGGCCTGGAGTGTTCACGCCCCCAACAAAGTGGTGCTCGGCACGGTCGCGCCCGTCGAGGAATTCGCGCGGTCGCTTACACCCAAAGAGGGCAAGGCTACGGCCTTTGTGTGCAGCGGAAAATTCTGCCACCTCCCGACCACCGATCCGGCCGTCGTGGCCGCACACCTCGTCGCTCCCCCTCCGGACCGCGCCCTTCCCCCTGTCCCATCAGCGGAAGACTGAGGCCGATGATCCTGTGTGCTGGGCGGCACCGCAGTTCTTTACGGTCGAAGGTTTTGCCTACCTACGCTTCTTCCGACCCTCGCTTTTCCTCGCAGTAGGCACCGCTTGAGTCGGCCATGAGGGGCTGCGTTCATCCCACTTCCACCGCCTACGAGCCATGGATGTCTCGTCCCACCGCCAGCCCCAAGCACGCCGGCGCCCGCTGTGTTACGGCCTTGTCAAACGGACGGGAAAGGTGAGACTGATCAATGCCTTACCCGGTGACGCACCGATCCTTTCTCTGCCCCCCTCCGGACGCTCGCCCAGTTCGGCCAGCCCCCTGATCGTTTCGCCCCCGCCTCCCAGCGAATCGGTGACGCTCCAGCCCCATGCCCGACTCTCCGCCAGACCCTAGCCGCCTCCCCGCCAAGTCCGCACTCCCCGCCCACCGCTCGGGAGGCGAAAAACCGCGCGCTTTCGCCGACCAGGCTGCCGACCCCATCGGGCTCCCGACCGATGATTTTCCGCTGAAGCCGGCCCCACCGGAACGGCGCTCCCGTGGAAACAAATCCTCCCTCCCCAGCGGACGCAATAAGGAGCGCGTCCTCCCTACCTTCACTCCCGCGCCCTACCAGTCGGAAACGCCACCCACCCTCAGTCCCGCTCGGCGCGCCGAACTTCCCGGTCCCCGCAAAGCAGACGAACATCCGAAATTCCGCCCGCCTCAGCCGGTTCCTGAACCCGAACCGCCAGCCGATCCCTTCACCACACCGAGCCTAGACGCCAATCCCATTCCCTCCGAAGCGGCTCCCCAACCACCAGCCCCACGCCCGACAAAACATCGACTCGCCGACAACCGAGTCCTGGAACTCAAACGGCAAGGAACTGTTGAGGGCGATCCCGAACTCACCGAATCCTGGGGCGGCGACGAGAATGAAGCCCCCGCGGACCGCCAACGCTCGCGCCGCCTGGCCCTCTGGTCCGCCCTGATCGGTCTGCCTCTGATCGCGTTGGCCGTTTGGCAAAGCCTCGGCCGTCCAGGCTCCGCCGCCCCCGATCCACCGTCGCCCGTCCCCCCGAAGGCCGGCGCCTCGGTCAATGCCGCCGAAGAAACCCGCCGGGCCGCTGACGTGATCAAACGTTTCCTCGCCACCGCCACCCTGGAGGAACGCGCCGCTTTCGTCCGTCATCCGGAAATCACCAAAACTCGTATGGAGACGTGGCATTCGCCGGCCAACCCGCTCAAACCGCGAAAAGTTGTCGATTTCCGCGACCGCTCGTCCGAGCAAACGATCAACGATGTCACATTTCTGATGTTGAACATGGTCCTCGATGACCACCTCCCCCGCTCCATCGCCGTCGAAAAGACGAAGGACGGCGGCTACCTCGTGGATTGGGAAAGCTTCGTCTTCTGGTCCGATCCGCGATGGCCGGAATTCCTCAGCAAGGAACCGGAAGGAACTTCGGATTTCCGCGTCGTCGTGTCGATCGACACCTATTTTAATTACGGCTACGCCGATGCGAAGAAGTGGTTTTGCTACAAGCTGAGCGATCCCGAAAACTGGGCGCATTGCTGGGGATACTGCTCGATCGACTCCGACGCCGGCATGCAAATCAACCGCATGATCCGCCGCCAGCGCCAGCAGGGCGAAAACCAAATCAAAGCGATTCTCAAATTGCGATTCGAGGAGGGCGGCCGCGGTCACAACCAAGTCCTGATCGAGGAGGTGGTGGAAGATGGATGGATCAAGATCGGCTCATGATCGTTCGCGTCCCACTCGTTTTCCTCCATCGCGCTCATGGTCCAGCCACCGCAGCCTCCCTCACCCGACCCCGAGGTCCGCGCCACGCCCCCCGTCCGCCCCGGCCTTAAGATCGTGCCTCGTCCGTGGCGAAGATTCAGACGCACCCCCGAGCTTCCTCGGCCACCCGAACCCACCACCCAACCGGACAGTCCGGCAGCTGTCCCAGATAACCAGGCATCACCGTCCCGCGCCACCCGCCGCTCTCGCCCCTTGGGTAAACAAGTTTTCCAGCCGTGGCAGGCGAGCCCGAGCGATCCGGAAAGCACCTACCACTGGGGCGGCCCACTACCGAGCGACTCCCCTGCCCCCAAGCCCACCAGCCACCGCCTTGGGTGGATCGGACTGCTCGTCGCCGTGGCCCTCAGCGGCACTGTGGCTTGGCAGGTCGCCCATAGGCCGGCCAGCATCCTGCCTCCTCACCCACCGGCGCGACCAGCTCACGACGTCATTCCTTCCATCGCGCCCGCCGATCTGGCCCGCCAAGCGGCCGAGCGCGTCCGCGCCTTTCTCGCCACCACTTCCATTGATGAGCGCGCCGCTTTCGTGCGGCACCCTGAGATCACCCGGTCCCGCATGCAGGGCTGGCACACCGACGATCGGCCCCTTCATCCGCTCAACGTCCTCAGTTTCCACGAACGCTGGGCCGAAGAACTGGTCGGCCCACACACCTTCGTCATGCTGTACATGGAAATGGCCGACTTCACCACCCGCGCCATCGCCCTCGAACGCCATCCCACCGCGGGCCTGCTCGTCGACTGGGAAAGCTTCGAATCGTGGTCGGAAATCCCCTGGTCCGATTTCCTCACCTCGCCCACCAACTCACCTGTGGAATTCCGCGTCGTCGTCGAATACGATACCTACTACAATTTCGAATTCGCCGACCCCAAGGCATGGAGCTGCTTCCGGGTTTCAGATCCGGCGAATCAGGCGCACGCTTGGGGGTATTGCCCTGTCGAGTCCCCCGCCGCCGTCCATCTTGGTCACCTCCTCCGACGCCAGCGCCGCCAAGGCACGACCCAAGCCAAAGCCATCGTGTCCCTCCGTTCCGCCTCACCCGATCCGGCGCGCCGCCAGTTCACCATCGAATCTTTCGTCCAAGATAATTGGCTCAAGCCCGATCCCTGAATGTCTACCTTCACGACTTCCCGCAACCGATCCCCCTCCCTTACCGCCATCACGCCATGACCGCCACCCTCGAAAGCGTTGACCTCGCCGCCGACATCCGCCGCCTGAAGACCGAACGCAACGCCGTCATCCTCGCCCACAACTACCAAATCAAGGCCATCCAGGACGTAGCCGACTACGTGGGCGATTCCCTTGGTCTCTCTTTTCATGCCAAGGAGACCCAAGCCGACGTCATCGCTTTCTGCGGCGTCCACTTCATGGCCGAAACCGCCAAGATCGTCAACCCAGACAAGATCGTCGTTTTGCCCGACAAGGATGCCGGGTGCTCGCTCGAGGAAAGCTGCCCCGGCCCGGACCTCGAGGCCTTCCTCCATGAGCATCGAGAAAAAAACTATTACGTGGTCGCCTACATTAATTGCAGCGCCCACGTGAAGGCGCTCAGCGATGTCATCTGCACCAGTGGCAACGCCGTGCGCATGGTCCAACGCATCCCGGCCGACCGCCATATCCTCTTCGTCCCCGACGCCAACCTCGGCGGTTGGGTCATGGAACAAACAGGTCGCCCCATGGACCTCTGGCAGGGCGCCTGTTACGTCCACGTCGAATTCACCCGAGACAGCATCCTGAAAATCCGCGACGAACATCCCGACGCCCCGGTCGTCGCCCACCCGGAATGCACGTTCGCCGTCCGCCTCCTCGCCGACGAGGTCTGCTCGACCGAAAAGATGGTCCACTACTGCCGCGATCACCCGGCTCCCACTTTCATCATCGTCACCGAAAGCGGCATGCTCCACCGCCTCCGCCGCGAACTGCCCCACAAAACCTTCATTCCAGGCCCCACCGACCGCTGCGCCTGCGCGGATTGCCGGTACATGAAACTCAACACCATGGAAAAACTGCACCGCTGCCTGGACACGCTGCAACCGCGCGTCGAATTGCCCGAAGACCTCCGCCGCCGCGCCGAAGCCCCGCTCCTCCGCATGCTCGAATGGAGCCGCTAGTCCCCAGAGGCGACGTGGGAACGAATTTCACTCGCCGGACATCCCATTGTGAGAACTCTCCTTAGAGGCATCGGGCCAGCGTGCCTCTGCCTGCTGGCAGGAAGCTCCCAGGCCACCGATCCCGATGCGGTTCCGGGTTTTGGGACGGCGCGGATTGACGAAACCGGTATCGTGACCGGCGTGCTCGATCGCCAACGGCAGTGGTTCGCGGCGGAAGTTGCCGCCTCCACGGCACGTTGGAAAATCGCCTGCTTTCACCACTCCCCGTACGGATCCGATTCCTACGGCGGCCATGCCCGCATGCAGTGGCCTGAATTCTCATCCCTCGACGCCATCTTCTGCGGCCACGATCATCTGTACGAACGCTTGGTCTACCATGCCGATGAGGGCGACACCGACCCCCTTCTCTTCGTCACCGGTCACGGCGGAGCCTCGCTGTATCGATCTCGCGACACCGCCCCATGAATTCAGCCTCCACGACGACGCCCATCCCCTTTCCCCGCGTCACCACCCGCGTGGCGCCCGATCGCATACCCCAATCCTTCTCTTTCGGATCCCCGCGGCACGGCGCGGAAATCTGCTTTCGCGGCGTCGTCCGCGGCGAGGAAAAGGGTCAACCCATCGCCGGCATTCGATACTCGGCATACCTCCCCATGGCCCAGGCCACTCTGCGATCGCTCGCCGAGGACACCGCCGCCGCGCATCCGGACGCCCTGATTCACGTCCACCACGTCATCGGCGAGGTGGCCGCTGGCGAAGCATCCCTGCTCCTCGCCGTCGCCACCCCCCACAGCGCCGAAGCCATGGAGCTTCTCGAGCACCTCCTCCGGCGTCTCAAGGAGGAAGTCCCGATTTGGAAGGAATTCCTGCCCACGTCGCAATGTCCATGACCGCCACAAAACCCGGCGTGAACGGCCTCACCAAGATACCCGCCGCGCGGTGAAGGTAGCTCCCTCTTGCCCGTGCGGAGGAGAACTCGCCGGGCAATATTCTGGACGCCCTCCCTCGCGGCCTTTATCCTGCTTTGTGCCAATGATCTCGTTCGCGGGAAATCTTGGGCCCGGCCGAGTCGCTCGTCATCCGTCATCCCCGTTTCACTTCTCACCCACCAAAATGCCATGAACAGACCCTTAAACCGCCGGCGATTCGTGAGCACTTCCGCCATGGCAGGTACCGGGGCCGCGCTGGCTTGGCCCACCAACGCGCGAGGGGCGCAAGCGAGTGCCAAACCGGCGGCGCTGGGCGGGCCACCGGCGCATTCAGGAGGGTTTCCCAAGTGGCCGGTCGCGGCCGAGGCCGAAGAGACGGCGCTCCTCGGCACGCTGCGCAGTGGCCGGTGGTTCCGGGGCGACGGCACCGCGGTCACCGGATTCGAAGAAGCCTATGCCAAGTTGACAGGCGCGGCGCATTGTGTCGCGACGTCGTCCGGCACCAGCGCGCTGACCACGGCGCTCGGCGCACTGGACATCGGACCGGGCGACGAAGTCATCATCCCGCCATACACTTTTGTCGCGACCTACAACGTGGTCGTGCTGAACTACGCTTTGCCGATTTTCGTCGACTCGGATCTCCAGAGTTTTCAAATCGACGCCCGCAAGATCGAGGCCGCGGTGACCGAGGAAACGAAGGCCATTCTCCCCGTGCATATCGGCGGCACACCCGCGGACCTCGACACCATCCTGGCGGCGGGAAATCGGCATGGCATTCCAGTGATCGAAGATGCCTGTCAGGCGCATCTGGCCGAGTGGCGCGGGCGCTCTGTGGGCACCTGGGGACTGGCCGGGTGCTTCAGTTTTCAAGTGAGCAAAAATCTTTCGTCGGGCGAAGGCGGCGCGGTGCTCAGCAATGAACCAACCTTCGCCGAAATCTGCGCCCACTTCCAAGACCAAGGGCATCGGCGCGCCATCGCCGGCCCCCCACTGTCTCATTCCGGCTCCCGCGGTTCGAATCTCCGGATGACGGAATTCCAAGGCAGCCTGCTGGTGGCCCAGATGGCTCGTCTGCGCGAGCAAACCGAGCGCCGCACCGCCAATGCCCAGCGATTGACCAAACTCCTCAGCGAAATCCCGGGCCTCCACCCCGCCGTGCTCCCCGACGGCGTCACCCGCAGCGCCTATCACCTGTACATGTTTCGCTACGACCCGGAGGCCTTTGACGGCCTCGACCGCGAGAAGTTTCTATCGGCACTGAGCCGGGAAGGAGTTCCCTGCTCGGCAGGTTACGGAGTCATGAACAAATCCGAGTACGTGGCCAACCTCGCGAAAAACCGGCATTACCTCAAGATTTACGGAGAAAAGCGCATGGAGGAGTGGCTGGAACGCACGCGCGAGTGCCCGCAGAACGAACGCCTCTGCCGCGAGGCGGTTTGGTTCTTTCAGAACCTGCTGCTCGGCACCAGCGACCACATGGACCAAATCGCCGAAGCCATCCGGAAGATCCAGAAACACGCCGGCGAGCTGACCAAAGTTTAAATCTCTCGCTCCCCTGCCCCCATCACCTCAATCAGGTAATTCAATTCTTGCCGGACTTCGGACTCGCCGCCACCAACAGTCTGGGCGATTTCTGCCAGCACTTGGTCGCGAAACCGCTTGCGCAAGCGATGGATGGCGACCTTGATCGCCCCTGCCGAGAGTCCGATCCGAGCGGCCAGTTCCATTTGCGAGACGCCGGGCACATCGCCGCTGAGCCACGGCTGCATGGCCTCGAAATGCGATCGTTTTCCGAGGCGTTCCATCTCCGCACCGACAGCGGTCATCGCGCGGTCGAGCACGGTGAGCGCCCATTGGCGGTCGAAGACGAAATCGAGCCCGCGATCTTCCGGCGCCGCCACGTCAAATCCCGCGGTGGTGTCGGTGGGCAGCTGCAGCGGAATGTGCTCGAGGTGGGCACCGCGGCATTCGGCGGCGCGGCGGCGATGGTCGTGCTGCAGAAAATGCTTCAGCGCTCCCAGCAGATAAGACCGGAATCTTCCCAGTGCCGGATCGGCGGCCTCCATCTTGCCACCTTGCAAAATCCGCGCGAAAAAGTCGTGGGCCAAATCACGAGCTTCATCGACCGTCCTCCCTTCGCGCTGCAGAAACGCGACAACGGGCGCATAATACGCAGCACAAAGTTCGCTGAGCGCCGCGCGAGCCGCGGGTGAGTCGCCGCTGGCGGCCGCCACCAGCGTCCAGCGGGTGGCGGCAAACCGATTGGGCGGTGGCGGCGAGTCAGGCATCCGTGCGCGTCAGTCGGACGAGTCGTTTGGCTGCAGGATGAAGGCCGCCTCGAACACCGATCCATCCGCCAGGGAGACGCGGAACACCGGCTCGGGCTTGTGCAGCGTCACACGGCGTGACTGGTGCAGCCATTGGCTGTTAATCTGGTGATGCGCGTCTTGCAGCGCTGCCGTGCCAGCGCCCTCGGGCAATTCGAGAATGAAGTTCTGATGGATGGTGATGGGGCCGCCATCGAGTTGACCGGTCAGCATCACGGCGCCCGCCACTTGCCAGACATTGGCCTCCGTGCCTCCCGAAACCGTGTGCCTCAACTCGCAGACAAGTCGGCGGTGGGCACTCAGCGTGCCCGCCACATTCAGTTCAAATCGCTCCACCTGCACCGGCCTGGCCTGTGTCCATTCGGTCGTCTGAGTCGCCTGGTTGATGGCGACGTCCGCCACATCCGGGCTGTCGGGCATCAGCCCGACCAATCCCGACACCTGGTGGCCACCACTGATCGATCTCGACCCTCCCCATGCCGGGATGCGAAACCTTATGACCGCCAGCACAACCAGCACAACCAGCACCGCCAGCACCCCACTCACCACCCAAACCCAGCCTCGCCCACTTCCCCGCACGGCCTCCTCACCGCTCGTCCAGCGGGCCGCGGCGCGAAAGAGCTTGAACCCGAAAAATGTCGCCACGCCCAAGCCGAGCAAGCTACCCACCAACTCACCGAAGGTTCCCGGGAGCAAACGGGAGACCATTACGGCCAGCATGCCTACAGTGAGCAGAGACACGATCACGGTCGGCCAAGTCATGGCACCCAGCACCGCGCAGCCCACGCCACCAAGCTGGCCCTGCGAATTCCGGATCCGATGCATCTCCACCACCCCCAAAATCGTCCCGATGAGCGACGGCAGTCCGCTGACGAGAAAAATTATCCCAATCTCCACCGGCCCCACCCCTCCCACCGGCCCCACCCCTCCCACCGGTCCCATTCGTCCGCGGGCCGCAACCAGGCCAAACATCAGCAGACCCAGGAAGAAGACCACGGGAATCAGCGAAATCATGGCGAGAATCCCGGACGCCAGGGCCAGACCGGACGTCCTCGCCGGATTCGGCCGATTCGAGCCACCTCGATCAACCACCGTCGCCACTGTCGCGGAAGCCCGGGGTGGCGCCGATGCTGAAACTTCACGCCCCCCTGACGCCCCCTGAGCCCACCGCAATACGCGACGGACGATCGTGATATCGAGCCAAAGCACGCCCGCCACTCCAGCCAAGAATGTCAAGGTGGTCAGCCATCCTTGCGGCGGCGAGCGAAAGCCGCCGTCAAAGAGAGCGTCAGCAGTCAAGGCCGAGAGCCCCGCCCCGGCGCCGGTCATGAGCAGCAGCGGCCACGTCAACGCCGCAAACGCCGCCAACCCGGCCCCTCCCAATCGCCCCGCCGATCGGTGCATGTCCCCGAGCGCCGAAGACCCCAGAAGGATGCCCAATAACGCCGAAACCGCCATAGCCCCCACCAGGAACAACAGGAACAAACCCAGAACGACAGTGGGCGACTGCGCCAGCGCCGGGTCCATCGGCCCAGGGGACACGCGGATCATCGGCATCGTCCACGAGACGCTCAGCAGAACCATCCCGCACAGGCTCAGGCCGGTCGCCACCGCTCCCCACATCGCCTTTGCATTGGTCGACCGGCCCTCCATTGACCCGAAAGCCGCCGCCGCGGCAGGCATCGCGCCCGCCATCGGCGGCGGCGCACTGCCAAGTCCCTCCACCCGCGTCTTGAACTCCTCCGCGCTTTGGTAGCGGCGTTCACGCTCCTTCTCGAGCGTGCGCATCACGATCTCATCAATCCTCTCATCCACGCTGGCCTTCTCCGACGGCGGCCCAAACCGACCCAGCGGCAATTCCCCCGTCAGCATCTCGTACAATACCACCCCAAGGGAATAGATGTCCGCCCGGTGATCGACCGAGCCCGGCTTCTCCACCTGCTCCGGCGCCATGTATGCCGGCGTCCCGAGTCGCATCCCGCTCCGCGTCAACATGAGCGCCGGTTCCTGCTCGCCCGCCAGCTTGGCAATTCCGAAATCGGCAATTTTGACCCGCCCACGCGCGTCCAGGAGAATGTTGTCCGGCTTGATGTCACGATGCAATATCCCTTCGCCGTGAGCGTACTGCAGGGCATCACAGATCTTTGGCACTAGTGAAAGCGCCTGCGCCGGCTCGAACCGGCCGGCCTTCATGGCCTGCCGCAGATTCACCCCGTCCACGTACTCCATCAGCAGATAAAAGAACTGTGCCGCCTGCCCAAAGTCGTGAATCGTCACGATGTTCGGGTGGTTCAGCCGCGCCAGCACCCGAGCCTCACGAGAAAACCGCTCGGCAAAACCCGGCTCCGCCGCCAGCCAGGGAGCCAGAATCTTCAGCGCCACCGGACGATCGAGGTGCAGCTGCCGAGCCTTGAACACCACTGCCATCCCGCCACGCCCAATCTCCGACGTCACCTCCATGTCCGGAAACGCCGCCCGCACTTCATCCAAGGTCGGCCACTCGCCCGCCGCGGCCGCCAACGTCGGCTCGGTCGCCGCCCCCACCGCCCCCAACAGACATTTTGGACACTGCCCACCGGGCGCGTCCGCCGGTACCAGACTTCCGCAGCGTGGACACAATGGAGATTCAGAGATCGTATTCATCACACACGCTTCCTGACCTCCAGTCCAACCCGGGTTACACATTCCGTCAATATTTCAGCGGTCGGTGGTCAGCGGTCGGCCGTCGGCGGTCGGCGATGGCTTCCAGAACCCATGGCCATAAAACCAAGAACCAAGAACCAAGAACCAAGAACAAATCCCCCTTCCCCCTTCCCCCTTCCCCCTTCCCCCATTCCGGCGCCCTGTCCGCACGGACTGCCTGCGGCGCCTCACACCTGTCCTTGACGCCCCCCCGGGAGCGCACACTCTGCTGGTTGACTCTGAGCCATTCTCCAGCCGCCTTCATGCCTGATCTTGACTCCAGCTCCGCGCCCGCCCGTCGATTCCACATCGCCTCCCCCGCTGATGTGAAGCAGCTTGACGAAAAGGAGTTGCCTGCCTTGGCGGAGGCGATACGCGGGGAGCTCATCAACGCGCTTTCCCGCACCGGCGGCCATCTCGGCCCGAATCTGGGCGTGGTCGAGCTGAGCATCGCCCTCCATCGCGTGTTTGACACGCCGCGGGACAAGTTCGTCTTCGACGTGAGCCATCAGGCTTATGTCCACAAAATGCTCACGGGGCGCTGGGATCGCATTGAAACCATGCGAACGTACCAGGGACTCAATGGATTCTGCCTGCGCACGGAAAGCGAGCACGATTGCTACGGCGCGGGCCACGCCGGCACCGCGCTTTCCGCCGCCCTTGGCTTGGCCGTCGGCCGCGACCTCCAGGGGACCGACGACCATGTCGTCTGCATTGCCGGAGACGCCGCCTTCACCTGTGGCCCGACCTTCGAGGCGCTTAACAACATCGCCGCCTCAACCAAACGCCTCATCGTCGTCCTCAACGACAACGAGTGGTCAATCGACCGCAACGTCGGCGCCATCGCCCGGTACTTTAACAAAGTGGCCACCCTGCCCGCCTTCGGCCACCTCCGCGAAACCGCCACCGCCATCATCGAGCGCGTCGGGGGAAGCGCGGCCAAAAAACTCGCTCGCAAGATCGAGGAAGGCGCCAAAAACCTCATTGCGCCCAGTGTCATCTTCGAGGAGTTCGGCCTCCGGTATTACGGCCCGATCGACGGCCATGACGTCATCGCGCTCATCCGGATGTTCGAATTCCTCAAGGCCCAGCACGAGCCCGTCCTCCTCCACATCCTCACCGAAAAAGGCCGCGGCTACAAACCCGCCCTCGACAATCCGGGGAAGTTTCACGGCCTCGGGCCCTACAAAACCGAGACCGGCGAAACCGAGGTCACTCCCACGCCGACGTACTCCCAAGTCTTTGCCGAAACCTTGGTTCGCTTTGCCAAATCCGATCCGCGCCTGACCGCCATCACCGCCGCCATGCCGGGCGGCACCGGACTCTCGGTCTTCAAAAAGGAAGTGCCCCAGCGCTACTTCGACGTCGGGATCGCCGAGGAACACGCCGCGCTCTTCGCCTGTGGCCAGGCCATCCAGGGGCTTCGCCCGTTCCTGACCATCTACAGCACATTCATGCAGCGGGCGTACGACATGCTCGTCCATGACATCGCCCTGCAAAACCTTCCGGTCCGCCTCGCCATGGACCGCGCCGGATTGAGCGGCGACGACGGTCCGACCCACCATGGCCTGTTCGACATCGGCTACCTCCGCCATGTCCCCAACTTTATTTTCATGGCCGCCAAGGACGAAGACGAGTTCGTCGACATGCTCTGGACCATGGCCAACCACGACTCCGGCCCCAGCGCCATCCGCTACCCGCGCGGGACCGGGCTCGGCACCAAACCGAAGGCCCAGCCCAGACTCCTCAAAGTGGGCGAGGCCGAAGTCATCCACGATGGCGATGACATCGCTCTCATCAGCTTGGGCCACATGATCGATGTCGCCGAGGCCGCCCGCGACCAGCTCGTCGCTCTCGGCCACTCGGTCGCCCTGATCAATGCCCGGTGGATCAAACCGCTCGATACCACCGTCCTCGAACGCTACGCCAGACGCTGCAAGGTGCTTTGTACCGTCGAGGATCATGTGAAGCTGAACGGATTTGGCGCCGCCATCATCGACCATCTCCACGGCGCCGGGCTGTCCACCCCGGTCGAACGCATCGCCTGGCCCGACGCCTTCATCGAACACGGCAAAGTCAGCATCCTGCGGGAAAAACACGGCATCACTCCGGAGGCCGCCGTCGCCAAGTGCCTGCCCCACCTCTCCCCGGCCCAGCCCCCGGTCACAGCTGAGCGTCATCCCGCGCTCACCTAGCGCGCGGCACGAGCAGGCCCGCTTTACGGCGTGGGCGCGGCCGGGAATTCCGGTTTCTCGGGCAGGGGCAGGCCGAGGTGACGGGAGAGCCAATGATGAAACTCCCAATACCAATGGATGGAATTCTGGGGTGAAAGGATCCAGTGGTTTTCGTTCGGAAACACCACCAGACGCGACGGTACACCCATGGCCTGAAGAGCGCCATAAAGCTCAAGCCCCTGAACGTAGGGCACGCGGTAATCGAGCTCGCCGTGGATGACCAGGGTGGGCGTCTTGAACTGGCGGGCGTAAAACATCGGGTTGTTCCGCTGCAGACCGTCCACGTTGTCCCACGGTGTGCCCCCCATGACCTTGGCGAACCCGTGGGGCACGTCACACGCAAACTGGCTGTACGAATTGCTGACCCCGGCGTGGTTGATAATGCAGGCGAAGCGGTCGGTGTGGCCCAGCACCCAAGTCGCCAGATACCCGCCATAACTGGCCCCGGTGACCGCCAGGCGTTTGGGATCGAGATTCGGCCGCTCCCGCAGCAGGTGGTCGGTGGCCCGCATGATGTCCTCGAGCGGTTTGTCACCCCAGGCATTCAGGATGCTTTGGGCAAAGGCCTGACCAAAGCCCGTGGATCCATGACGGTTCACCTGGGCGACGACGTACCCGGGCGCGGCAATGACATGCGGATTCCACCGGTATCCCCACGCATTTCGGCTCATGGTGTGCGGCCCGCCATGGAGGATGTGCACCAGGGGATACCGCTGATTCGGGTCGTAGCCGGGAGGAAAGACGAGCCACCCGTGCACCCGATCGCCGTCCGCGCCATCGAACCAAAATTCCTCCGTTGGGCCGAGTTCAAGCCCGGCGAACAATGATTCGTTGAAGCGCGTAAGCGGGCGCGCCATGCCCGTCGCCGGATCGAGCGCGCACAATTCATCCGGACGGTCCATCGTGGTGTGCAGGAAGACGATCGCGCCCGCTTTGGTGTCCAAGCCACTCGCGGTTCCCGACACATGGATTGCCGTCAGTCCCGTCCCATCCGCGTTCATGGAAAAAACCGGCACCGACCCTTTTTCTTCCGCCACCAACCACAATGTGCGGCCGTCCGCAGACACGCGAACCTGACCGAAGGAACGGTCGATCGTTTCGGTCACGGGGCTGTTAACCCCCGTGGCCAGGTCATGCCGCCAGACTTTCGACGATTCACCGTTGTGGTACGAGGTGGTGGTGCGCAGGAAGTAAACCGCTTGCCCATCCGGAGCATACACTGGCTGGCTATCGAACCCCGGGTTGTCCGCGGTGAGTGATTTCATCCCGCCGGATCCATCGGTGGGGATGAGATACAGATCCGCGTTGGGAAAGTCGCGGTAGGGAGGCGGCGTCGAGTTGCGGACCAGGACCAGGTGGTTTCCGTCCGGCGCAACGTCATAAGTCACTTCGCCATCGGCCTGAAACCACCGGTCGCTCGATGGGGTCAAATCTTCGATTTCGCCAGTCCCCACGTTGACGCGCAGAAGCCGCGCCGCCAGGCCATCGGTCAGGTACTTGTCGAAAAACCGGTATTGGCGGTCCTCCGTGACCTTCGCGGTCATTTTGGAATCTTTCCGCCGCTTGGCCTCGTCCTTCATCGCCTTCAAATCCGCCGGTGCCCACGCCCCGACTAACTCCGGAATCACGTTGGTCCCGATCACCACATGCTGGCCATCGGGCAGCCAGCGCGGTGCATTCACGCCGTACGGCAACTCGAGCACCCGTTGCGCCTCGCCGCCGTCCACGGGTATGACATACAACGTCGCCAACTCGTCTTTTCCTCGTTTCGACACAAACGCGATCCGCCGTCCATCCGGACTCCAGGTCGGCGATCCTTCTTTGGCTTCCGCCGTGGTGAGCCGGCGCGGGTCGCCACCGGCCATGGCCACCATCCACAGATTGGTCGTTTCCTCGTTCTTGTCGACCGACCACTCCTGCACGGTAAAAACAACCGTCATTCCGTCCGGAGAAAGCGCCGGTGCTCCCAATCGTTTCATGGCCCAGAGATCGCGCGCATTCACCGGGCGCGGGGATTGGGCAGCGGCTGTCGCGCCGGGCAGGGCCATCGCCAGTGACAGCGCTGCCGTCGGAAGATTCTTCATGGGTAGGGGCGTGGGGAATTCTCAGTACCAGCCGGCTAATCCGGATTTCCAGATGGCCTTCAGCGATTCCAAAGGTTCGTCGAGGATTCCGTCGCCTGTCCGGATGACCAGGTGGCGATGGTCAGGTGTGGTGTGGCCAATCACCGCGAATTCAATGGCCAGATCCCCGAGATGAGTGACGAAGGCATCCCGATGCTCGTCGCCGACTTCGACGACCAGACATCCAGTCGGTTCGGCAAAGAGCGGCGCCTCGGTTTCGACTTCCAGCCCGGCCACCAGGGAAAATGCCATTTCAGCCAGCGCCACGGCCAGCCCGCCCTCGCCGATGTCGTGGGCGCTGAGCACCCAGCCGCGCTGGACCGCCTGATGGTACGCCAGATAGAGCGCGTAGTTTCTGGCGCAATCGGTGGGCGGCACGGGATCGCCCGATCGACCGAGTCGCCGCGCCGCCACGCTCCCGCCCAACGGCGTGTCGCTCACCGACCCCAGCAAAAACAGTTCGCTGTGGCTCCGGCGCAGGCTGGATCCGATGACATGAGCGGGGTCGGTCACGATGCCCAGCCCGCTCACCAGGGCGGTGACAGGAATGCTGACCGGCCCTTCATCGGTCATGAAGTAATTGTAGAAACTGTCCTTGCCCGAGATGAACGGCGTGCCGTAGGCCTCGGCCGCGGCGCACAGCCCCTTCACACTCTCGACCAGCCCGCCCAGCTCTCCCGCGTCATCCGGATTCCCCATGCAGAAATTGTCGAGAATGGCAATCTGGTCCGGGTCGGCGCCACTGAGAACCAGCTGTCGCACGCACTCGTCGACCGTGGCCAGTCCGGCTCGAAACGGGTCGAACTTCCCCCACTCGGGCAGCAGGGCACAGGCCAGGCTGACGAGGTGGGAAGAGCCGTCGATGCGCATGACCGCGGCATCCTGCGGGGCGTCGCCACACGCCCCCGCAAGCGGCGTAAGGATCGTGTTGCCCTGCACCTGGTGGTCGTATTCGCGGATGATCGGCTCCCGTGAACACACCGCAAAGTCGCCCAGCAACTCGCGCAAAAACGCGCCGGCCGCGGCCCCTCCAACCGGAGCAGAGGGCTGGCTATTCGAACCGGCCGCCACTGCCGGCGCCCACTCCGACTTCAGATGCCGGCGCGGGGCGTCGTGGAGCCGGGCATTGTCGAGTTCGCACACCAGCGATCCATGGTGCCACACTTTCAGCAGGCCCGTGCCGTCACTGTGACCGAGCACGGTCATCTCGGTCTGGTGCATCGCAGCCAGTTCGCCCAGGCGCGGCAAATTCCCCTCCTCCACAGCCAGGACCATGCGTTCCTGGCTCTCGCTCAGGAAGATCTGCCAGCTCGAGAGCCCGGCTTCCTTGAGCGGCGCCCGTTCCAGAAAAAGTTCGCCCCCCACCTCGCTCAACATCTCGCCGGCCGCGCTCGAAAATCCCCCGGCCCCGCAGTCGGTGACGAACACGATCAATCCTTCCGCCCGCGCATGCAGAATGAAATCGCTTACCTTCTTCTCCTCGATCGGGTTCCCGATCTGCACCGCACTCTGGTCCTCGGCGTGGCTGTCGGCGGTCAGACTGACGCTGGAAAAGGTCGCCCCTTTCAACCCGTCCCGTCCGGTGCGCGCCCCCACTGCCACAATCTGCAGGCCGGCCCGCATCGATTTGGAGATGTCCCGACGGGGAATCACCCCGGCGGTCCCGCAAAAGACCAATGGATTGTACGTATACGCCGGGTCGAACTGGAGCGCGCCATTGACCGTTGGAATACCCATGCGGTTTCCGTAGTCGCGCACTCCGCGCACCACGCCGCGCATCACCCCAAGCGGATGGATCACGTCTTTGGCCTTCAGGTCTTCCTGCCGTGTGTCCGGCGGGCCGAAACAAAAGACATCCAGCGAAGCGATCGGCTTCGCTCCTTTCCCCGCGCCGAGAATGTCGCGAATCACGCCACCCAGGCCGGTGTTCGCGCCAGCGTAGGGTTCGATCGCCGATGGATGATTGTGCGTCTCCACTTTCAGACAAACCGCCCGCTCGTCGTCCAGCGCGATGAAGCCCGCATTGTCCACGAAGGCACCCAGCACAAACCCGGGCTTGCTGGCGAAAATCCGCTCGCTCACCGACTTGATGTGGTTCTTGAACAATCCATCCACCACCTCGACCCGCCCCGCCACCTTGTGCTCGATGCGCGCCCCGAAAATCCGATGCTTGCAATGCTCGGACCACGTCTGCGCAATCACTTCCAGTTCGACATCCGTCGGTTCACGCCCTTTGTCGCGATAATACGCCTGCACCGCCAGCATGTCGTCCCGGAAAAGCGCCAGCTTCCGCTCCTTGCTCAGCGCCACCAGCGCTTCAGCATCGAGTTCGCGGATCGGAATGTGGCGGAAATCGGCGGTGGGCGTGCTCACCCGCAGTCCATCCACGTGGGCCGCCAGCGTGTCAAGCGGCCGGCCGAAGCTCACATCCTCGCAGAACCGACCTGATCTCGCCCTCCCGGGCCGATCCGTAATTCACTAAGTCTCGCGCCGCCGTCCGATCCATCCGATCAGCCCGGCGCCGGCCAACAGAATCAATGTCCCCGGTTCCGGCACCGCCGTGCCGCGGAAGGATGAGAACTGAAAGGCGGTCGTCGTGGCGATGGAGCCGAAGTCGGCTCCGCTCGACGTTGACGCGACGGTCAATCCGTCGAGTGGATGGAAATCATGGAACAGGAGTTCAATATGCCACAGACTGGCCACATCGGTGATTTGAGCATCCGACCAGAAGGACACCACACTCAGCTCAATCTCCAGCGGCGGCCAGTGCGGCGCCAGGGATGGGTCCACCACTCTCGCCGGGATACGGAGTGACACGTCAGGATTTACCTCAGAGGCGGGTTCCTCTGCAGAGAGTGTAGGTGGCATCGCGACCGGATCCGCGGGAAGTTCGGTGGCAGCTGGAGGAACCGGCTCTTCCGCTGCCGGAGCGGGTTTGGGAGCTGGCGCCATCGTCGATTCAAACCGCGCCAGCACGTCGGCCCCCAGCTCGACCGGCGCCAGTCGGACCGAGGCTCCAGAACTGCCCAAATCCAGAACCTCAATCGATTCACCTGCCTGTCCGACCAGCAGCCCGGCCGAAAGTTGTCCGCCATCTCCCCACATCTCGACTGATCCCGAGGCCAGTGGATAATCGGCCTGAAACGTCTGGCTGCTTTTATAGATGAAGATTCCCCGGTCGGTTCCCCCGACCACGTACACCGGGCGCCCTACCAACCCATCACCGGCGCGGGTCGGCGCGCTGATCGCGGCCTGAAAGGCGCCATCGATATACTCAAGCCCCTCCCCAAGCCCAAGCCGTTGAGAATTTCCTAATTGCTGAAACTGGCCCAATACGTCACGCAGAGCGCTCGGCTCCTGCACAGCCGATCGAATCCGGGAATCGTCCAAATCACCGAACGCGCCGACCGCCAGAAACCCGGTACCAGATGGCACCAGAGCGCCATCCGTATCCGCGATGGCCGAGGCGTGACCGTACTCCAGATTGGTCGATCCAATCAGGAGCGTCATCGCCATCGCCTGACCGCTCCAGAGAACGGCGGGAAGCGTTCCAAGCAGAAAGCGGATGTGGAGAGGAATCATGGAAAGGCTTCGGCGATGCAGAAAAGTCATGGGACACAGCGAAAATCCAACCCGGGAGTCGGCCGACCCATCAACGATCATCGGCATGCCTGTTTCGATGACAACTCGATACTTGCGCGTGGCACCCCGATCCACGGCGCATTTGGGCGGGAAAATCGAATACACTTTCCGCCGGTTGATCTGGCTCCGAATTGGGAAAGGCGGGCGGCCAAGGGGCGAATTGACCGTGTAGCCAGGAGCGTCGAATACCATGATGCCATCCAAAGTGTATGCGTCACTTCATGCTGC
>JBJXFS010000184.1:0-25422 GCA_046155625.1 Verrucomicrobiales bacterium | reverse complement strand
CGCTGCCTCGCCTCCCGAAGTGCCGGCCTCTCCCTTTGTCGTCATTCCATCCGACGCGATGGAATCAACCGCTCCCCCAACTCCTCCTCCACTGGCACCTCGTCCCCCCGAATCGCGTCCCGGCCTCGCTTCGCCCTTCCTCCTCGTGCCGGATACCGACGCCGATGTCCCAGCACCTGTCTCCTTCACGCCGCCCACCACCGCGCCGCCCACCACCGCGCCGCCGGCCTCGTCCATCGCCCCACCGACCCACAACCCGTTTTCCTTCGCTCCGGGCCAAGGGCGTCCATCAGGTTTCGGCCTCGACTTGCCCGTGCTGCCTTTCGACGAGGATCCGGTTCCCCTGGAGTCGCTCCGAGAGGATCCGGTGGACTACCACGCGCCCACTCCGCCGCCTGAGTCCCCCTTGGCCAAGTCTGAAGAGCCGGACCATCAATCAAGATCCGCCAGTCTCTCGACCCCCGTGCCACCGCCGGAGGTCGTGCCACTGACCGCTGCCAAAGCGCCGCTTCCTGCCGTCGATCTACCGCCCCTTGTGGCGCCTCCGGTCGTGAGCTTGCCGCCGTTCGAGGCCACCCCCGTTCAGGCAGTCGCGCCAATCCCGCCAATTCTCCCGCCAATTCTCCCGCCGATTCTCCCGTTCATCCCCGCCGTACTGACACCACCGCCGAGTGAGCCGGCGGGAATTCCCGTGCCTCCGCCGCTGCCGCCAGCCGAGGCGAAGGCCCTCACCGTCCCGACTGCCTCTGATCCCGATACAAAATTGACCGTCGGAGCACCCGATCCAAAACCGGCCGCTCCTCCAATCTTCTCTGGATTCGCCATCCCCGAATCGACATCGCCGTCCGCATCGCCGACGCCAGTTTCCCAGTCATCGCTGCCCCCGCCGCCGCCGCCGCTGCCGCTGCCCCCGCCGCCTCTGCCGATGGGGCCAGCTTCCGTCAGCCCAATCGACACTGCGAGCGTGCCTCCATCACTGCCGCCTCCGCCCATTCCGTCCGCCTCGGTTGCCCCTTTCGAACCTAACCCTGTCGAGCGTGAAGTTGTGCCCTCAGCCTCGGCCCCAGCCGCGATCACCCAGCCTGAACCACCGTCCCCACCCCCCTCCATCCCGACACAACGCGTTCCTCGCCTCGCGCTGTCGGAACAAGAGCCGATGCCGCCGCCGCCTACCTACGGCTTGGTAGCCCCAGTGTCGGCAGCCATCGAATCGACGACTTCCTGGACCCCGGCCGAAGCAACTCCTCCACCGTCAGCCCCGACGCCCGCACCCGCCGCTCCCGCGAAGCCTTCCGCCGACCCGATCGACGCCCAACGCGCCGCCTTCGCCTCCGTCTTCGCTCCTTCGGCTTTGGCCCGCGCTTCCGAAGGCAATCAACCGGTCCTCGGTGACGTCGATGCCCTGCCCGCCATCTCGCTCGCCAAATTGCCTCCCCTCGATGAATCCACAATTTCGGCGGCCGTAACTTCCCAGACCTCCGCCCCGACAGCGCCGGCCGCTCCACCCGCTCCGGCACCGACCGAGGTCTCTCGGACTCCCGCCACGCCTTCCGCCATAGAGGACCTCAGCTTTGGCTACGTGGACAACGCCACGCAACTCGCCTTGCGAGCCATCTTTTCCACCGACCGCACACTCGGCACTCAGGAAATCGTCGACCTCGCCGCGTCTCTGGACGGCCTGTGCGCGTGCCTGGTCCACACGCCCCACGCCAGCATGAACAGCGCCGCCTCACCCCACGATCCCGAAGAAGTGCGCCACTTCCGGGAGCGCGCCGCCGGACTCTTCGAAAAGACCGCGAGCCTGGTGCGCGAACTCGACCCCGACGCGCGCGAACAAAACTTCACCCTCCGCACGGGAAAAAGCGTCGTCAGCTTCTTCGCCGTCGGCGATGTTTGCCTCGCTGTCCTTCACGCCGAACCCACTTTCCGACCGGGCGTTCGCGAAAAACTCACACTCGTCACCCGCTCGGTTGCCGATATGCTCGCCGCCTGATCCCCCCCCTTCCGCCAAAGTCACGTTCCTTCGGCCGATTTCCATGGCGCTCGTCGACCACCAGACCCGCGAGGTCACCTTTAAAATCGTCTACGCCGGCACCCCGCTCGGCGGCAAAACGACCAATCTCCAGTACGTCCACACCCGACTCGACGCCGCCCAGCGCGGCGACCTCGTCTCCGTGGCCACCGCTTCGGATCGCACTCTCTACTTCGATTTCATGCCGGTCACTGCCACCCAAGTCAGTGGCTTCACCGCCAAATTCGCCCTCTACACCGTCCCTGGCCAGGTCCATTACAACGCCACTCGCCAACTCGTCCTTCGCGGCGCCGACGGACTCGTCTTCGTCGCCGATAGCGCCGCCGATCGCCTCGAGGAGAATCTGGAATCCGCGCGCTCACTGATGCGGAACCTCCAGGACAACTCAACATCCCTCGACCACCTCCCGCTCGTCCTACAATACAATAAACGCGACCTGCCAGATGCCGCGCCCCGCGCCCACCTCGATTATCTTCTCAACCGGCCCGACCAGCCGTTTCCCGTCTTCGAAACCGTCGCCCACCGCGGCGTCAATGTCTTCGCCTGCCTGAACGCCGTCTCCCAACTCGTCCTTCGCCAGTTCCAGGCCACGATGACTCAGGCCGCTTCAACCAGTCGACCGGCGTCCGCTCCTTCCCCGAGCATCGCGTCGTGATCTCGGTTCGGCCAGACGCCATGACCGCCCACCTCTGCCTGACCGCCCATTCGATCCGGCCCATCCTCGCCGCCCTGGAGGCACTCACCCAGGAAGCCGAATCGCGCCGGTCGGCCTTGCTGCATGACAGCGGTCTCGTCCTCGCGGAGTACGGAGAGGACGCCGGTCAGGATCAAGGCGAAAGCGGCGCCCTCGCCGCCGGCGCCTTCTTCACCGCCCGCCACCTCGCCCGCCGCCTCGGCGAAGAATCATTCGCCGGTCTGCATTACCAGGGTGTCCATCGCGACTTCTTCCTCACCGCCGTCGGCTCCGAAGCCCTGCTCCTCGTCGTCTTCGACCAGCGCACCAAACCCGCCATCATCCGCGCCTGCGTCCACAAATACCTGCCCGCCCTCGAGGCCGCCACCGCCAAACTCCGCGATCCTCTCCCCCCTCTGCCTTCCGAATCCTGGGTGACCGACCCGCCTCCCCCTTTCCGGGAATCCTCCCCCGCCCCCGATCTCGCCGCCGTCTTCAGCGCCTGAGGCGCGCCCTGCACTCCCCTCGGTTTTGGAGTGCACGCCTCCTCGCCCTCCAATTCGCCAAGGCGAGCTTCACAATTAACCTTTTGCGTCTACGCTGCGCCCATGGAGTCCGTGGAAATGCCCGCCGGCCCGCCCGACGCCGACGACTTGCCCGCCCGACGCGCGCACGCCCGGGCTTGGGCAGACGTCCTCCGACTCCCGCTCCGCCATAAACGCTGGCGCGGTACCTCAGGCGAACTCGCCGGTCTCGGCGTGGGCAGCTCACTCGACTTTCAGGACCACCGCACCTACCTGCCTGGCGACGACCCGCGCCAGATCAACTGGCAGGCTTACGCCCGCACCGGCCAGTATTCGATGAAACTGTACCGCGAGGAAGTCCGCCCCTTTGTCGATATCGCCCTCGATACATCGGGGTCGATGTGGGCCTTTCCGGAAAAACGAGCACGTGCCGCCGAACTGCTGTACTTCACCGTCGAAAGCGCGCGCCGCGCCGGCGCAACCGTGCGCGCGTTCGCCATCGCCGGCCCAAGCCTCTGGCCATTGAGCGAAGAGTCGATCGCCGGCGACCGGTGGGCCGCCGAAATAGGGGCTGGAAATACCTCCGATCCGCCGGCCGTCCCCCTGCCTCACGCGCCGCCCAGCCTCGGCCGTATGCCGTTTCGGCTCGGCTCCTTGCGTGTCCTGATCAGCGATCTGCTCTTTCCCGGTGCTCCCGAATCCGTCCTCCACCCACTCGTCGCCCGCCAGGGGCGCGGATTGGTCCTCGCCCCGTTCGCCAACGAGGAATTGAATCCCGACTGGCAGGGAAATCTCGAGTTCATCGAGGCGGAAGCCCGCACCCGACACCACCACCACGTCGATCCCCCCACGCTCACACGCTACAAAGAAGCGTACCAACGGCACTTCGATCTGTGGAAACAAGCCGCGCTCCGCCACGGCATCGCCATGGCGCGCATCCCGTCCCAGGGCGATCTCGGCTCCGCCCTCCGACTCGAAGCCGTGCCCGCCGGAGCCCTCGAATGCTGACCTCGAAGCCTCCGCCTCGCCTCCGCCTCGCCTCACCCACGCCTTCATGCCCGATCCCACCCCACCGCTCGCCAATCCGGACATCCGTGTCGCCATCATCACCATCTCCGACCGCGCCAGCCGCGGCGAATACGACGACCTCGCCGGTCCCGCCTTGGTCGCCGCCTGCACTTCGTACGGCTGGACGGTCGACACCGAAATCCTCGTCCCCGATGACATTCAGCGCATTCAACAATCCATCCGCGCCGCCTCCAGCCAGCAGTGCGGCCTCGTCCTGACCACCGGGGGCACCGGCATCGCCGAACGCGACCTCACCCCAGAAGCCATCCGCGGCATCCTCCGCGTCGAACTCCCGGGCTTCGGCGAAATCATGCGCGCCCGCTCCATGGAAATCACCCCCAACGCCATCCTCAGCCGATGCCTCGCCGCCGTCGTCGACCACTCACTCGTCATCGCCCTGCCAGGCAAACCCTCCGGCGCCGTCGAATGCCTCGCCTTCGTCGCTCCAGCCATCCCCCACGCCGTCAAACTCGCCCAACGTCAGCCCACTTCTTGCTAGACGAGCGACGGTCGGAGGACGGAGGGCTGTAATCAGTATTCGGTAGTCAGTATTCGGTAATCAGTCCGAAACGAGCGGAGCGCAATGGACAAGGAGAGTCACAAGAGGGGTGGCAGGGCGGTCAGCGCAGCGGCCACTTCGAGGACGAGGACGAGGACGAGGACGATTCCAAGCTTCCTGAATCCTAAGAATCGGGATGGGGACCACGAAAAACACGAAAAACACGAAATGCCAAGGCGTTGCCCAACGATTACCGTCCACCTGATGGATGAGAATGTCGCTTGTTTAACTCAATGATTTTTCGTGTGTTCCGTGACTTTCGTGGTTGTTCCATCGTCCTTTTTAGGTGAATAGGTCTTTTCCGCCCACACGATGGCTCGTCACCCTCAGCCATCCCTCCTTTGCGCCACTCGTCCTCGTCCTCGTCCTCGTCCTCGTCCTCGACCCCACGTGGGCGATCCGCGGGCACCCAAGGCCGGGATCGTAACCCGGAAAATCGTGTGCTGCGACTCGTTGATGTTGGCTAACATACAATTTGTTATTCAGAAGTATTCAGTATTCGGTTTTCAGTCCGAAACGAGCGGGGCGCGATGGACACGGAGACTAACAGTCATGGGTGGCAGGACGGTCAGCGCAGCGGCCACTTCAAGGACGAGGACGATTCCAAGCCTCCTGATCAGGCCTTTTCCGCCCACGCGATGGTTCGTCACCCTCAACCATCCCTCCTTTGCGCCACTCGTCCTCGTCCTCGTCCTCGTCCTCGTCCTCGACTCCACGTGGGCGATCCGCGTGAACCAAGGACTCGAAAAACCTTCACGGGCTCAACAAAGTTGATCTAGAGGCGTGCGACTGCCACAGGGCCAACGGCCCGACACCATACCAGCCCGGGCCAACGGCCCGGGAAAAACAACCCTGAAACCAACCAGGGCTGAAAGCCCGTGCCATAACTTTTACGCTGATCAGACGGCCTGGGGTTCAACGAGATCCGTTTGAGCGAGGAATCGGGCGGGCCTTCAGCCCTTGATGGATTTAGGGTGGCCAGCCTGGGCCGTTGGCCCAGACTGGTATGGAGCGGGGCTTTGCCCCTTCGGTTGTGAGTGCTTCCTTCTGGCCGGGCACCGGCGCGCCAAAAAAGCCGGAGAATGTGACGTGCCTGTTCTTTAGAGCGCTCAATACTCGATGAAGGCCGCAACCAAGAACCAAGAACCAAGAACGAAGAACGAAGAACCAAGAACGAAGAACCAAGAACCAAGAACCAAGAACCAAGAACAAAAAACGAAAAACGAAAAACGAAAAATCATCGCCCTCCCTCGGACTCCATGGCATTAGACTGGGGGGCATCGACGTCTGTGCCATGCCTGACCCGTCTCGCTGCCCCGTCCCATGAAGATCGACAAACAGGAACTTCCCCACATCATCGTGAGTGCGTGCTTGGAGGTGCACAAGCAGTTGGGACCGCATTTGGTGCAGGACGCCTACAAGGAATGCCTGGCGCAGGAATTGACCATGCGGGAGATCTTCTTCGACCGCGAGGTGCGAGTGGAGATCCAATACAAGGGGCGACGGGTACCCAGCGCGTTCATTTTCGACTTTATTGTCGAGCATCAGGTGGTGGTGGAAGTGGAGACATTTGTCGAGGGAGACGTCGGGTTGAAAGAGCATTACAAGGATCGCCTGAATAGTTATCTCCGGCTTTCCGGCTATGAGACCGGTTTGCTGGTCAACTTCGCCGCCGCCGATATACGGAACGGCATCAAACGACTGATCGTTTCCGGCGACGCCCCGGCGCTCCATTGGCGTTGAACGCCCCAGGGCCATGACTTTGCCGTTCCCAAAGCGGCCGGCCGGGTGTACGCATCCCGCGTGTCACGCTCCCTGCTTCCGCTCTTGACCGCGCTCGCGGTCGTCCTGCCTGATCCCACCGCCACCGCGGGCGCCGCCGAGGCATTCCACTGCGGCTGCGCCAAACACCTCCTCTTCCCGGCTCCCGTCGGGAATAAGCCGGGCCGCAAATACGCCCGCGACCGCCGCATCGACGTCGCCCACCTGCGCCTCGAGGTCACTCCCGACTTCGCCAGCCGCACGATCCGCGGAAGCGCCGCCCTCACGTTTTCCCCGATCGCCCGCCCGCTGCCGGAACTGCGCCTCGATGCCGTCGACCTCCGCATCGCCAAGGTCGCCGCCACCGGAGCCGCCCTCGCTGAACATCAGGTGACCGACGACGAACTCGTCCTGACTTTTCGCGACCCCATTCCCCCCGGAGCCACCGCCACCGTCACCGTCGATTACTCCGCCGCCCCAGAGCGCGGCTTGTACTTTCGCACGCCCGAAATGGGCTACCCCGTGGGCGACACACAGCTCTGGACCCAAGGCGAGCCCGAGCTCCACCGCTTCTGGTTTCCTGGGTACGACTACCCGAACGAACGGTTCACCAGCGAAATCGTCTGCCACGCCCCGGAGAATATGGAGGTCATCTCCAATGGCGTTCTCGCCGGCCGCTCCAAGCGACCGGACGGATTGGTCACGACCCATTGGCGCCAGGAGCAACCGCACGTCAATTACCTCGTCGCTCTGGCCGTCGGCCACTTCACCAAACTCGAGGATTCCATCGACGGTCTGCCACTGGCCGTCTTCGTGCCGCCTTCCAATGCCGCCCAGGCGGGCAATACGTTCCTCGACACCAAAAAAGTCCTCACGTACTTCCAGCGCGAAATTGGCGTGCCGTTTCCGTGGGCCAAATACTACCAGGTCTACTGCCACGATTTCCTCGCGGGCGGCATGGAGAATACCTCCGCCACTTTCATGGCCGAACGTCTGATCTTCCCGACGGAAACCGAACAGCTCGATACCCTCCACTGGCTCGACGCGCACGAGACCGCCCACCAGTGGTTTGGAAACTTGGTCACCTGCCGCGATTGGGCTCACCTTTGGCTCAACGAGGGGTTTGCCAGTTTTTACACGCTCCTCTATGAAGCCGAAAAGTTCGGCCCCGATGGCTTCGCCCAAGGCCTGTGGAACGAGGCTCAAGAGGTCTTCAACTCCGCGCCCGATACCAAACCCATCGTCTGGCGCGACTACACCGACCCCATGCATCAGTTCGACTACCGCGCCTACCCCAAGGGCGCCTGGGTCCTCCACATGCTTCGCAGCCAACTCGGTCCCGACCTCTTCCGCGAGGGGATCAAAACTTACCTCACACGCCACCGCGACGGCATCGTCACCACCGACGACCTCCAGCAGGCTCTCGAAGATGTCAGTGGCCTCAGCTTCGATCGGTTCTTCGACCAATGGGTCTACCACGGCGGCTTCCCGGAACTCGCCGTCGAGTACGCCTGGGAAGCCGACACCAAGATGGCCCGTCTTACCGTCCGGCAAACGCAATCGGTCACGCCCCAAGTCCCCGTGTTCCATTTCCCGCTCCCCATCCGCTTCTCGCTGCCCGGCGGCCAATCGCGCGACACCACGCTCGAAATCAAGGCGACCAGCGAAGATTTTTACGTCGCCCTGCCCTCCGCGCCCGATCTCGTGCGCATCGATCCCGCCTTCACCGTGCTCGCCAAACTCGCCTTCTCCCCGCCCGGCGACATGGCCGATCGCCAACTCACCCAGGCCGACATGCTCGGCCGTCTCTTCGCCGTCCAATCGCTCTCCGGCAACAAAGACGACGCCAGCGTGCAAAAACTCGCCGGCGTCCTCGCCAATGATACTTTTTGGTTCGTGCGCCAGGAGGCCGTCAAGGCGCTTCGCAAAATCGCCACTCCCGCCGCCCACGACGCCCTGCTCGCCGCTCCGCACCAACCCGACGCCCGCGTCCGCATCGAATGGGTGCACGCCCTCGGGTCCATCTTCACCCCCCAAGCCGCCGCCCGCCTCAGCCGCCTCACCACCGAGGAAAAAAATCCGGAAATCCTCGGAGCCGCCCTCGCCGCGCACGGCACTCACCCCGCCGGCTCACCCGCCGACTTCCTCACCCGCGACAGCTACCGCCAGCTGGTCACGTTCGCTGCCATCCAGTCGCTCCGCGCCCGCGACGAACAATCCGCCGCCCCAGCCGTCCTCGCCCGGCTCCAAGCCATCCGCACGCCGCCGCCCGGCGCCCCGGCCCCCCGATCTAACGACTTCGCCGCCGCCTTCGACGCCCTCGCCTTCCTCGCCCGCGAACAACCCGACCGCTCCGCCACCTTCAATTTCCTCGCCTCCCACCTCACCGACCCCCGCGAAGAACTGCGCGCCGCCGCCGCCAAGGCCCTCGGCACCCTGGGCGACCAGCGCGCCCGCGCCCCGCTCACCGCCCTCACCGCCGTCCGCAAACCACACACCGATCCCGTCCGCACCGCCGCCGACGCCTCCCTCGCCCGCCTCTCGTCCCTCCAGTCCGGCTCCCCGGAAATCCAAGACCTCGTCCAACGGCTCCAAGAACAACAAAAACGCCTCGAGGAAATGAACGAAAAACTCCAGAAACTCGAGAAGAAAGCCGCACCCGCCAATTAGATCGCAACGGCTGCATTCCAGCTTGGCCGAAGAAATGCGCTGATGAATCGACTCCTCTTGATCCTGTCCCTGCTCGTGGGCGTCTGGGCCATGTTCCCAGCATCAGCCACGGTGCTCCTCAGCACTCTAGACCAACCTTCGGGCTCCTGACCGGTGTCCTGCTCCGTCGGCGGCCCGGTGTGGCACTCTGACTCGCAGCCAATGCCCAATGGCCCGAGTACGCCCGTTCAAAGAAGTTCCCTCCCGCCTCGCTTGATGGTGCCGAGGAACCAAAAAGCGACTCCCGCTTGCACACCCAAGCGCGCGCCTGGTTCCCTTGCTAAGAACCGGGATGGAAGTCAGCACAACCTGCAAGCCTCAGACCTGCCTCAACGCGTTCTCGCTCACAAAGGGGTTCGATAGGCTCAATGACCGACCCGACCCCCACGGGCCTCCCCTGAGCGATCGACTGATTACCGGCGTTGACGACCGCGACCGCGGCCAGTCCATCCTCGCCCGTCACGGCCGCTCGGCGCCCCTCCCGGATGGCGGCGATGAATTCGATGTCCTCCGCCAGATAGGCGTCGCGGTAGAGACTGGTCCACGAAACAACGGCCGGCTGGCGGAGTTCCTTTTCCTTGGTGCAAACGACGGTGGTGCCCGCCTGCAGCGATCCGATGGTGATGAGGCCATGGGTGCCGACGATTTCCACGCGGGAGTCGTAGGCATAGCCGACCCCCTGCGCCCCGGTGATCGATCCTTGCGCCCCGGTGCTCAGACGCGCGGAAAGCAGAACTTGGTCGTAAAAATCGGGAAACGAGTCGCGCGCCTCCGGTGTGCGGTAATTGGCCGCCAGGGCGTAAACCTCGGTGATCTCGCCTCCGCTGAACCAGCGAAGCGTATCGATATCGTGGCTGCAAACTTCCGCGAGCGGACCGTTGCTCTGGCGCAGGTCGAACATCCACGGTTTCGGATAGGTCGGGCCGTGCGTGCGCGACGTGACGAGCACGACGTCGCCAATGTCGCCCGCTTCCACCCGTTCGCGGGCGGCGCAGAAGTTCGCGTCAAACCGGCGCATGAACCCGATTTGCAGCACCACACCGGCCCGGTTGGCCGCCTCGATCATGGCGCGGCATTCGTCCGTGTTCATCGCCATCGGCTTTTCGCAGAAGATGTGTTTGCCGGCACGGGCGGCCGCCACTGCCAATTCGCGGTGCCGCGCCGTCGGCGCCGCAATCACTATGGCGTCGACCGCCCGGTCGGCGAGCAATGCCTCATGATCAAGATGCGCGGCAACGCCATCCAGTTCGCGGCTGGCCGCCTCCCGCGTCTCAGGCACCGCGTCCGTCACCGCGACGACACGAGCGCCGGGAACAAGACGCGCGAAATTGCGCGCGTGGATCATGCCCGCACGCCCGGAACCAATGATGCCGATGCCGATTTGTGGTGTGGACATGCCTTGACTCTAAAGAGCCGATCGCCGCTCCCCAATAACCCTAAAAACCCGGATGGGAACCACGAAAGACACGAAACACACGAAAAACTAAGGCGTTGCCCAATTATCGCCGTCCACCTGATGGATGAGGAGGTCGCTTGTCCTAACCCAATGAATTTTCGTGTGTTTCGTGTCTTTCGTGGTCGTCCCAAAATCGCTTTATGAGACAAAGTCCGCGGAATCCTCGATTCACTGGCGCCTTAATGAATCGGGTCCCGACCCGGTTTACTTTTCCTTTCCAGCGGGCGAATCGGCAATCATCTCCTGCATGGCGTCCGCCATGGCGCAGCCAATGCGGGTGAACCAAATCGCGCTCCCGAGATAATGGTAGGGGTGGTCACCACCCACGAGTTTCCATTCCTCGAAATTCTCCTTCCACTTTGGATACAATGACTCCGCGGCCGTGTCGACCAGCGTGTCCGTGCGGATCGCCTTGACCGTCCCTTTGAATTCCGGCACGTCGTTCATGGACAGTTGCGCCTCCTGCACGATGCGCATCGCGCCCTCGGACGGCTTCGACCCATTCTGTCCCATGGCGGCGATAACGATGGGCAACACGGGCGCGCGCAGTTCGCGGCGCACGTCGTGGATGAAGTGCTTCATGTTGGACGCGTATTCGTTCTCCGATCCGTATTGGTCGTTCCACCCTTGAAACCAAACCAGTCCGGCCAGCTCGGCCGTGCGGCCCGCCAGCTCAGGAAATACCGCACCGGGGTCACTCATCACTTGCCGCACCTCGCTCAGCATCTCGCGATACGACGCCCCATACTCCTTCCGAATGTCGTCCAGAGTTGGCAAGGGAGCGTCCTGGTTGTTTTTCGCGTTGTCCGCCGCCACCCGCTCCTTCGCCTGCTTCCATTCCTTCTCGATCACCTCCTCGGGAAAGCCGGCCGAGGGTGAACGAAATTGCTTGGCCAGCGCGTGCCCGCCCCACGCCGCCTTCACCAAAATAACCGGCTCCTCGAACCGATCACCCATCGCCGTCCCAAACGCCAGCTCCACCCCCGTCCGCCCCGGCGAACCAAACCCCAGCGTCAGTCCCCCCTTGCGATCGAGAAACTTGATCCACACGTCGTCCCGCACCAACCACTTCCCTTCCTTCCGATAGGCTTCAAAATGCTCCTTCGTCCCTTCCGCCACAGCCTGATGCTCCAACAATTCGTTAGGCGCCTTCCCCTCCATGTTCGACTGCCCAGCCAATAGAAAAACCTTCACCGCCTCCGCCCCCGCCGAGCACGGAATCAGCAGAAACACCGGAACCAGGACACTCCCAACGCAAAAAATTGGTTTTTTCATCGTCTCGGTCGCGGCCTTTCCCAAAACCGCCCCATCCAATACACCGGCGCCGCAACAATCGCGACTATTATCGCTCCTTCCTCCACCCCGAGTGCGTCAAAACACCTCCTGGTCAGGCCATCGCTCCCCGCAATGACCAACTGAATATCGCAAATCTAATCTATCTCCTCCGCCGTCACCGCCCCCTCCGGATGACGAGCTATCCGAGGTATCGGAGTGATTCGCGGCCGAGCACCAAAAAACGTGGCGCGTGTCCCTCGAATTTACGTTGACGGACTCCGCTTCGCGGGCGGCTGCGCGTGCCAGTCCCCGATGGCGCACTGGCTTGCGGATGAGGGTGATCGGGCCGCCCAGTTTTTTGTACCGCCGGACCAGCTTTTGAAATCGCAGACAGCCGCGTCCGCATACACGCACGCTACCTTGTCGGGGTGAGCGCTGGCCCAATTGTAACAATAGAGCCCGCCGCGGCTCAGGCCGACCAGAGCCGGCTTGCCATTCAAGCCATAATGCGTCGTCAGTTCGGCATGGCACGCGTCCCAGAGCGCCACCGCCGGCGGACTGCCCAACATTGCATCTGCACGATGTGAAACCCGCGCCCGAGCAGGGCGATGTCGGGCGCCGGCTTGTGGCCGAAAAATTCGCCATGCCATACCCATGGCCGGCCGGGAGCGGGTGTCGCGGGCTCCACCACCACGACCGGTCTTCCGGCGATCTCGAATTCGTACCGCTGAAAACCGTTCCAGTCGGTGGCGGGTCCGGGAAAAGCCGCTGTCTGTTTCGCCGCCAGCGCCCGGGCCGCGTCGTCATATGGCTGAGCTTTGGCCTCCGCTTCGGTCAGCGGCAGGCCGGGTGCGATGCCGGGACGCAGGTGGCCGACGTGGCTGAGCCAGGCGGGAGCGAGCAGTGCCTGCTTTTTCCGCACGGCGTCAAGAATGGCCGCGCCATTAGGATGGTCCGGTGTGCCGTCGTCGCGCACCTTCAGGCCCCAGGCGCCCAGCACCACCCGCGCCATCAGGACATGCCCTTCTGGTCCCGCGTGCACTCCATCACTCGCGAAGGTGAACATCGGTTCGGTCCGACGACGCTCGGCCAGGGCTTCGTTCATCGGCCCATGGATGTCGACCACGTCCCACCCATCTCCGCGCTTGCCGACCAGCCACGCGCTGTAGGCGTCGAGCACTGTGTTGTAGCCTTCGTAAGGCTGGGTGTACACCTCCCGCCCGGCCGGCAACACATGCGCCTTGATCGGCACCGGATCAAAAACCGGTGGTGTCAGATGGATCACCCGCGCCCCGGCGGCGGCCGCCTTTTCCCGCAGGGTCACCAGGCCGTCCTGGAAGGCCTTCGTGCGCGCTTCAGAAAGCGGATGATAAATGCCGTCATTCATTCCGTAACACGCCACCACCAGTGCCGGTTTCGCCTTCTCCAACACCCGGCCCAGCCGCTCGTGCAGCGTCGGCCGAGGAAATGCTCCGCCCGCATGCCCGGGCTCGCTCAGGCCGGACACCGTTTCACTGGCTAGACCCAGCCGGATCACATTCCGCTTCGTCCCCGGCTCCGCCGCAATGAGCGCCGCCTCGATCACCTCCACATAGCCGCCCGCCTGCGTGATGCTGTCCCCCAAAAAGACCATCCGGGTCTCCGGAGGCAGTCCCCCCCACGCCGCCGACAACAACAAGAGATGGCAGAGCCCCAGGATCCGACGGTAAACAATGGCAACCATGCGGCAGCCTGAGGGCATTGGCGCCCTTCGACAAATAAAAAGCCCAAGCCACGCTCCCGCTCCACGGCGGATTTTTGCACGGGCGAAAAAAGCATGAAAAAATCGGGGGACGACTGGGAGTGGCGGGCTAAGACCGCCATACTGACTCGAGCATTCGACCCAGACCGGTCGCTCGCAATGTCAAAACGTGTTCGTTTCCATGGCGGCCCCAGCCCGCCACTCCCAGTGAAACACTACCTTACAACCGTGCAAAAATCCGTCGTACTCCCGCTCGCAGCATCAGCAAATCGATGCCATCCACCCCGAGCCGGCACATGGAAATCCCGGGAGCATTTTGGAATGGCGGGATGGGGCCCATCTTGAGAGGATGCCGCCCATGAAGTGCACCCAGTGCGGCAGCCGCCTTGAAGGTCCGATGACATTTTGCCCGGCCTGCGGCGTGCGGCCGGACATCGACCTGCGCCAACTCCATTTCCGCGAAGTCGGCACCAGCCCGCATTTCACCTGCCCGGAATGCTCGACCCACCTGAACGTGCTCGAAATCAACACCGAGCCCCCCCTCTCCATCGAACGGTGCGCGGGCTGCCATGGCCTGTTCTTCAATCCGGGCGAACTGGAAACCACCCTGGAATCGCAGGCCCACTCAATCGCCTGGCTCGACAAGGCGCAGATCAGCCAGATCAACGCCGACTTCGAAGGACCGCGCTCCGTCGTTTATCGACCCTGCCCCGTCTGCCGCGAGCGCATGGGGCACTCGAATTTCGGCGGTCGCAGCGGCGTCATCGTCGACCGCTGCGCCACCCACGGCATCTGGCTTCAAGGCAGCCAGCTCCGACGCCTCTCGGAATGGTGGCGCGCCGGCGGCAAACACCTGCATCAGCAGCACGAACTCGAACGCGCCCGCCGCCTCCACGCACCCACCGGCGGGGCCCGACGCCCCAAGGTCACAGGCAGTGTCGAATCAATCCCCGTTCCGGATCCCGCTTGGACGTGGGCCCTCGATCCCGTCTCTCTAATTCTCGACGTCCTCCTTTCGTCGGCGACTTCGAATTGACCAGCCAGTCGGCCCGCGGCTGCAACCACCGGTCACGGCGGCACCTTTCGCACCACCACTGTCTTCGCCATCCCCCAAAAATCCCTCTCACCAAACCGGCCGGTGTTCGTGTAATCGTGGTTGGAAAAAATCGTGTGATTCCCCGCGGGGATCCTGCCTGTCCACTGGTCCAGGGTGAGCACCAGAGGATCGGCCGTCTCCACGCGAATCTCCCAGGCTCGTCCGGCCCAGAGGAAATCAGGGTGATAGACTCCCGTGATCCGGGCGCCCTCCACTGGGAGTCCACCGATCACCATCTCCTCCCGCTGCATCCCCCGCAGCCACGCCTCTCCCATCACCAGTCCCACGGCCACCACTCCCAATCCCGCCAGCTGGAGCCAGCGTTTGAAGGGGCTTCGCCTCATCAGTTCAAAGCAGTCAATTGACTCCTCCTCGTCGTCATTCAAAACCCTCACCCGAGAAACCCGGATACAAGAAAAAATACCCACTCATGGGAACCCGCAACCCCAGAGTCGGTTCCCATCCCGGTCGTTCGGGCAAACGTCATCGGTCATGAAGGAGCAGGCCTGCCATTCCCAAAAGAATCACGAGGCGCCGTCCGATTGGCCGCCGGACGCTTTCGCCCACCGCTCTTGGCTTAGGTCGCAGATAGGCGCACGGCCTTCGCCTTGAGCACTCCACTCCATTCTCCGGCGGGCCTTGGCTGGGGCTTGCCGGCACTGCCGGTCCAGTCGTCCACTCCCAAGTGTCCTTCGATTTCCAGGTGGTAGGTCCCAGGCTCACTCAAAAGAAAAGTATCCTGATGCTTTTCCGACTCGGGGTTGGTGCCGTCGGCATTCGCTTTGACGAGCTTGTAGCTGACGTTGTTTTTGTAGGCCAGCACCTGGCCGGGCTGGAGACGACAGCGGCTATGAACGAGCAAAATTGAATTCCGGATGATGTTGGCCAAGAGGCGATAGCCATCGGCACGCTTCAAATATGGCGCGATGCCTTCATCATGGCGTGGAGTCCAGGCGAATTTCACAGGCTGATTCCCGGTGTTTCGTACAAGCAAATCCACGGTCATGGTTTCGCCGAAGTTGAGTTTGGTATCCTCGCCGACGCCCCGGATGCCGAGTTGGAGGCCGTTCTCAGAGGGTTCTCCCCAGAGGACGTCATTTAGGTCGCCGATGATGGCTTTCGGTTCTGCATAGCTATCTTCCGGTAAAGTCTTGCGGAGTTTGTCCCACTCGGCGGTCGCTTGTTTTTGGTTTTCGCGAAGCTTTTCCAGAAGTTTTGCCACTTCGGGAGCGGTGGCGGCGGCCGGGCTTGTTTTCAAAAATTCGTCCATGGCCTGAATCCATCTTTCGTTGGCTTGAGGTGGAGACGGGAGCGGGAATTCGCCCATCCATGCCAGCGCGATGCCGGTCAGGGAGGGGTCGCCGCTGATGACCATGTCGCGGGCTACCCGCCTGGCGTAGCCGGGATCGCGATGGTTTGGCGAATCCGCCAGCCATGCAGCGAGATCGAGCTTTTCCACAGGGTCGCCGGGAATGGGGCCATAGATGTCGTCCTTCACCGTTTTCGGATCCGGGCGCACTTCGACATAAAAATGCCCGGAGCCCACGGGATAAAGAATCCACGGCCCATTGAACCCGAGGCTCATTTCAAAGAAGCCCGGCTTGCGGAGGAATTCCCCGGGCTTGGCAGGGTCTGCCGAGTAAAGGTCCCTGAGGTCAACGCGGAGGTGCGTGACGGGAAGTCCCGCCAAGCTGAGTCCCCTGACAGTCAGGCTGGACTGAGCACTCTGACTTCCGAGGCTTTCGCGGGTCGTTTTCATGATTTTTTCCAGCAGCGATGTGTCCGGGCCATTCTCGACAGAGATCGTCACGCGATGCGTCACCGGCTGGCCCGCAAGATTACTCCGACGCTTGGAAATCCACTCTCCTACGAGGCCTTTGAGCGTTTCCGCCAACTCCGCTTCCGTGCAGGCCTTTTCCTCGTCCAATCGCACCGTCAACGATCCGTCCTTTCGCAGGGAAATGTGGATATTCTGCACCGACGTCAGGTCGATTTTCTCCGGGCTACCCGGACTGGTCCATGAATGCAATGCGCTGCTTGATCTATCGTGCTCACGGACTTCCATGTGGGTGGACATTTGAGCTATCACCTCCGGAGAAGGAGCATTTTCCTTTGGCCAGCCCGTGAAGGTCTCTTCGCGAATGTGATTCGGGTCCGCAAAATCAATCCGCCTCAACTGGCTGGCAATCGGCTTGCCATCGGCATTCTTCGATTGGCTGCCGAGGTCCCGAACCGCGATCCAAAGGACGGGGAATTCCGTGTCCCATGCCACGGCCCACGGTACGCGGGCCGCAAAGGCATCCGAGGCCACTCCCGTGTACCAGTACTGGGCAGAGCGGTCCTTACTGCCAGGCCACGTGAAGACGGCGGTCGTGGCGACATCCGATCCATGGAAAACTTCGCAGTAGATGTGAAGTTGCGCACCATTTGCCAGCGCCCAATTCCCTGGTTTTTTCGTGGCGACTCTTTCGATGATTTTGGCGTCACCCTGCTGCGCCTTCGTCAAATTCAGCGCTTTGCGAACCGGGTCCGGCATTCCGCCAAAATCACCATTGGTTTCAGCGGCAGGCCATGTGCCGATTTCTTTTACTCCCGGGTCGAACTCAATGCACTGGATGTTGTCATCAGCAGAACGCAACCACAGACGTTTCCCTTGAACGAGCCATGCCGCTGTGTAGTCCGCAGGTGCCTTGGCATCGCCATGCACTATCCATAACGTCGAGCCGTCGGAGCGACCGAAGCTGAGCTTTCCTTTATCGCACTGGAGGTTGTAGTTCATCTGACCTTTTTCATGCTCCGTCAGGCTGACAGCCCGGTCCCCGGTGATCGCGGTGCGGACGGTTTGATCCGCCCCTGGAAATTCCGTGAAGGTGATGGGAAACGGCGCGGACTTCAGTATTCCCGTCCATTCACCGAGACCCGGTGCGATGCTAGGATCGCCCCAGTTTGTATTCCTAGGACGGTCGATGAACTGACCGATCCCATGAGTCAGATGCATCGTGTAGTCACCCGGTGAAACGGCGAAACCATGCTCCATCATCCCCAGGACAGGATTGGAAGGATCCTTGGTCCGCAGAGGCCCGGTCCCCAATTGGATGTAGTGGCCGGGAGCCAAGCGAGTCCACACAAAGCCGATGGGCCACGGATAGCCCTTCTGGTGTGCAAACGTTTTGCCGTCGCTGATGCGCTTCAGTTCGCCCCCGATCCCTTCGTTAAAGATTCCCGTCGGACTGAGACGCAGAGTCTCTTTGCCGTCGTTGCGAAGGTATTGCTTCAGCGGCAGTTGCTGGCCCACAGGCACAGAGGTTCCCGGTTCCATGCCACCAAGGCCCAACCGAAGTCCGATTTCGTTCGCTTCCCCCCAAAGGATTTTTTCGGCAGCGGCGTCCAATGGCTGGCCCGATACTCCGTATTCACCGTCGTCGAGAGCCACCCTGGTCTGCTCCCATCGGGTTCTGTCATCCGCCTTGTCATACCAGGCAGCGGCTTTCTCCAGCGTGGCGGCGAGCGTTTCTTTAGTGGAATCTGCGGGGATTTCTACGCTGGCGGGAACTTGGAATATGGATCCGTAGAACTGATGGTGATCAAATAGGACGTAAAAGACGCGGCCTCGCTTGAGATCATAGCGATAAGATTGGTATGCTCCGGATTTGAGTCTGATAGAGCCCGGCTCGGCCTCCGTCCATTGATAGTCGATTTTGAACGTAAGATCGGAAGTAGTCACCGGAAAGACGAGAGCTCCATCTTCGCTGTAGAAACCGAGTTGCGAAACGATCATCACCGGTTCTTGACCCGGAATTTGCAGGAACTTGGCGTGCTCCTTCTTCTTCTCCGCGACGACGCCCGCAGCCTGCAAAGCATTGATTACAGCCTCAGTTTGCTCCGTGGGGTATCCGGTCGGGGTATGAACGCTGACTTCATAAGGTGGTTTCCGTTCGGCGGCTTCTTTAGTGATCCGGTCCACCAGCTCTTCCAGACCGCACTCCGCTTGAGCGCCCACCTGGAACCGGTTTTCTTTCCTCAGGAACACTGAAATTTGCCCCGGTCCATCCGGAGGAGGGTTTTCGCCGACTACAGGCCAATGCCGATAGTGGCCGAGGTATTTTCCATTGGGCGAAAATTTCCCGACCTGTGCGACTTTATCCAGCAGATCCTTCGAGGGTCCGGCATCGGCAGGAATTCCGTCGAACTGTTGTTCGGTGACGTTGTTCGGATCCCGGAGATCAATGCGCTGGAGCTGCTTGCCCTCCCACGGGCCGACGACTGCGCCGCGAGTGTAGGGTCCTCCGGCGATCCACAGGACGTTCTGCCCTTCCTCCCAAAAGACGACGAAGGGTTGGCCATTGCCCATAGTGTCGGAAGCGACCTGAAGGCGAATGTGGCTTTTCTGGCCCGGCCATCTGAGGATGGCTCGGGTATCGGTATTTGGGCCGTGGTACAATCTGCTTTGGAGTTCCAGCGTGACGCCATGCCCTATCTGCTCGACAACGGGCTCGCGGCGCGGAGCAGACGTCAGGACGTGGAATTTCGCCGAGTTCGCAGCCTTGACGATGGCAGGCCAGACTGCCTGGAGCGCGGTGGCGTCGGTGATCGGCGGGAGCTTCAAGTCCAGCTGGCGGATGATATCCCCATCCAGGTAAAGGACATATCCTTTGGTGAGGTCGTGCGTTTGTGGTCGGGACCAATAGGTTACCGAAAGGCTCTCCGAAGCTTCGTGGCTTCGAGAAAAGGACGCCGTGCGTCCGTCCGGCAATGAAATTGCCACCTCATCCTTCCAACTTCGCAGCTTGCTGTCGCTGGTGTTGTTGCTGCTGCTGTTGAACTGGCCGGACGTGAGAAATATCCACTGCGTTTTTCCACCGTCATGAACACAAAAGCTGCCACGCTCGCCATCACTGATGTGGGCGGCTTGAGGCGACGAGAAAAACTCGTCATGCGCAGCCCGGAGCATGGTCACCGAGAGAAGCACGGCGGCTGTGCCCAGCAAGAACATGCCCGTCGGCCAGGCAGCGGATTTTTCCTCGGGACGGCCCAGGAGGCGACGGACCCTCGACAGCAAAGCCCCGCCGGTCACCGCGAGCCCTGGATTCGGACAAAAACCACGCAGTTCTTCCAAGTTGGCCAGAGCCTTGGCGTAAGGAATCGCTCCGCCGCAGAAACGAACAGCGTGGTCGTCGCAACAGTTTTCCCTCTCCTGCCGGATTTGTGCGGAAATCCACCAAACACCCGGATGGAAGAAGAAGATCGTCTCAATGACGTTTTGCAGGAGATTCACAAGATAGTCATGGCGGCGGATGTGCGCCAGTTCATGAGCGAGAACTGCCTCAAGCTCCAGAGGTGTGAGTCGCGTGAGCAATCCGAGCGGCAGCATCACTGCGGGTTTCAGAATTCCCATGGCCACCGGAACCGAGATGGCCGCGGAGGCGAGGAGTTTCACTGGTCGGGAAAGACGCAGTGCGTCGGCTATGGTCTGAAAACAGGCCAGCAATGCAGGATCTACCACCGCAATCGCTCCTGAACGAAGTCGCCGGAGCGACCTCCATCCGAAAGCAAAGCGCAGCGAGAAAAAAGCGACGCCAAACAACCAAACGCCAACCGCCCACGGCAGCATTGGCCGGATGCGTTCTGACACAGCAAGCGCGGGCAGCTCCGAAGATTCGGTAAAGGGGATTTTGAACGGGATTGTCGCTGCGGAACCTTCCGGTGCTGTGGTCAACGGCGCGAAACTAGGGGACGGTTCCGCCTGCTGAGCCGCGACGGAAACGGCGGGCATTCTGATCGTGGGAACTTCTGTGCCCGCGGGTCTGAACTGGATCAGCGGTATGGCGGTTGAGCTGCAGAAAGACACCGCGGTGGCGGCAAAACACCCAACCATCGCAAAAAATACCGTCACGCTAACCGCATAACGCGCTTCCGGACGGCATTTCCGCATCAGTCGGAGCGTGGCAACGAGCAAGAGTGACACCGCGGTTGCCTGCCACAGAAAATGCAGCAGCGACCATCCGACGGCTTCGGTGAGGCGCGTGAATACAAGAGTGTTCATGGCATCAGGTGTTCTGTTCAGGATGCGTCGTCAGATTCCGGTTGGGGATTGCCTTCCATTTGATTCAGCAACCTGCGGATTTCCGCCATCTCAGCGGCGGTGGCTTTTTTTTCGCTGAGTGCCGCGACCACGAGCCGGCCAGGGCTGCCGCCGAAGGCCTTTTGAAGTAGATCCCGCACCAGTTGTCGCTGGGTTTGCTCGGCTCGCATCACGGGACGATAAATGTGACTGCGCTCCGATTCATCACGATGAACGAGGCCCTTCTCCGCCATTTTCTGAAGAATCTTCAGCGTCGTTGTGTAGCCCGTCCCCTTATCTCCGCTCAGCGTTTCGTGAATTTCGCGAACAGTGCTCGGACCTCGTTGCCAGAAAATTTGCAGCAGTTCCAATTCCGCCTCCGTGGGCTTCGGCAGGCTGGCCTGAGAATTCGATTTCCGGTTCATACACTCCGTGTATACGACGGGCGTCGTATATGTCAACGACAAATGTCGTAATTCGGTGTACCCTTCGATCTCGTCAGCAGAAAATCAAATCCCATGCGGGTTGGCGGCCGGAATGTCGTGACACCCGGAGCTGGAACAGAGGCATCAGGTGATAGAAATCATAACTTCGTGACCACACCCACACGCCTTTGTGACATGCTGCGGCTCAATGCGAACTTCCAGGAAAGCACGAACTGAAGGACGGTTGCAGGGATGGCTTATCCTGCTGCCGGGGTTGCTGCTGGCCGGGTGGGGTGCGTGGACTCTCTGAAGCACCGCGCAGGCGACCGATGCGGAGACGCGGCGGCAGATGTACGGGGCGGTGGAACTGGCTCGGGAGAAACTGGCAGCACGGCTCAGCGGTCCGCCACCCGGATGGGCTGAGAATTTGAGCACCATCCGCATTGAGAATGGTGCGCTGGGGAAACATGGACATCTGCCGACTGCTGCTGGAGCGGGGGGCGGACGTGAACTTCTCCCCGCCCTCCTCCGGCCAGATCCCTCTCATCGCCACCGCCCGCCACGGACACACGGATGCCGTGAAACTCTTCCTTGAGGCCGGTGTGTGGTGGCCGATCTGAAAGTCGGTCAAAACGGGCGGTTTAGCGGTCGTGGTGTACGGGCTGGATTTTCTTCGGAACTTCCGACCGAACTCTTCTTCATGGATCTTCTTTCTTTGTGTGGCTGACGGGGGAGGCGAGGAGTTGGCGGTGACTGGATTTTCTTGAGGGGGGGGCGGGGGGAGGTGGGGCAGGATGGGCGGCTCCAGATGAGAGCGTCAAAGTGTTTTAAGTGCCTGCATTGCAATGAAGAGCAGAAGTGCGAGCCCCGCAGTGCGGGGCGCCAGCGGTACTGCGGCAAGGAGGAATGTCGGAGGGCATCGAAGGCGGCGAGTCAGCGGCAGTGGTTGAGTCGACCAAACAACGCTGGGTACTTCCGCGGGGACGACAACTGTGAGCGAGTGCGGAAGTGGCGAGCGGCGAATCCCGGGTACTGGCGGAAGAAGCCTGCGGCAGGAGTTGAGAGAGATCTGAAGCCGATGAAAAGATCACAAAAAGTTGATAACAAGAGGGTTGAATCGAAATTGGAACCGGCCCCTGCGTTACAAGATTCCTTGGATGCGTTACAAGATCTCTGTTCTCCGCAGCCTGCTCTTTTTGTGGGACTTATTTCGATTTTGACCGGCCATGCGCAACAAGAGGCCATCGCGACCAGCGTGCAGCGGTTTTTGAGTCGGGGTCGGGACATCCTGGGCATGAAGCCTGGGGGTACCCGATCCCAGACCCATGAAAACGAAGACCATTATTTGCCCCGAACGGGTGCGGCGCGTGCCTCACCAGTTCAGTTGGATTGACCACCGGTTGGTGCGCGAGCGGCACATCCAGGGGCCTTCGCCCCAGGCGCTGAGCCTGTATCTGTTCTTGTGCACAGTGGCCGATGCTCAAGGCATGAGTTACTACTCAGACGCCTCGGCGGGCAGATTGCTGTGTTTGGAGCCCGTGCAGGTGCGTGAGGCGCGGCGGGAACTGATGCAGGCGGGGCTTGTCGCCTACCGCAGCCCACTCTATCAGGTGCTCAGTCTGGAGCCGCCGCCGCCCGGAGAGGCAGCGGCAGGCCAACCGCGTACTGGCCAGGTGCGTTCGATCGGCCAGATCCTGCAGGCCATGATCAAGGAGGGCGGGCGATGATCGAGTACGAAACTTACTGCCAGTTGCGGCACCTGCATCGGGAAAGGGGGCTGACCTTCGCTCAAATCGCCACGGAACTGAACCTGCACCCGGAAACGGTCGCCAAATACGCGGCCTGCGAAAGCTTTCCACAGCGGCGCCGGGCCCAACGGGCGAGCAAACTGGACCCCTACAAACCGGTTATCGTGCGCTGGCTGGAGCGCCATCCTTACAGCGCGGCGCAGGTCTACCAGCGGCTGCAACGCGAGGAAGGGTACACGGGCGGGGCCAGCATCCTTAAGGCGTACGTGCGGGCGGTGCGGCCGGTGCGTCATCCGGCCTACCTCACCCTGGCCTTCGCTCCCGGAGAGGCGGCCCAGGTCGACTGGGGGTATGCGGGAACCATCGCCTTGGGGGGCACTCGCCGCCGGTTGTCCTTCTTCGTCATGGTCCTCTGCCACAGCCGCCAGGCCTATGTCGAGTTCACCTGCGGGGAGAGCATGGAACACTTCCTCGCCTGTCATCGCAACGCCCTGGAGGTTTTCGGCGGCACGCCTCGGGCCATCATTATCGATAACCTGAAGACCGGTGTGCTGCGCCACCCGCGCGGAGAGAAGGCCGTTTTCAACCAACGCTATCTCGACTTCGCGGCCCATTACGGTTTTGAAGCCCGGGCGTGTAACGTGAAGAAAGCGAATGAGAAGGGTGTCGTCGAAAACTTCGTCGGTTATGTAAAGAAGAACTTCCTGCGCGGGTTGGAACTGCCCTCCAGCTTGAGCACCCTCAATGTCGCCGTGCGTCAGTGGCTGGAAACGGTGGCCAATGTACGGCTGCACGGGGAAACTCGCCAGCGTCCGCAGGAGATGTTCCTGGCCACCGAAAAACCGGCCCTGCGTGCGCTGCCAGCCGAGCCAGCCGACACTGCCGTCACGCGCCTGGTCCGCGTCACCAGCCGCTGCCGCGTGGTCCTGGATACCAATCGCTACTCGGTGCCTTCCCTCTACGCCTCCCAGCGCCTGACCCTCAAAGCCTACTCCGACCGGCTCTGTCTTTATTTTGACCATAACCTGGTGGCCACCCATGCGCGCTGTTACGAACGCCGCCGCGACTTCGAGGATCCCGATCACCTCAAGGAGGTCCGCGACCAACGCCGCCGCGCCCGCGACGCCTCCTGGCTGCTGCGCTTCTATGCCTTGAGTCCGCAAGCCGAGTACTACCATCAGCAACTCAACGCCCGCAGCCTCCAGGCCCGCGTCCACGTCAACAAGATCGTCGCCCTCGCCGACATCTATGGACCAGAAAAAGTCGCCCTCGCCCTTGATGACGCCATCGAGTGCCAAGCCTTCGCCAGCGAGTACATCGAAAACATCCTTCAGCAGCGCGCCCGCAACGCGCCTCCCTCCGGCCCCCTTCACCTGACCCGCCGCGCCGACCTCCTGGATATCGACCTCGAACCGGTCGACCTCACCCCATACGACCCCGCCACACCCACTTCATGAAAAACCATCTCGCCATACTCGACACTCACCTCGACGCCCTCCGCCTCCCGTTCCTGAAAGAACAGTGCCGACCCTTGGCCACCAAGGCCGCCAAGGACTCCCTCGCCCACCTCGACTATCTCGCCCAACTTATCGAGGGTGAGGCCGCCGCTCGCTCCGACCGCGCCGTCGCCAGGCGGATCAAGGCTGCACGCTTCCCAGTCATCAAAACCCTCGACTCCTTCCGATGGGACTGGCCTAAAAAAATCAACCGGCTCGAAGTTCAAGACCTCTTCAGTCTCCAGTTCATGCGCGATCACGGCAACGTCATCTTCCTGGGCTTGGTCGGCATCGGCAAAACCCACCTCGCCTCCGCTCTCGGCTATGCCGCCTGCCAGCAGGGCCACAGTGTCCTCTTCGCCACAGCCATCGATGTCATCAACTCCCTCCACGCCGCCCAACTCAAAGGTGCCCTCAAAACCGAACTGCGCCGATATACCGCTCCAGCTCTCCTCATCCTCGACGAAGTCGGCTACCTCCCCATCGACCAACGCGGCGCCGATCTCCTCTTCCAGGTCATCAGCGCACGCTACGAACGCGGCTCCATCCTCCTCACCACCAATAAAACCTTCAAACAGTGGCCAGCCATCTTCAACGGCGACGCCACCATCACCTCCGCCGTCCTCGACCGCCTCCTCCATCACGGCCACACCGTCGTCATCGAAGGCTCCTCCTTCCGCATGAAAGACCGTTCAGAATCCTGACGCTTTCACCCCCTCCTCCCTCCCAATACAACCCCCTTGCCACCACGACTTTTAAACCGCCCACTTTCCACGACGTTCACGCCGCCGGCCACAC
>JBJXFS010000165.1:0-8555 GCA_046155625.1 Verrucomicrobiales bacterium | reverse complement strand
CATCAGAAGGCTTGAGTGACCCGTAGGGGCATCGTCGAACTGGCATGTCTGGATACGCCTAAGTGTTGGCGAAGGGAATTATTCTTCGGTGACTTCGATGAGTTCTGTGCGCTTGCCGGTCTGCCCGTTGATTTCGAGCACGCGACCCACGCCGCGGGCGTAGTATTTAAATTCTTCGGCATCGGGTTCCAGCGGGGTGAAGTCCTCCGTCTCCAGGCAGCCGGTGAAGCTGCCGGCGGGCACGGTGACGGATTCCGTGAGCGAGAGAATTTCAGATGCATCCTCCGCCTCGCCCAGGAAATACTCCTGACGATAGAATCGTCCCACGCGGGGCACCGCGGGCATGAGGATGCCGGCCTGCGCGTATTCGTCGCCGGCCTGGAAGGAACCGTCGAGGCTGACGATGAGACCGTCTTCATCGTAGTCGGCCACGCGCTCGCCAAAGTACCACACATTGCCCGCTCGGTCTTGCGCCAGCCAGTCGAGCGTGTCCTCCACAACGTTATCGTTGAGCTTCACGATGTCGCGCACCACCACGCAAGTGACGCCGAGAATCTCGCGCGTCTGATGCGTCACGGTGACAGCGATGGTCTCAACGCCCTCGTCGGTCTCCGCACGGTAATGGTGCGTGCGCCCGGGAATGAGCGGGAGGTACGGATTCGGACTGGCGACGATCTCCGCAACGCTGAGAAAGTCGGCGGGATTGATCACCGGATTGTAGCGGTTTTCTCGGAGTTCGGCGGAGAGTTCGCGCCGTTCCTTGAGCCGGTCTTTGGCGAGTTCCAGAGCCTCGCACAGGTTGGATCGGGCCTCAGCGCGCGCGGCGGCGCGGGCGGATGCGGTCGGGAGGTTGTGGGCGTTGGCGAGGCCGAGGTAATAGTCGGCCTTCGCCTCAAACAAAGCTGAGTGGTAGGCGTAATGGTTGACTATGTTTGCATCGTGCAGGGGCGGGTGGTCGGCGAGGGCCGATGCGGCGGCGAACAGCGCGCACACGGCGAGCAGGGCGGGCATCATCCGCACGGGGCGGCGCGATTCGGGGATATTCGTTGTGGAGTTCATGGTGTTATTCAATTGCCCGCCTGGAAAACCCCCGGCGCTTCCGTCCCGTGGTCATCACGGGTCCGGGGCCGGCAGCGGTGGCGGACGAGAGCGATTCCAGGCCAACTCCCTTTATGGCTTCTTAAGCGCTGAAAATTTTTCAGGCTTCTTTGTCCAGGACCGCCGCGGGGAAGATGAGGCGCGCGGTGAAGCGCCGGTCGTCCTGCAATTCCACCAGCAGACGCAGGCCGAGCAAGGTGCTGAGTTCGTGCGCGATGGCGAGGCCGAGGCCGCTGTGGCTGCGGTCGGTGCGCGCGGTGTCCTTGCGCCAGAAGCGGTCGAAGACGCGGGCGAGGTCCGCGCATTCAAGATGAGGCGCGCTGTTCACTACGCGCAGTTCCACGCCGTCTGCGGTGCGCTCCGCGGTGCATTCCACCGGCGTGCCGGGCGGGCTGTGGACCACGGCGTTCTCCAGGAGATTGCGCAGCACGATGCCGAGGTGATCTGCATCGCTCAGCACGGTGAGGCCGGGCGCGATGCGGCAGGAAAATTCCAACTGCCTGGCCGCGGCAGCGGCGGCGCAGTGGCTCCAGCATTGGCTCACGAAAGTCTCCAGCACGATGGGCTGCGACTGCACGGGCAGCATGCCGGATTCGCAGCGGCTGAGCGTGAGCATGGTGGCGACGAGTTTTTCCAAATGGAGCGCGGTATCGCGGGCATCGTGGAAGAACTGCCGGTTGGCCGCGGCATCGTCCGGCCAGCGCTCGGCGACTTCGCAGGCGGTGCGCAGTTCGGCGATGGGCGTGCGCAATTCATGCGCGAGGTCGCTGGAAAAGTGGCGCTCTTTTTCAAACGCGCGCTCCAGCCGTTCCAGCAGGCGATTCACGGCGGTCTCGATGGATGCAAGTTCCTCCGGCGGGGCCGCAGTCGCCAGGCGGGTGTTCAGCTTGTCGGGCGAGATCGCAGTGATCTGTGCGTTCAGTTCCGCGACGGGCCGCAGGCCGCGGGCGACGGTGCTGCGGACGAGCCATGCCAGCGCGCCGCACAGCAGCAGCGCGACCGCGCCGCCGGCCAGCGCCAGGGTGCGCAGCAGAGAGTCGAGCCCCTCGCGGCTGCGTGCGATGACGAGCACGAGACGCAGTCCCGGTGTGCGTTGCGCCGCGGAGAGCGTCCAGGTTTGTTCATTGGGATCCTCCGGTGCCAATTGAACGCTGGTGTCATCGTAATTGGGCGTAAATATTTTTTGCATGAGCCGCCCGCGCCGTCCGCCGGGCAGCGGGGCATTCCAGACGGCGTCCGCCTTTCCGGCGAGGTGCGGGAGTTGGCCCGCGCCCAGCGTGGGCGAACGGCATGTGGGGGTGCCGTCCTCAAGGAAGAGCTGGCCGTAGGACGCCTCCGCCGCGGGCGGGGGCGCCGTGGAGTAGGCGTCCGGCAAATCCCAGATGATGGTGCCGCTCTTGTACTCCGCGTTGTGCGAAAGCGCCTCCACTTCCACTGCGAGCAGGCGATCGAAGTCGCTCACCAGCCGCTGATGCAGCAGCGCGAAAAATACCGCGCCGGCTGCGAGCAGGAGCACGAGGGCACCGGCGAGCAGGCGCACGGTCAGCGCGCGGCGGATGGAGGGCGCTTTCACTCGATGCAATAGCCGTAGCCTCGCCGAGTGCTGACGACCGAGGCTGAGCCGGCGCGGTCAATTTTCTTCCGCAGCGTGCAGATGAGCACTTCGATGACGTTCGGCCCCGGGCAGGAATCGCTGTCGTGCAGCGCGTCTATCAACTGCTCCTTGGAGAGCACGCGCCCGCGATTGAGCGCGAGATGTTCCAGTAGGCAATACTCCGCCGCCGTGAGCGGCACCGGCTCCGTGCCGCGCATCACGGAGCGCGCGGCGGTGTTCACCACGATGTCCCCCAGCTTCAGCCCGGGATTCTTGGCCTCGTAGCGCCGGCGGGCCAGCGCCTGGAGCCGCGCGCAGAGTTCATCGAACGAGAAGGGCTTGATCAGATAGTCATCGGCCCCGAACTGCAGGCCGCGGATGCGATCCTCCACGCGATCCTTCGCCGAGAGGATAAGCACATGCGTCTGCCGCCCCAGCTCGCGCAGCCGCTGCAGGACCGTCAGCCCGTCCATCGTCGGCAGCATGAGATCGAGTACGATGACATCGTAGTCGTTGAGCCGCGCAAACTCCAGGCCCTCGGCCCCATCGGTCAGCATGTCCACGGCCCAGCCCATGCGCCGCAGCCCGGTCCCGAGGGAACGGCGCAGGCGCTCGGAGTCTTCGACGATGAGCAGTTTCATGGGGCGGGCCGGCGCGGGGAACAGGTGCCGCGCACTGTGGAGTGAGGGCGAATTCTCGCCGTGTCGGCTTAATGGCGGCTTAAGCGCCCCCGCGACGCAGCGGACGCTGATTCATCAGGGCACCGTCAGATAGGAATTGGCTTCTGTGGGCCGGCACTGGGCATGGAGGCGTGGGTCATGGGAGGGCGGGGAGGGCGGGAGAGGGGGGGGGTGAGGGGGAGTTTTCTCGGGCTTTGGGGCGGATTGAGCGGAGGAAGGGGCGCTTGGGGGTGGATTTGTCTTGTAGAGGACGACAAACTGCCCGTCCCTTTATGGGATCCCGAGGTTCACGGTAATGAACTTCCTTGGAATGGGCGGTCTACTTTTCCAGGCGGTAGAACTTAAATCCGGCGATGCCTTGGGTGACGCTGTTACCGACGACGCCGGGCACCACCTCCCATGAGCCCGTGGCCATGGAGACTGATGATTTGAGGACCCAGCCGGTGGTTTCGGGCGGCCAGGAGACAGTCACCGTGTTGCCGGCCGAAGGGGCAATGCTCAGGATCGGTTTCGGCGTCTCCACCGGGACGACCTGATTGGAGAGGGCGTACAGGTGAAATGAGCCGCTGTTCGGATTGCCAACCGTCGCCTTGATTTCCAAGTCGGACGCCTGGGCCGTGAAGCGGTAGTTGATATAGTAGGCGTGGTTTCGGTTGTCGGTCCCAAGCACCTCATCCGGACGGTCTTCTTTTCTGGAAAGAAAGGAGTCTTCCTGCAGACCGTGGGTCATGGTGTAGTCGATGGGCCGACCGCCACTGCCCGCGTCCCACACCCGGATGTAGAGCCGGGTGTCGTAGGTGGTGCCGACGGTCAACCCCGACAGGATAAATGTCTGGAACGCCCCGGGACGATCCCCTCCACCCGAGTAGGTGAAACTCGCCAGCAGGGAGATGAGGTCGGGGCCGGTGACACCGCCAGCGTCGGGGTCCCACGCATTGTTGACGTTATTGACAACATTCTGGCCATCTGGGGCGATCCAAGCCATGCCCTCAGGGACGTTGCCGGGACTCAGCTCAAGAAAGTCCACCCCATTGACAGTGGCGGCCGTTCCGCCGCTGATGGTGTGGGTGTAGGTATTTGTTGGGCTGATGCCGGAACTGGCGTCATCGGCCAACGGGTCGCTCAGGCTGAAAGTGCCGGCCGTGCCGGGGACGACCTGATTGGTGAGGGCGTACATGTGGAAACTGCCGTTGCCGGCCGCCGCCGTAGTAGGCACCGCGGCCTTGACTTCCAGAGTGGTGCCCTTGGCGGTGAAGCGGTAGTTGAGGTAATAGGCCTCGTCCTGGTTGCCACTGCCGAGCACGTCGCCCGGACGGTCTTCGGCGCTGCCCAGGAAGGTGTCGATCTCCCCGCCATGGGTCATGGTGTAGTCGATAAAGCGGCCCGCTCCCCCCTTGTCCCACACCCGGATATAAAGCCGGGTATCGTAAGTGGTGCCGACGGTCAGTCCCGACAGGACGAACGTTTGGAAGCCCCCGGGAGTGTCGCCTCCCCCGGCGTACGTGAAACTCCCCAGGAGCGAGACAAGCCCAGGGCCAGTGACACCTCCGGCGGCGGGATCCCACGCATTGTTGTTATTTTCGACAGTATTCTTGCCGCCAGCCGAGACCCAGGAAAAGTTGGCGGGAGTGGCCGCCGGAGTGAGCGCGGCAAAATCAACGCCATTGACGGTGGCCGCCGTGCCGCCGCTGATGGCGTGGGTGTAGGTATGTGCGGTGCTGATGCCGGAACTGGCATCGTCGGTCAGAGCCTTCCCCAGTTTGAACTTGCCGGAGGGTGGAGGCACGCTGTCGGCATCCACAGGATTGGACCCTTTTGCCACTTCAAAGCCATCCAGATAACCGTCGTTATCGGTGTCGTCATCATTCACCTTGGTGCCCCGCGCCACTTCGTCGCCGTCGTTCAGTCCGTCTTTGTCGGTGTCGGCTTTGGTGGGACTTCCGCCGACGGCCGCTTCATCACCGTCCTTCAGGGTGTCGTCATCGGTGTCGCTATCTTTGGGCTTGGTGCCTTTGGCATATTCTTCGCTGTTCTTCAAACCGTCGCTGTCCGGATCGCCGTTGGCTCCGTTTGCGGGATCAATGGAGCCGTTATCGTTGGGATTCAGCCCGTTTTCGGTTTCCCAGGCATTCGGCAGCCCGTCTCCATCGTCGTCGGGGACAATGCCAGCGACCTGATTGGTGAGGGCGTACATGTGAAAACTGCCGCTGTTGCCCGGAGCCGTGTCGGGCACCGTCGCGATGATTTCCAATTCGGTGCCTTGGGCGGTGAAGTGGTAATTGAGGTAGTAGGCCTCGTGGTTGTTGCCGGACTCAAGCACTTCGCCTGGACGGTCTTCGGCCCGGTCCACGAAGGTGTCGACCTCGGTACCGTTGGTCACCGTGAAGTCGATAAAACGACCGCCCCCACCGGTATCCCAAACCCGGATATAGAGCCGGGTGTCGTAGGTGGTGCCGACGGTCAATCCCGACAGCGTAAAGATTTGGTTGTTCCCGGGATTCGCCCCTCCACCCGAGTAGGTAAAACTGCCGAGCAGCTCAATGAGCCCGGGGCCGGTGACCCCGCCGAGGTCGGGATTCCATCCCCCATTGTTGTTGGTAACCTGAGAAAAGCCACCGGTCGCGGCCCAGGAAAAATTGTCCGGCGTGTTGCCGGGGCTGAGGACCACAAAATCCACCCCATTGACCGTGGCCGGGGTACCGCCGCTGATCGCGTGAGTATAGGTATTTGAGGCTCTGATGCCGGTACTTTCATCGTCGGTCAGCGCGCCGCTCAGAGTGAATGTGCCGGCCCTGGCCGTGGAGACCGCAAGCCCGATCAGGGCAAGGGAGTGGAAGAAGTATTTCATGGGGGATTCGGCTGTATGAGTTGACCAGATTGGACTGCCGACGGTCGCGATGGCAAGCATGAAATCAGCCCTGCACCGAAAGACACCGAAAGAGGGCCTGCCGTGGCCCGATCGACCTTGTCGCTTGTCGGAGCCTGGGATATTTCTGATTGGTGCGCGTATGGTCGAAGCTTGCTGATCGACTCAGCGCGCAATCGCCCAGTCTGCCGGGGTGTCGCGGGCGTCGCGTGCCTGCGGTTGATGGCACCAACGTATTGGCCCAAGACACCGTGGCCAACCAATAAGAGTGGCCGCAGCCTGGCTCGTAGAAGCCAGGCGATTCGCTTTCCTGCGCCGGTGGATGCGCCGAGGCGACATCCTGGCTGCCGATCGCGGCTTGGACGGGTTGCGCCCGCTCGGCTAGACTGACCTGATGAATGCCCCCTTTCCCGTCCAGTTTCCCCTCACCCTGCTCGGCCTCGTCGGCTGGGCGATGCCATCCATGTGCCTGGTCGCCCACGCCGGGCACCCGCTCGCCGCCCCTGGCGTCACCAGCCTCACCAATTCCGACATCGACTACCGCGTCGCCGAGGCGCACCACGTCATCCTTGAGCGCGGCGGAGCGACGGCGATCATCGCGGACAACTCCGCCGTCGATGTGCCGGAGCTGCCCGGCCACCGCGCCGGATACTCCGGCCTCGCCTCGCTGAGGCACAGCCGGCGCAAGGCCAACCTATTCGTCCCGTCCTATGCGGGTCTCAATTTCGAGCACATTCACGACGGCACGACCGCCGGCCTGATCGAAGCCTTCGAGCCGCGCAAGTTCCCGATGGAACTGCGCCTCATCGATGCCCACACCGTCGAACTCCACCAGCCGCCGACTGGAAACTGGAAACTTGAGAGCTGTGGACGCTACCACATTCTGGACGATGGGACGATCGAGTACACCTTCGAGTGCATCCCCCGGGCCGATGGCTTCCGCAACGGATACATCGGCCTGTTCTGGGCGAGCTACATCGATCGGCCCGAGAAGAGATCGATCTTCTTCAAAGAGGACGGTAAACTGCCCGTCCCTCTGCGGGATCCCCAAGAAACCTGATGCTCCCAGCGCCCCGATCTCGCTGTAGTGGAGGTTGACCGGCACCAAAAAATTGACGGCGAGCACGGCACAACGCACACCAACCGTCGTCCACCCCAGCCACCGCCGGCCAGTTCTAAAGTAGAGGCTGATGAAGCTGACCATTGCAGCGAAGAGGATGGTCACCGGCACGTGCATCCACCGCTGAAGCCGGCCAGATCACCCTGAGCCAGATCATGAGCATCCCGAGCACGCGCCAGCCGCACCCCGCGGCAGTCCAACGCGTCGCAGAACCGCAAGCACGCGCCGGATGATGGAATGTCGGAAAAGATTGGAATCCTGCTTCATTGGCTGGCTGCAGACTCAGCCTGCCGCTGAATTCAACCCAAGGCTTTTAAAATAACAAAGTCGTCTATCATCTTTGCCATACTGTTCAAAAAACCATATCAAGACCGGCTGCCGCGAGAAGCGACCATCGTCCCCTCTAGATTGGATTTGACGATTGAGTTCCATTCGCTCCCTCGGACGGATGGTCCTCCTTTCCTAGCCCATCACCCAAACCACACCCACTACTATGAAATACTGCACATTGGTCTTCGCGCTTGCCGCTGTTCCGGCTTTCGCCGGAGAAGCTCCTGTGTCCGCCCCCGCCCCCATAGTGACCAGCGTGGCCGACTCCCGCGCCGGTTGGTTCCTCGGCCTCAAAGGCAGCGCCCTGTGGATGGAAGACGTCGGTGCCAGCTTCGACACGGGCTTCGGCGACCTGGAGATCGATTCCAACTTCAAGACCGGCTGGGGTGTCACCATGCCCTTCGGCTACCGTTTCGACAACGGCTTCAGCTTCGGCGCCAGCGCCGGTTACTACACCGCCGACCTCGATGACGTGACCGTCAAATTTAATGACGACACCCTCGGCGACCTCGACCTCGACGCGGATCCTTCGTTGATCCCGGTGCTCGCCAACATCGCTTACAGCTTCAACCTGACCGAGTCTCTCTCGATGACCCTCGGCGGCGGCGCCGGCGTCGCGTGGCATGAGTTCGATCTCGATGAAATCGAAGGCATCCGCTACGACGTTTCCTCGGACGGATGGGACTTCTCGTGGCAGGTCTTCGGGAGCTTCAACTACAACGTCGCCCCGAACACCGATCTCACCCTCGGTTACCGCTATATCTCGACCGAAACCGACTTGGACGACCTGAAGGGCCACAACGTCGAGGCCGGCGTGCTCATCCGGTTCTAGTTTCAGTTGTTGTTTCAGCGAAGCGGGGGGGGGGG
>JBJXFS010000158.1:0-8467 GCA_046155625.1 Verrucomicrobiales bacterium | reverse complement strand
ACCAATACCGGATCCGCCGCCGGGGCCAGCATCTCCACCTATGGTAGCTCCGTGATCCTCGGCTCAGGTGGCGTGGCGGATTCGGGCTATCTTTCGTTGACCGACGCAGTCGGCAGCCAGAATGGATCTCTGGTCGTCGAAAACTTCTCCGGCGCCAGTGCTCAGGGCGCGATGACTGCGACCTTCGACATCAACCTCACCGCGACCGGGACCAACGCCCCAGCCGTTCCGGCCGATGGATTCAGCTTCAACTGGGCCGTCGACGCCCCCGCCGGCATCATCGGCGGCGCCGCCGAGGAGGGAGCCGGAACCGGTTTGACCATCACCTTCGACACTTACGACAACGCCGATGCCAATCCCGACAACGCCACCGGTGAGGCGCCGGCCATCGGGATCAAGTATCGGAATGCCTTCGTCGTTCCCGAAGTGCGCATCACGCGCGCCTTTTTCCAGCAACTGGACTGGGTGCCCTTTGGCGTCCGGATCGAAAACGACGGCACCGTGGACGTGATGTTCAACAACATTGTGGTGTTCAACAACGTCCAGATCCCGGGATGGAGCGGCCTGGCCAACGGGAGGTTCAATATCGCGGGTCGCACCGGCGGCGCCGTCGAGACCCATTGGATCGACACTGTGGTCATCAATACGGTAAACTACGCTGGCCCGCTCACTTTCACCCAGCAACCGAGCAATATCGCCGTGATCGCGGGCGCCACCGCCACCTTTAGCGCCCAGGTCAATGACCCTGGCCAGACGACCTGGCAGTGGCAGTCGGCCCCCTCGGCATCCACTCAGTTTACCAATATTCCAGGTGCCACCACCGACACGCATGAAACCGCGGCCACAGCCCTGGCCGACAACGGCCGCCAATACCGTGTGATCGCGACCGGCGCCAACGGCCCAATCCAAAGCAACGTTGCCGTGCTCAAGGTCCTCGATCCGCAACTGCCCGCGCCCACAGCACAGCTGGATTTCGACAACCCGTCCACGCTTACCTACGGCTTCGCCGGATCGGGGGTCGAAGAAGTCGGTCAAGGCGTCGACGGATCCGGGTTCGCCAGCCTGACCGCGGCCACCAACGGCCAGATGGGAGTGCTCGCCATCGATGACTTCAACGCCGGGCAACCGGTGAACTCGATCGTCGTCGCCTGGGACATGCGCATCGGCGGTGGATCGTCCCCGCCCGCCGACGGCGTGTCATTCGTCTGGGGCGACGATGTCGGAGACAGCTCCGCGCCGGCCCTGTTTGGCGAAGAAGGCAGCGGCAACGGACTGATCGTGTCATTTGATACGTATGAAAATGGGAACGGTGACGTTCCTGGGATTTCCCTGAAATATCAGGGCTCGCTGCTCGCGGAAAAGCCGATGCCTTACGCCTCCTTTCTGAGCGACCCGGAATATTTTCCGGTCGCGGTCATCCTCAGCGCGAACGGTCGGGCTCAGGTTCGCTTCAACAATGAAGTGATCTTCGATGACGTGGTCGTGCCGGGTTGGACGTCGGAAAGCGGCGCGAACTTCCTCTGGGGCGGCCGGACCGGTGGGTTGAATGAAAACAACTTTATCGACAACATCCGGATCACCACCACCCTCCAACCGCCCGTCAGTACCGACACCATCAGCATCGGCGTCGTGGGCGGCAATATCATCATCACCTACACCGGCACGCTGCAGAGCTCGCCCAGCATGGGCACCGGCACGTGGCAAAATGTCCCCGGAGCCGTCAGCCCGTATTCGATACCGCTGCCGTCCACTGGCAGCAACTACTACCGCTCGGCCCGGTAAGGCGCGTGGCTTCGTAAGAAACTATTGCCCCAGCTTCGCTCCGGGTAAACCCAGTACACCCACCCGAAGCATTGGGTTGGTGTACCGCCTTCAGGCGGAACGCGAAGCGAAGAGAGGAAAGCATTGAGCTGAAAAGCTCCGCGCTCCGGGTAAACCCGGTACACCAACCGGAAGCATTGGGTTGGTGTACCGCCTTTCAGGCGGAACGCGAAGCGAGGAGAGGAAAGCATTGAGTTTTCGTGTGTTTCGTGACTTTCGTGGTTCCAATGTCCCGTTTTGGGTTGAGCGGAAAGCATTGAACTGAAAGGCTTCGCGCGGCGCTGTCCCCGGGCTCAGTTTTTCGTCGTCTCGGCCGACCCGAGCGCTTGCAGGCTGAGGTGGATCGAACCGGTGATTTCACCTTCCTCGGCGTCGGGAAGCCGCCAGGCGATTTCGAGGCCCGGGGTGGGGGCGAGATCGGGGAGGCTGAGCGTGAGTGTACGCCGGTCGGCGTCGACGGTTGCGGAAGTGATTTGGAGCGGCCGTTCGTCGAGGTGCGGTGATCCGTAGTGGGCGCTGCGGCGCAGGTTCCACGCCCGGGCGGTGATGGTCGAGGTATCGACCCCCATGGGGAGCGGATCGGAGAAGGTGAGGGTCAGGGAGCCTGGCCGGGATGAAACCTTGATGGGGACTCGCAGCGGCCGCCCGGTGGGACGGAGGCGGTAGAAACCGCCGTCTTGCTGGCAATTGGTCGCCCAGCCGACCATGCCACAGGCGTACAGGAAGCCGTTGGGGTGAAATCGGCCGCGCATCACCCCGGTCGGGAAGTCCGGGAGGGGCAGAGCGCACACTCCGCCCTGGAGTTGGCCGTTCACAGATTCGTGCGGTACGACGTAGAGCCGGCCGTACCCGTAGCTGAGGTTGAGCAACGATCCGGCGAGGGGACCCCAGACTCCCTTGGGCACGCTCACGAGTTCGGCAGGGGAGCGATCGTGCTGGTTGGTGATCCACACCAAGGGCGGGCGCATCGCGCCGTCATCGGGATCCGTGACTTCCGTATATCCAAAAAGATTCCCGTAGAACCCGCCATCGGGAATCACGTGATTGATCCTGTTTTTGGGCGTCCAATGACCTTCCTGGTCGGTGACGAAGAAGGTCCCGTCATCATTGAGGCAGACACCGTTGGCGGCGCGGAACCCGTGGGCAATGATGTCGGTCCGCTCCCCGTCGGCGCTCACCCGCAGCAACGTCCCGTGGTGGGGGACGAGGGCCGGGAGGGCATGGCGGGCGGATTTGGCGTAATAAAAATTTCCTTCGGTGTCCGTCTGCAGGCCCATTGCGAATTCATGGAAATGTTCCGTGACCTGATGGTCGTTGTTGAAGCATTCGACGAAGTCCGTTTCCCCGTCGCCATTGAGGTCGTGGAGCCGCGCCAGCTGGTCGCGGCAACTGACAAACAGATCGCCGCCTCGGAATTTGAGCCCCAGCGGCTGAAACAATCCGGAGGCCAGTCGTCGCCAGCGCAATTCGCCATCGCCATCGATCCCGTCAACGCGCCAGACATCGCCATTCCAGGTGCACACGGCGGCGCTCTTTCCATCGGGATAAAAGTCAAAACCCGTGGTGCGCATCCAGGCGCGCCATGGATTCGCGTCAGGGAGCGGCAGGGTGTCGACCCTCAGGGCGCCCGCATCGTCGCCCGGCGTCACGCGTGTCGTGATCTCTTGACCCCATCGGGGCGGGCCGCCGCGGGTCAATGGCGCAAGATCAAAAGATTCCCCGTCCGCGTCGGCGAGCGCCTGGAGGTTCGGCGCATCGAGTCGCGCGAGGTAGACACGCACGTGGCGCGGGTGGTCCGCCGGCGGAAAGTGAAGATGCACAAACCCATTCTGCCGATCGAGGCGGGCGCCCGCGCCACGCAGGACAACACCGACGGCCGGGTCGTCGGTCGCGAGCCGTGCGGTGAGCGGCAGGGTGGAGGCCCCGAGGTTGAGTGTCCTCACGAAGACCGAGGCTGCCCCATAAGGGATGAGGGAGGGGGAGTCGAGCACGTCGGCCGTTCCCACCGTGTAGCTGACAACAGCTTGGTCGCCGTGGAGATACAAACCTCGGTACCGTGCCCAAGCCCGCGGCAACGGCCCGTAGCGCCGGCCGTCGCGGCCCTGGGGGCGGGGATCGTCCCAAGACCCATCGGAGGGATTGGCCCAGCCGGGTCCCGTCGGGTTGGCGTAGACCGGAGTGCCGCTGATGCTGGTATGGGTCTGGTGCGACCCGTCGAAGGCGATGCCCTTCCAATCCACGAACCCTTCTCCGCTCCAACCGGTCGCTACCCGCAGGGTGTCATGGTCGTACAGCATCCAATCTTTCCCGCGACTGATGCCGCCGGAGCCGGCATCGAGACGGACGGCAATGCCCTTTTGAGCGATATTCCCTTCGGCGGCCTGGAGCGTCCAGAGGAGAGCAGGACCGAAATCCATCTGCCGGTAGGGAGGCTCGCGCTCCACTTCGTTTTCGAGTTCGGCGGTGGCCAGACCGACGGGCAGACCGGCCAGATAAGTGGCGTCGGTGGCCGTGTCATACGCGGCGTTTCGACGCAGGAACGTCTCGCGAATGTAATGGATGACATCGTACTTTTGGCGGGCCGTGTACTGCGGTTGGGCAACCATCTGGCCGAAGCCATCGGTCAGGGTGCGGTAGATGGAAATCGGATCGTCGCCGTTCTTGAATGGCGCCTCGCCAAACCGGAGGGCCGTCGGCAGGGAGCCGGGCGTTTCAACGGTGCCATGGCAGACGACACACAACTGGTGGTAAATGCGTGAGCCGCGCTCCAGGCTCGCCTCGTTCCATCCGCGAATGAGCGCGGCATGGTCGGTTCGATCGAGCGGCTGCGACCAGACGTTTCGAAACTGCATGCCAGCCGATGCCGCGATCCGCAGTGCCGGGGCCTCCTTCGACGCCCCATCTGCGGGCTCCCATGCGAAGTCCGGCGTGTTCGACTCCTTCGAATCCAGGTTGGTCAGAGACCGAATTTCCTTCGCGGACAAGGCGCGCTGGTAGAATCGCACGGCCGCGAGCTCGCCGGTAAAGTCTCCCGCGAAATCGGGCGCCGCCGCCCCAATCTTGAAAACATGCGTGGGAACATCGGGCTTGGTGAAGCCGTCGCGCGATGGCAGCGGCGTGCCATCAAGATGCATCGTCGTGCGTCCATCGCTCAAGACGAGCGCCACCGTGTGCCATGCCCCGTCATCGATCGGCGGCCCCGCCGAATACGCCCCAAGCCATCCGATGTCATAGACGAGCCGGCCACCTCGGACAAAGAGCGCCTTGGCATTTGGAGCCCATGGTCCCTCGGCCGGTGCCAGAGAGGCCAGTGTTCCCCCGCCGGTCGTGCGGAATCGCGCGACCAAACTGAAGTCGCCATCGAAGCGGAACACGGATCGCGCCTGCTCGACCGACGATACAAATCGCGCCCCCGGCGATGCCACCGCGCCGCGTTTCGAGATTTCCGAGCGGACGACTTCCCGGCCATCGCGCCACACCCGCACCAATCCGGCCTTCCCAGGCAATCGCTCGGTGGCCACATCGAGCGCCTGCCAGCTCCCCGCCCCTCCATCAAGAGCCACCTCCAATCCGTGTTCGAAGTGCAAGCGCCCCGTCGCCCCGTCGCTAGGCCGCCAGTATTCGAGATGAACCCGAGCATCACCCAATGATCCTCCCACCACCCAGTCACCCCCACCCGCCGTAATCACTCCGTTCTCCACACTCTCGCTCCATGATGGCGGCCGGTTCGCCGTAGGCAGCGGCATGGCACCCTTGGGGAGCGCCCCGCAGAGCTCCATGCCGACCATCCCATACCCTCCAATGCTGATTAATAACAATTTCATCGCTCCTGCCAATAAGCCCCCAACTCCCCCACTTGCCAACCGGCGAATGGCCGCAACCTCGCTCCCCAATCAGCACTCAGGAGGGCAAACCCGACTAATCCGATTTGTTTAGTCGAGAATCGCCGCTGCCATAAAGGGACGGGCAGTTTGTGAACCGGGAATTTGCGCAAATGACTTGCAAAAAGTTCCCCCTGCCGTCATGGATAACTTGAGGACTATGCGATCGTCGCCCTTGGTATTGTTGGCGCTGGTGGCCGCGGGGTTTGGCTTGGTGTCGGTGCCACTGGCGCGGCTGACCGGGGCGGAGAGGGTCGGGCGTGGGGCAGGGGAAGTGAGGGTGGGGCCGTCGGTGGCCGGAGCGGCCGACGACGTCCGGGCGGTGGTGCGGGTGCGGTATGTCCATGAACCGGAGAGGGTGGTTTTATCGGTGGAGGGTCACGTGGTGGCCGAATTTGCAGGTCCTTGGGAGGCGGGCGGCGGGCTGAGAGAGCTGGAGGTGGCTGTGCCGATTGAGGAAGGTGAGCCGCTGGAAGTGCTGGTGGAAGCGCGCTGGCCGACGGGCACGCCGACGACGGCCTTGGGAGTGGAGTGGGAGCCGGACGGATTCGAGACGCGGCGGCAGACGGTGTGGGCGGGGGATGGGGAGGTGGTGGAGGCACTGACGTTTCTGTGGCCATGAAGCCGTTGCCCCCGGTCAACCATCCGCACGGACACCCGGATCATGTCTGCTGGGGGGCGGGAGGTCCGACCCACAAACCGCATCGATTGGAAGTGCGTGGCCTGACGGTGAGCTACCGCGAAGTGAAGGCCTTGGAGGACGTGAGTTTTGCCACTTCGTGCGGGCGTTGCGTGGCCTTGGTAGGGCCGAATGGCGCGGGGAAGAGCACGTTGCTGAAGGCGCTGGCTGGGATTTTGTCGCCGGACGCGGGGACGGTCTTGTGGCGCGGCGCGGCGTTGACCTCGGCCCACCGTGAACTTGCCTATTTGCCGCAGCGCGGCGAAGTCGACTGGCAGTTTCCGCTCACCGTGCGCGGCTTGGTGGAAATGGGGCGGTATCCGAATCTCGGGTGGTGGCGGTCGTTTCGTCGGCACGACCGCGAGATCGTCGACCGGGCGCTTGCGGCCATGCGCCTCGAGGATTTGGCCCGGCGCCAGATCAATGCGCTCAGCGGCGGCCAGCAGCAACGGGCGTTTCTGGCGCGGGCGCTGGCGCAGGAGGCGCACGTGTTGTTGCTCGACGAGCCGTTCACCGGACTGGACCGGACGGCCGAGGAAACGTTGCGCCAGTTGCTGCGCGATCTCGCGGCCGAGGGGCGGCTGATCATCGCAAGCCACCACCATCTCGATTCGGTACCCGAGGTGTTTGACGAAGTGCTGCTCCTGCAGCGGCGCGCGGTGGCCTTCGGTATGGTGGCCGAGGTCTTCACGCCGGCCGGGTTGGCGGCAACGTACGGTCCGTCGACCCAACCCCGCCCATGAGCGAATTTCTCCAAGCCTTCGACCTCGAAATCACGCGCCGCGCGCTGTTGGCGTGTCTGCTGATCGGCTTTGCCAATGGATATGTCAGTGCCTTTGTCGTGCTGCGCAAGAGCGCGCTGAAAGTCGGCACGCTGAGCCACGGACTGTTGCCAGGGATTGCATTGGCTGTGGCGTTGTTCGGGCTGCTTTCGTGGAGCGTCCTCGCCGGCGCCCTTTTCGCGGCGATTTTTATTGGCCTGGGGTCGCTGTTCGTGGCGCGCACGTCGCGGATCGACCACGACACCGCTCTGGCCGTGCTGTATACCGCGGGTTTTGGCGGCGGCCTGATCCTCATTTCGCGTCTCGGCATGCGCCAAAAACTCGATGAATGGCTCTTCGGTGGACTGATGGGTATGAGCGATTCGGACCTGTGGCTGGCGTTTGGTATCAGCGCGGCTGCCATTCTCTTGCTGACGGCATTGCAGCGGCCGCTCCTCATCCTGCTTTTCGAGCCGAATGTCGCCGCCAGTCTGGGCATTCCTGTCCGGCTGTTGAACTATGCGCTCTTCGGCATCGTGATCCTCGTGCTCGTGTCTTCCTTGCAGGCTGTCGGCTGCATTTTGAGCGTCGGCCTGCTGGTCGCCCCAGCCGCGACCATCTACATGTTCAGCGACAACGCGCCCACCTTGTTTTGGGGCGGCGGCATTCTCGGCGCCCTGGGGTCGTGTGCCGCGCTCGTGCTCTCGTACCAGCTCAACTGGCCCGCTGGATCGACCATCACCGTCCTGCTCGGCGCCCTGTTTGCCATCGCGTTTCTCCTCTCTCCGCGATACGGCCTGCTCCGGATGCGGAAAAAACACACCTGAGATTGAGGTGGGGTCCTATTTCATGGGAACAATCTGGTGACAAAGAAAACACAATAAAACCTATTGCCGATACCACGCAGGGAGTTTATGCCTAGCGGGTCGCTGTCCCCGCACTCTCTCATGAAACTCCCTAAAATATTGACGCTCAAGGGGGGGGGGTAACCTTCTCCGCATTTCATCTCTCACAGCGCTGATTGGATGGTGCGCGTACGCCGGACTCAACAATGGCCAAAAGACGGTCGGGTGGATTGAATTTACCAAGCGCAACTACGACGCGGCGGCCGACCATTTCGCGAATGCGGGCGACCAGCGTGGCTTGGGAATGGTGGCGTTGGCGCAGCGGCGATTGGGTGATGCGGAGCGGGCGTTTGCCACGGTGGGCGACCACCGAGGGCTGGGGCTGGTCGCCAATCATCGGCGGCAATTCGATCAGGCGTTGGCCCACTTTCAACAAGCCGGCGACCACTCCGGGCGTGGCTTGGCATTTCTCGGGATGCG
>JBJXFS010000146.1:0-5381 GCA_046155625.1 Verrucomicrobiales bacterium | reverse complement strand
TAAGGAGGGCCGGCCATGAGCACGCGAACCGTCCCCCGTTACGTGTCGCTCCACGATATCGCCAAGCAGGCGGATCGTTCGTACACCCAGGTCTTCGCGCTGGCGAAGAGGGGATACATCCCCGGCCTGGAACGGCCTCCCGGCGTGAAGGGATATCGGATCGCTGCCTCGAAGGCCAACCGGTTCCTCGCCCGCCACTGGCCGTCGGCCCCCCTCTTCGAGGAATAGCCCAGGACCTCCCCATGAACAGCCCCGGCCCCGCTCGAATGCTCGCCCTAGTCATCCTCGGCAGCGCCTGTTTCCACCTGCTGGTCTTCGGACTCGGCTATCTCGTCGGCAGATCCCATGAACCTGATCCTCAAACTCCTTTTCCCGCGGCTGCACCAGAGACTCGTCAGTCTCCGGGCGGTCACGGGGCAACCCAACAACACCATGCCACGCCTGAGCACTGAAGAAGAAATCCAAGTCATCGAAGGGGCCATCACCCACATCGAGACCCAGAAGCAAGTGATCGCCGGTCTGCGCGAGCAGCTCGGATCGCTGCCCGCGGAGAACGAGGAACTGAAAGCGGCGCTCGCCGCGGCCGACGCCTCCGACGCCGCATCCGACGAGAAGCTCAGCGAACTCCGCGGAGTGATCGAGCAAACCGAGGAACCGGAGGCCTGACCTCCACCGACGCCACCCTCCCGGCGTCACTCGACTTTTCACAAACACACACCATGAGCATCATCAACAACATCCAGCGAGGCCGGGCGCCTCGTCCGCAACGGGTTGTCATCTACGCTCCCGAAGGCTTCGGGAAATCGACCCTGGCCAGCCAGTTCCCGGAACCACTTTTCATCGACATCGAAGGCAGCACCTCGCAGATGGAGGTGGCGCGCCTGACGCGGGAGCAGGTGCCGGATCTGAAGGCGGTCGAAGGGGCGCTGACGGAAGTGGCGAAGGAACGCCCCTGCCGCACGCTGGTGATCGACACCATCGATTGGCTCGAACTGATGGTGACCGACGCCGTGATCAAGGAGGCCGCTTCGGAGAAGATCCAGGGTATCGAGGACTTCGGCTACGGGAAGGGGTACGTCATCCTCAAGGAGAGGATGACCGTCCTTCTCGCCAAGTTGGATTCCGTCATCGCCGCCGGCATCCACGTCGTCCTGCTGGCGCACAGCCAGGTCCGGAAATTCGAGCCGCCCGATGGTGCCGGACCTTTCGACCGGTACGAACTGAAGCTCTCTAAGCAGGTGGCACCGCTGATCAAGGAATGGGCGGACATGCTGCTCTTCGGGAACTGGAAGCTGCAAGTGCGCGAGCGCGACAAGCACGAGGCCGGTGCACAATTCAAGGCGGTCGGCGGTCGCGAACGCCTGATGCATTGCAACCGGGCGGCGGCATGGGACGCGAAAAACCGGCACGGCCTGGGCGACGCGGAAAAGTGGGAATTCGCCACGATCCAGCGCGCATTCACCGCCGTCGGGCTGAACGGCGCGGCGCCAGCCGCCGAGAAGCCTGCGACCCCGGGGCTCTCCGTCGTGAAACCGAGTCCATCTACTCCGTCGCCGGCGCCATCCCCTGGGGTATCGGAGATCGAGCGGCTCGCGGTCGCCATCGCTGGTCACGAGGACGCGGCCACCGACTGGCTGATCAACAACAACCACATCAAAGTCGGCGACACCTGGCGCGACATGTCACCCTCGCTTCGCGGGCGCGCCCTCAAGAATCCCACGGGATTCATCAAAACCATCCTCACGCATAAAGAGGGGGTGGCGGCATGAGAGCTCCAATACCAACTGGGGGTTCCGCATTTCCGGTGACTGACAACTCCAGAGAGCGCGGCATGACCCTTCGCGACTGGTTCGCGGGCATGGCCTTGCAGGGGAGTATCTCCGGTGATCCTAAAGGTAATTTCGACACCTTTTCGCATGCAATGTATTCCTACGAACTCGCCGATCAGATGATCCTTATTCGGGATGAAGGGGGAGGATCATGAGCGCCCCGGAAATCCGTCCGTCGATGCTGCCGAAGCTGGCAGAATGCAGCCACTATCGGAGCGAAGCGAACGCCGGGCCCGCGGCCGCGCGAGGCACTGATCTCGACCGGCGGTTCCGGGCGTGGATCAACCTGGGGACCTCCGTCATGCCGATGCCTGAAGGCGAGCGGCTGGCCCTTCAATGGGCGGTCGAGACGGCCCGGAACCTGGCTGACGGGGCCGACCTGGTCGCCGATGAGGATCGGCTGAAAGTCGAGTTCGAGGGCATCCCAGGAACGGCGGACCTGTCGTGTCCCGAGCGTCTCTGGTCCGCCGATCTGAAATCAGGACAGCGGCGCAACTACCGCGAACAGCAGGCGCTCTACGCGCTCGGCTTCATGGATCAGACGTTTTCGGATGAATGGACCGTCTACCTGATTTACCTCGACCTGCGCGAGCTGGAAACGCTTCGCTTCACCCGGGAATCTGCCAAAGCCGTCGTTCGCCAGGTGCTGGCGAAGGTCCACGACGGCGGACCGGCCACTCCGTGCGACTACTGCGACTGGTGCGCGAAGCGGTGGACGTGTGCGCCTCGGCTGGAAAAAGCCGCATGGTTCCTCAACCTCGATCCGAGGACGGTGGACCTGAGCAGGATCGAAGATCCCGTCAGACTGGCAGCGGCGCTCGACCTCACGCACGACATCGCACGGGAGAAGGGAATTCATGACCAGCTGAAGGCCCGGGCGATCGATCACGTTCAGGCCGGCCGCGAGGTGCACGGCTGGCGCATGCAGAAAGGCAGGGAAACTCAAACGGTCGCACCCAGCATCGTGCTGCCTCTGTTGAAGCAGGCACCGGCCGAGGTAGCCGCGGGGATCCTGGGGAAGGTGAGCGCGTCGAAATTCGAGACGCTGTGGGCGGCCACCAAGGGTGGCGAGATGATCCCGCCGGACGCGATCGAGACCAACCACGGCGCTCCGTTTCTGGCCAAGGCGAAAGGGAAGAAGGCCGACTGACGACTTTGGCGGGCGGATGTGTCCTGGCGCGTGCTTTGGGAGGGGCGCGCCCTCAGGCCATCCGCCCGCCTCCTACAGAACAACAAATCCACCTCCTGAATTCACTCCATTATGGCAATCTCATACAAAGCCGGAAAACCCGAATCCGCGGACTTCTTCGTCCCGGCCGGCGAATACAAACTGCGAGTCGTCGACGCCAAGGAGGACACCTCCAAGGGCGGCAACGACATGATCGAGCTCAAGCTGATGGTGCTCGGCGAAACCAAGGACGGTCCAAACCTCTTCGACCATCTCGTCTTCACGCGAGGCGGTCAGTGGAAGGTCGATCAGTTCCTCGCCGCCGCCGGCATGCACCCGGGCGAGGGCGCCGACGTCGCCGTCAGCGCCCAGGATCTCCTTTCCGCCGAAGTCGAGGCCCAGCTCAAGGTCGAGGAGTTCGACGGCGTCAAACGCAACAAGGTCGTCAGGTACATCGTCCCGGAGTTCTAAATGCCCACCTCCCCTGCCATGGTCAGGATCGAAATGCCGCATCCGCCGCGCCCGCTGTTCCCGAACTCCCGGGAACATTGGTCACGAAAGGCCCAGGCCACCCGGATCTATCGTCGGCTCGCCGCCGTCCGCGCCTCCGCCCAGATGGGTAGCGTCCGGCCGCGGTGGGTAAAGGCGCGGGTCCTTGTCGAATGGCACGCTCAAGGGAAAACACACCCCGACCCGGATGCGGTCGTCTCATCAATGAAGGCCGCTTTCGATGGTCTGCAGGACGCCGAGGTGATCATCAACGACCGGGGCCTCTGGCCGGATCGACCCGTCATCCTCACAGACCAGCCATGGCCCGTCGTCGTCCTCACCGTCACTCCAGAGGATGCCGCATGAGATGCCTGGTTCAGGTGCTCACGGCGGTCGCCCTGTTCGTGCTCTGGCTGCTCCTCATGTGGTGGACGATTCACAATTTCAGCCCATAAAACCATGAAACACCCAGATAGCGGATTCGATGACCCTGATGTCCCGGCGGCCACCGTGGCCCCTGCGATTCCTCGCGCGATTGATTCCCATCGAAATTCGATGGAGAACATCGAGTTATGGCTCAACGCGGGATGTGGCATCGAGGCGACCGGACTTGATCGGGTGTCAATCACCTCGAACGAAATCATTGGTGCCAGCCTGAGGATTCCTGGGCATGGGCGCGCGCCCATTGTGATCTGCTCAGTCTGCGGAGGAACGTACGCTAAAATGGGAGCTGCTGAGGAACCGATCCGGTGTCGCGGGTGCAGAGCATGAAAGCACTCCCTGACTGGCTGCTCGATCGGCTGCGCCACCCGCCCCAAGCCGGCGACGGGCTGCACGCGTGGCTTTTCTCGACCGCCCGGCAGCTGCACGCGCACATGCCGGCTGATGCTGTCGAGTCCACCCTGGCGGCCGCAGTCATCGGCGCAGCGCGCCCCGTGCCCGGCCGGGAGATCCGGGACGCGGTCAGAAACAGTGAACCAATCGCCTGGCGGCCACGTGAAGAATCAGACAGGGGGCGGGGAACGGCGGTTCCGCCAGTAACGCCTGGGGCAGTGTGTGTCTCCACCTCGCCCCCTGTCTCATCCTCCGGGTGGCCCACCTGTGACGAAAACACGCGGGCGCTGCGAATCGGCGAGCAGTGGCACGAGGGGGTGGCGTGCGTGGCCGACCTCTGGGAGCGGTCACCGGTGCATCCTGATGGATGGAGGCCGGACGACTGGATCGACTGGCTCATGCCGGATGCCGAATGGGTCTGCCTCGCGGTCGATCATCCAGCGACCGCGCGCACCCGGCAGCCGTGGAAATGGACCTTCGGACCGGCCGATGCCTGCGGGCTGATCGTCCCGTCGCCAATGACGGCCCCAAGCGGGACAGAAAAGGGCGGCGGACATCGCTCGCACCGATGTCTGGACAACACGGGACCTCGGCAATGGCTCGTGATCGAATTTGATTCGGGAACGCTCGACGAGCAGGCCGCTCTCCATTGGCATCTGAAGCACGAGGCTGCCGGCAACGGTTGGCCGCCTCTCCGCCTGGTCGTTCACTCGGGCGGAAAATCTCTTCATGGCTGGTTCGGACCGATCGAGGCCGCCGACGAGGCTGTCCGTCCGCTCATGGAATATGCCGTGAGCCTGGGTGCCGACCCGGCCACCTGGAACCGGTGCCAACTTGTGCGCCTGCCTGGCGGTCGCCGCGGAGAACGCGTCGCCAAGGCGGTGGAGCTCCCGGATGGCTGGACCGACCCGGACGAAATCCGCCAGCACGTCGTGTTCTGGGACCCTGATTTATGGAAAACTGGCAGAAATCTCTCTTCGAGGTCGTCCGCGCCGCCGGGCTCAACGCCGGCCCGCACCCTGGCAATGGCTCACTGAGTATCCTCTGCCCCCGCTGCAGAA
>JBJXFS010000145.1:0-13303 GCA_046155625.1 Verrucomicrobiales bacterium | reverse complement strand
CGCATCCTGAGCACCCAGATGGTCTAGGTGAGCTTGGAGTGCCTCCTTCAGAAGATTGCCTTCGCGCAGGAAGCGATGCTGGAGCACCTTCACGTTGTAGAGCCCATCCTTAACGTCGAGAAAGGCTCGGTGGGCATCAAGCAGGGCGCCTTGCAGTTCCCCGGTCTCGGGGCGGGCACCCAGCCCCGGCAGCCAGACGTCCGAATACTGGACAAACTGATTCGGATAGGCGGTGACTTCGACATTCTCCCTCACGATATTTCCGTTTTCGGCATCGACATAGATATCGTAGTCGCTGATCAGCCCATCGCCATCCAGCCTGGGGATGTTGAATTCCCGGTCCACAACCTTCCAGATGCGGAATTTGACGCTGTCGCTGACGGTCGTGTCTACCAGCGCATTGGGTCGGTCCACCACGAACCACTGGTGGAGGTCGGGTCCGTAGTAGCCCTGGGTGTAAGTCTTGCCTGGGCCCACGTCGCCTTCGTAGGGGCGGCCGTAGATTTCGATGAGCTGGTTCCGGAATGTGCGCTCCTGATCCACGATCGCCGAGTTGTAGTCGTCTACCTGGTTTTCCTGGTTTCGCAGGCTACGGGTCATGCGGGCGGCCTGCCAGAAGGCGCCGGCGGCATTGTTGAGCGTCTTCATGGCCCGCTCGCGGATCTGGTCGAAGTGGCCCATGCCCTGGACGGCATTGTCGCCGATGCCGGCGGTCGAGCCCACTTCTAGGAAGGTCGAGTCGATGTCGAACTGGATCGCACCAGGGCTGAGGCCGAGCGGATTGAGCCGGGCGCTGGCATTGTCCGCGGTGGTTTGGAACGAGGTGAGCGTGGCCGCCAGTTCATTGAGTTCCGGTACGGTGGTACGGTCGATTTTCTCAACGCCCCGGTTGACGGTGTCCACATCGGGCAGCATGGCGTTGGCCACCACCCAGTTGTAATAAGCGCCCTGCGCGCTCCGGCTCGTCCATTCGTCGAGTCCCCAGTTGCGCTTCTCCGTGGTGTCGGGCGCGGTGGCAGTATCTCGGAACTGGCTCCATCCCGGCGTGCCGTCCTTGTATTGCTGGCGGTGGGTCAGAGCGCAGATTTGCTGGGCGGTTCGAGCGAGAGAGGAGGCATCGCCGGCGAATTTCCGCTCATCAACGAAGTCCACCGTCACGGGCTGGCCGAGCACGGTCACGGCTTCGGCGCGGCGCTGCCATGAGAAGTTGGGGTTGGCGAGCAGGCGGTAGTAACCGGTGAGGGCCGTGAGGTAGTGGCCATAGGCATCACCATGGCCCTGCGGAAACATGCGCTGCGCATCGGCGGCGTCGATGACGCCGTTGGCCGTGTCGCTGCCGGCCTTTTCCTTAACGTTGTAGTTGGTGGCGTAGATCGCTTCTCCGGCATTGATGCCGCCGGTGTAATTCCAGTAGAGCCGGTTATACGCCGGTGAGACGTCCACTCGGGTGCCCGAGGCGTCGCGGCCGCGAAGCAGACCGAGTTCCTCCTCCAGCGAACTGGCCACCTGGTTTTCAAAGGAGAACCGGCTGGTGTTGATCTCCGTGGTACCGTCGGCATCGTCGGTCGAGATGGTCGGATTGGCCGCATCGGCATAGGCCTCGTGGCCGAGCAGCGTGTAGAGATCGCTGAGGTAGCCGGCGGCCAGCATCAGAGCCTGGTTGGTGTCGGGGTCGTTGGTATTCGCGTCGATGCTCATGCTGCGGGCGCGATTGAGCACGGTTTCGTAAATGGCGATGAGGCCCACGCTTTCGATGTTGTCGAGGGTGAGCGCGACATCGCCCTCCCAGCGGGTGCCGGCCTGAGTCAGCACACTGGTGTCGGTGCTGATAGCGTTGTTGAACAGGTCCTTCACACGCTGCTCGAAGGGATTGATCTCGCGCAGCACTCGTTTGATCCAGCCTTCGACGAACTGGGGAGGCATCCAGCGGGAGTAACCCGTCCCGGCCACGTTGTTGACGCTCGACTTTGGACGGTAGCGCATCGTGAACCATCGGTCGTTGAGGACAAAGGTCGATCCACCGAACGGCAGGCTGGGATCGCCGCCAATAGTGGCGACATTTGTGTTCTTCTGGTTCGGGCCGGGGTCACTCACAGGCTGGAAGGTCATGGCGGTGACGTCAGTCTCCTGGGTCACGTCGAGGCGGAAATCAAGATAGCTTTCAACATTCGCATCGGCTCCGGTGAAGAGGGCGATTTCCATCGTGTTCTGACCGGCGATGAAGAAGCTGCGCGGGACGCGGAACTGGCGCAAAAGCAGGTTTCCGGGCACGAGCTGGGCCAGGGCGTCTGTGTTGGTGAATTCCTCGGGAGCCAGATTGGCCAAGGCGGCATTCCCATTAATATAAAGAACGAATCCATCCAGATCACCCAGGGTGGCGCTGAAGACCATGTCGCCGGGCACCCCGGCGGTGGTGAAATCGATGGGTGTCGTGGCGGTGCTTTTCAGGACCAGACCTGGGTTGCCTTCTGTCGAGTCATAGGTCGAGTTCCGAATGGCGATGCTGCGGGGGAAGGCTAGCGCGGCTCCGGCAGCGGTGTACTCGGGAGTGGAGGGAAGGGCGCTGGCGGGATTGCGCACGACGGTCCATTGATTGTTCGTCCCGCCGAGGCGTTGCGACCACGAGGTCGTGTAAGTCGCAGGCGCAGTGGCCGAGGCGGGAGCCCATCTCCACTCAAACTCATAATCCTGCGGTCGGGCGGCGAAGTCGCCGGTGTGCCGCAACGACACTTGCTCATCAAGCGGGTTCTTGTTGTAAATAGGCTTCAGTTCGCCCGTGTAGAGGGCGGGGGCCACTTTGAAGACCTTCACCTGCACAGGATCTCCCTGCGGCTGCTGGTCGGGATTGTTCCCATTGCCGAAGATTATCGTCACCCAGCCGGCCCCCTCGCCGGTGGCCGTCACGGCATAACTGTCCACCGCGGTGTTGGCATCTGTGATACTCGCAAGCTCATTTTCGCCCACGTTCACCGTCTGCCCTTCGTCCGGTATGTAGGTGCCCTTTCGCCCCGGGTTCTCAACGAAGGTCTGAACCTCCGTATTCAGGGCATCGATCACCGCGTCCCAGTTGACCTTTATCGTGCCGGTCTCAGTGCAGAGTGCTTTTAGAGACGCGATCTGCGCGGCGGTCAGCACATTGAGATGCAAATAGTCCTCACCGGCGATCTCCTCCTTGAACTGCCCAACGAGCACGAGGGTGCCCAGCTTCTTGTCGCGGTTGATGCCGCGCAGCGGGTCGAACCAGATACGCTCCTGCAAGTCGGGAGTCAGACGCTGGAAATAAAGCTTCCCGAGATGGTTGGTAGTCGCGATCGATTCAGGCAGGCCATCGAGGTTTTTCTCCGCGATTTGGATGGTCTTTTCCCGCGTCGGGTCGTGCAGGACGACGCTGGGTTTGGCGGTGGCGAGGGCGCGTGACTGCTCGTAGAAAACCTCGGCGCTCGCCTGGCCGCGGACCTGGGGCAGGCCGAATTTGGGCATCGTCAGGGTTTCGCCGACGCGCAGTTCCGGCGCATTGGCAGGCCATGCGGGAACGAAATCGATCGTCAGCGGAGTGCCGGTGACCGGATCGCCCTGCGGCACACCTCCTGCGTCCAGCGGGCGGAGGAACGGCAGCAGCGTGCCTTCGAGGATCTCCGTTCCCGTCCCGCTGGTGTGGGGCAGGAAGAATCCGGGGCGGCTCACATATTTGTACTGCATGGCGATCCGCTTCGTCGTGTCCGTACCGTCATGCGGCCCGCGGTAAATCCAGTGAAAACCCTTGCGATCCTTTTTGGTAAAGGAATCCCATTCGACCGGACCCTCCGTACTGACGCGCGGGTCCAGGCCGCTGGCGGGCGTCACTTCAAAGTTCTGGCACACACCATTCGCGTCGAAGGGCAACGGCATAAGGGGCAGCGGATAGGGCGCGACCAGAAGATTGCCGGCGATGGCTGGGCGGTCGAACAGGATGTCGAAAGCGTCCGCGCGGTCGCCGTCGTCATCCACTTCGCGCACCACCTTATAGACCTCCATGTCTGGGCGCATGTCATCGGGGTTGGTGTAGGCAATCAGCACGAAGGGCTGGGACTGCTGCGGGGAGATCATGTTGAGATCATCCCGCAAGGCGTAAGCGCGCATGCCTATCATCACTGCGTGCTCTTCGTTTGGATTGTAGCCCGGCAGCGCCTTGTTGTTTTGATGGTAGAGGGATCCCGCAATGACTTCGGGCGCGAGATCGCCAGTGCCCACGCCCTCGGCGATGACAATCTGCGGCGTAGTAGTGTCGGGAAAACTGACCGTGTAGCGCCCGATCTTGCCGGGCACATACAGATCTGGAAACTCGGAGTCCGGGCCTGCAATCTTCCTGAACCAGCGGACTGTGAGCACGTTGTCGACGGTTTGTGCATTGACTGGAATCAGGGCGCCGAGGTTCGCTGCCTCCACGCCGACCGCGAAGGGGTTAAGGTAACCCGCCGGGAAGTAGCACTGGCCGCCAGAGATGTAGCCGGCGACCTCGTGGCCGGCGGGAGGCGCTATGCGTGTGCCGACAGTGGCCGTGGTGTAAATCGGAGCGGCGGCATCGGATTCAATAGTGAAGGTGTAAGTCGTGTCGGTGGTAGCGCTTTTTGACAGCTTAATATGAGTGTTGTCCATGATACGGACGATGGTGGCCGACCCGCCCGGGATACCAGTGCCCGTGACGACCATGCCGGCCTCGAGCCCCACAGTCGTGGAGCCACCGGTGAGCGTCACTGTGGTGGTATCGTTGACGTCCACGGCGCGCGTCGTCTGACGGGTTTCCGCCTGGGTGTACACATTCACGTACCAGACGCTGCCGCTGCTGGTGAACTTGAGCAGCGAGCGGTTTCGCTTGTAGCGATTCGTGGGTGCAAAGGTTACGAAGAGCCGCTGGGTGTTAATGTCGATCACGGCTTCCTCCTGTTCGGGGTCGTCCTGCCAGACGAGCGCAGGCAGCGATCCGCCCGGAAATGACACGCCCGTATCCGCGGTGCTGCCGGTGGCATCCACCGTGTAGTGGGCGTAGTCGGCGAGATTCGGTGACCAACGCTGCCAGTAGCGGGACTGGAACTTCGGCCACTTGATGCCGAAGTTGTCCGCAGGGGACTCCATCCAGTAAAATACAACTTTGTTATAAGCATCGGAGGAAGCCGGCTCACCGTTATCGGGGTCGTTGGCGGGGCTGGTCTCGCGCTCGGCGTAGTAGGTTTGCGAACCATCCGGCTGCACGGTGGTGCCATAGTAACTGGCCCCCTCCTGATTGGTGTTCAGCACCGGTGAGGCGGTCAGGAGTTCGTCACCGTCCTCTGCCGGCACTCGCGGGCGAAGTTCCGTGCCGAGATTCTGTGAAACCTGAACGACATCGGGCTGACGTTTGATCTCCACCACATCCGTTCCGAGGGACTCATGGGCGTCACCGATCCGCACGTTGCCGAGGTACTCGATGAGGATTCGCCCCTCCACGTTGTAGGCGTGAAGCTGACCGATCCCATTGAATTTGTCGAAGTAGAGGGTGCCGAGGTTCGGCGTCAGCGGCGTGTAGCCGGGGATGTCGACTTCCTCCGGCACCGCTTTGGGCACGGTGCTGTGGTAGACCGGGCTGACGGTGGTGATGCGGGCATCGGCGATCTGGATTTTTGGCCCGTTAAAGGACCCTTCCGTCCAGTAGATTGTACGGACCGGCCGCTGGGTGGTTCCGGAAACAATGAAGGTCTCCTGCCTCTTTAGATTCAATCCCACTGTCACCCACGTTATAGTGACTTGACCCGGCTGCGCGGCGAAGACTTTTTCCGCGTGCTTGCTGTAATAGAAGGGAGTCGCGGGCGTAATGGGTCTCGCGGTATTTCCGGTGATCGTTTCATTTGGTTTGCCAGCGAGGGTCAATGAGAACGGCCCCGTGCCGGTGATTCTCGTGATCGGCTGCCCCAGCAACATGGCTCCCGTAACCAGCCCCAACGGAGCCGGCGAGGCCGCGACAATGACCCTGGTTCCGTTAAGACCGTCCGGGTCGGAAGAGCTCACCGTCGCTGTCCCCAGTGGTGTGAGGATGCCTCCAACTAACGGGAGGTTCTCCCCGGGCAGGACGGGTTGCGGACGCCAGTAATTCCGGGCGGCGGCGATCTTTTCAGCATCCGTGCCGCCAGGCAGCAGGTCGTTGCCTGCGGCATCGACGACCGGCGGAGTGATCTCATCGCCCATGTAATACAGCGGCGTTCCCGATGCGAACACCCCACCCATGGTGCTCCGCGCCAGCACCACCGTGTTGGCGGGATTGGACGGGTAACGGTCGGCGTACACGCCGCTGACAGCGGTCGGTCCACTCGAGGCGGCGACTGCGCCCACTCCTTGAAAGTTGCTGTCCCGGGTCGCCGGGACGGCCGCGTCGTTTAGGCCCACGAGGGCGCCGTCAGGACCGCGCGGCCCGGGCACGGTGAGTGACTGAGAGAAGCTGTTGAAGTTCCCCGACTTCAATTCATAGGACTCGGCATGCGCGGGGAAGGAGGCTGGCAGCAGCGAGCCGAGAGCGAAGAGAAGTACGCGCATTCGATTCATGGAAGTGAGTGAGGTGATGGATTCAGTGTGCCGCAGTCGGATCTCTGTTCTGGTGGTTGCTCCGGCGTCGGTCCGAGCCTGCCCGGCGCCGACAACCAACCTCCGGGCCATTCGCGCCCGCTCACTTCGATGCCGCTGCCGTTTCCAGCGACACAGTGCGGGACGTCGAACCCCCGCTGCCGGCGGATTCCAACAGCTTCTCGAAAGCGGCGAATCGCGCTTCGCGTTCCTTCTCTTTCGCCTCAAGGGCAGCGAGGCGGTGCCCCTGCTCCGCCAATTCCTTCTTCAGTGCGGCATTCTCTTCCTGCAGGGCATTCACCTCCTCGTCCTTCTCCTTCTTCAGTTCTTGGAGCGCGCCGACGGCGGTCGTGAAGATCCTGTCGTAGTCCACCGTGCGGAAATCTTTGACCTGCTTGCCGTAAACCAGGACTTTCTCCGGCTTACGGTCGCAGTTCTCCACTACAAACTCGCGTGCGGAGGGCACCTCACGGACATTGAGATCCAGCCGGCCGCCATCCACATGGAGACGGACGCGGTCGCCGACTATCAACTCATGATCCTTGGCGAGAGTCAGCGAAAGCGTGTTCGCGCCGGCGTGCCACTCCAAGGCCGTGGCGGTCGAGAAAATCTCGGGTACGAATTCCGTACTGCGCTTGACGGCGCCGGGAATGACCTTTTCCACCGCCTGAGCGATGAATCCTTTCCGCCAATCCATGCCGCCGTCGGCGGGGTCTATCATACGGTAGTCGGTCACTTGCAATTTCTGGATGACCGCAAGGTCTTGCTCCGTTTCACTCGCATGAAGATCCCGTTTGATGCGGCTGTCGGAATAAGCCTCGAAACCCATGCGGGACGCAATCCAGGCATCTGAGCGAATTCCTATAGGTGTAGTCACTCTGACTAATGAGTTGCCTCCAAGATCTGGCCTGTTCTGGCCCCAAGTGCTATACACACTAATGCCCCAAGCGCGCGTGAGATCCGTCACTCCTGAAGGCGTCCAAATTGTCCCGGACCCATCAAACGCTCCATTGAAGCCATCGTACGGCTGTTCGGTCATGGTAATAATAGTGGATCCCACCACATCAAGCGGCACCTCTGGAGAGGACGTGCCAATCCCCACGCGGCCGTTGAATTCAGTCCCGCCCTCCGCCCACATCTTGATTCTTCGATTCGGTGCGGTGGTGCCGGCCCCGATGATGTCCAACGCAGGGCTAAAGGTCTGATAAGCGATTTTGCCAGCATTGGCCTCCTTGCCAGCAATACCTACCCCAAGTTCCAGAACACTGTTGCCTGCGATGTTCATGCCGGCATTCGCGGTAATCGTGGTAGCAGCGAAGGGACCGGTCGTGGAGATGCTTGAGCCGGTGAGGGCACCAGCTGCCGTGATGTTACCGGTCGCGGCGATGGCACCGGCGACATCGAGCGCGGCCTCGGGCTGCTTCCCGATGCCGACGCGGCCGCCGGAGCGGAAGACATCGGCACCATTCGCCGTCCAGACTCCGATGGAAGGGTCCAGTTTGGCGGAGGTGATTGCGGCATTCGCCAGATCGGCTGTGGCGACCGTGCCATCCGCGATCTTGAAGGATGTGATCGCGCTGTCAGGAATCTTGGTGGTAGAGATTGACCCGTCGAGAATCTTCAGTGAGGTGATTGAGTTGTCAGCGACCTTGGCCGCGGTGACCGCACCGTCGGCGAGCGCGGGTGTGGCGATGGACAGATCGGCCACTGTGTCAGCCACCTTGGAACGGAAGCTGTAGGCGGTCGTGGTGATGCGTTGGCGCGGGGTGATCGGATCATCCACGCCCGGGAGGAAAGTCCCGTCTCCGTTGTCCACAACTATTTCAAGGTAACGGATGGGTCCGGCAGGCGGGACGGCACCGCCGCCGGCAAAGACGGTGTCGAGCGCGGGTCTTGGTTCGGTCGTGGAATCGTAAACCGCATCGATGCCCTGACCGAGCAGCACGCTGAACTCGCCAAGGGTAATCGTTACCGTCTGCTGCTCTGACCAGAGCCGGTTGCCGCCGGTTTGGGCGTCGAAGATGCGAAAGATGACTTTGCGGTTTTCTGGCGCGGCGGTGAAGTTCGGCTCGCTGCCCGTGGATCCGAGGGGAACCCCGCTACTGCCGGTGACTTTGCCTTGGTAGTTAATGATGAGCGGTACGGTCTGGGCGCGCAGGGAGCCGAGCGTGAGGCCAAGCGTGGCGGCTATGATGGCGGATTTATTCATGGGATGAATGGAGTGGTTGGGCTTTGAAACTTGGATGGTGATTCGAATGTCGGGTTCACCCTGGCGGGAGCCTTTCGTTTGCGAGACAGGGATGTCGACGCGGGGTTGGCTTAGGGATCAGTTGAAGACCAGGGTTCCGATCTCACTGGCACGTCGGAGGACGAAGGTGCCGGAGACCGTGAGGTCCTGCTTGTGAAGACCCCTGATGACTTCCGTGTAGTTCCCTCCGATGGAGGCGCTGCCCCAATCGGTGGCACTCACCCCCTCGGGCGGCGTGGGCGTGAACTGGAAATTGAAGGTGCGGGTGATGTTGTAGCTCTCGAGGCCAGGACCGACCCGGAAGCCTCGGGGGTCCTTGTTGTCGTGGTCGGGGTGGTAGACATGGACAAAGGGGTTGGTGTCGTCGTCGAACGGGATGGTGACCGTCCGAGAAAGGGTTTGCCCGAGGGCAACGGACCCGCTGCCGAATGCGAGGACACGGTCGAGCGGCAGGTGAGCGGCCATGAACCGGGAGGCGCCCGCCTTGTCGGCGGCGCTGAGCAAGGATTCTTTGGTGCAGAGGCCGGGGGAACCGCTGCTGGCGATCGTACCGACGAAGACCTGAGAAAGCAGCCGCGCGGTGCCAGCGTCGTCCACATGCAGGATCAGGCGCAATGGCGGGTTCCTCGCCGTGGCGGTGCCCGGCGGCACAGGATTCGGGAGCGTGATGGCCGGGGCCGCGAGGTATCCGCTGCCGCCATTGTCGATCGTGGCGCCAGTGATTTTCCCATTCCGCACGATGGCAGTGGCTGAGGCGGTGGTCCGGGCCGGCGGTGCTCCGATGGTGATAACCGGAGGCTTTGCCCTTCTATAACCGGTGCCGGGAGTCGTAACAGTAATGCCGGTGACGATCCCGTTTTTCACCTCAGCCACGGCCTCCGCCGTAGTCCCGCTTTCAGGTGGAGCCACCGTGACTGTGGGCGCGGTAAAATAGCCCGCCCCTGGATTGAGAACAGACACCCCCGCAACGGCACCACCGGCCACGTTGGCCGTCGCCACAGCGGCCACCACGGAAGCTGCCGGCGTGGCAATGGTTACGACTGGGGCCCCGGTGTAGCCGGTGCCGGCATACGTGATCGCGAGGCCTGTCAGGATGCCATTTTTCACGGTGGCCACCGCCGTGGCGGCGGTACCCGATGCCGGCTTCGAGATCGTGACCGCCGGTTCGATGGCATAGCCCGAACCGGGATTCGTGAGGGCAAGACCAGTGACTGTGCCGTCGGAAAGGGAGATGGTCGCTGTCGCCGCCGCCTGGACTCCGTCGGGCGCGGCGATGACCGGCAGGGGCGCGGAGCCATAGCCGAATCCCCCACCCATGATTTCGATGCCCGTGAGCACGCCGTCGGTCAGAACTGCTTTGGCAGTCGCCGTTGACTGGACCTGGCTGGAAACATTGGTCACCGCCGCATCGCCGATCCACAGCCCTGTCAGCGAGGCGACCCGTGCGGAAACCGGCAGGCTGATGTCGAAGTTATTGCCTGAATCCGTCAATCGGAGCAGGTTGGCGTAAAGCGCCTTCGAGGCGCTGCTCATGGCTGCCCGGTTGATTCCGAAAGTCAGTTCGACGGTACTGTTTGCGCCGATCACCTCGGTGGAGGCCGCTGTGACCGGGGTCTCGGTCCAGGTTGCCGTAGCGGCGTTGAAGGTGCGCCTCGTCAGCGGAACCTGACCCGTGACCTGATCTTGACCCGTGGGTGACGCTAGAGATGCGACGGGTGCCAGGGCGAGGGTCATGTTGGCCGAGCTGGTGTTTCTCAGCAGCATGGTGATCACAGAACCCGTGCGCCCGAAGTCGAGGCCCGTGTCCTGGCTCAGGCTGATCTGGAGCGGGGCGAAGAAGTTGCCCACGACTTCAGCCTCGAACCAGTAAGCCTTGTTCCGATCCAATGGCTCGACGGTTGGAGAGAAGATCTGAAGCGGATTGGCCGGACCCAGGTCGCCGCCAACGTATTTGTAAATCTTGGCACCTGCCGCTGTGGCAGCCGGGAACGACTGGAAGTAGTTTGAAAAAGAGGGGTAAACATTCGGGGAGGAGATGAGTTTCGTCGGAAACCCGAGCAAATTCGCCCCCGAGCGGACCCACGTGGCCGTCGGCGGCATCGCCCGCTGGAGCAAGGGAACGTTCCATGTCGTCGCCGCGGTGCCGGAGCACCTCACGAGATAAGCCGTCTGACCTGAGATGAGCGAAAGATTGCTTTGAGCCGGCAGTCCGCGTTTCCACACGTTCCACTCCTGGGTCCCTGAACTGGGAATGAGGGGGGACTGGGTGAACTGGACCTGATTGGGCCTGGCATTCCATCGCCAGACTTCCAGAATCCCGGATGAGGGCCCACTGTTTGGAAAAAGCGCATCCGGTTCGGCATAACTGGCATCGCCGTGAAGATAGATGGCATTCCAGCCGCCCTTGAGGGTATAGGTGGTCTCGAACCACTGAGCCTGCACTGTCCCGGCCAGTGCGCAGCCAATGAGTCCGAGAATTGGAATTGTGACGGGGACCTGGCGAGAGCCCGTCCGTGAAGGATTGCCGGCCGCCGCGACGACCGGGCTGGATGCCACCCTCGCGCCGCGGCTGGAAAGGATCGTGTTCATGTTTCAGCGGACGGTGAGTCGGTAGAGTTCCTTGTTGAGATCCGTGCCCGGCCGGCAGGCGGCCGGGATGATGCCGACGGCGGCGGCAGTGAATGATTCCTCGCCATCGGGAAGCGGTGTGGTTGGCGCAGGCACGGCTGCCCCGGCACTAAAGGGGACCTTCGTCCATGTCCTGAGATCGGTGCTGCGCTCCAGGGTGTAAATCTTGCCGGTGGTGGCGAAGAACTCGAAGCGAACACTGTCCGCGGCCTTGGACTTGATCGTGACCTCGAATCGTTCGGTGGCATCTCCCGCGAAAGTGCCCGCGAGGTATTCCGAGTAGTTGCTTTGTCCGTCGCCATCGAAATCCCCGTCCCGGGTCAACAGATCAATCGGCCACTTTCCGTCTTCGTCCGGGTACATGCCCGTCTGGTAGAGCTGCCATTGCTCCCAGGGATCGGGCAAGCCGTCATTGTCCAAATCCTCTCCGAGGGTCAGATCCAACCGCACATGCTCGCCTCCCTGTCCCGCGGTGAGGCTTCCCGTCACTTCGATTGGAAAGTATCGGCGTCCCCCCATTTCAACCATCAGGCTAAACTGTCCCTGCGCCGCCACGGCCCTGGGGCTGTAGAGGGTGGTGGCAGGCCTCGCATGGTCGATGCGCACGTTCAGTTCATAGTTTTGGCCAGAGTCGCCGAGAGGACGAATGGTCGCGCGTCCCGCTTCCGCCGCGCCCTTGAACAGGACTACCGAAGCGTTTTCTGCCCGCACCACCTGCCCGGTCTGATCGCGGACGATACCGTGGAGCGTATAGTATGGCGCCGGTGGAAAGCCCTGAACGGAGGCCGCTGACAGTGCCAGTGAGGTGGTCGACAGGAGTGATTTCATAGGTGCTCCTTCCGTCTAAGAAGAAGAATCCCGGATTCCTTTCGCCGAACGTCGACAATTTTCCCGAGACGGAGAATGAGCGAGCGGCAGGGTCGAGGAATGGCCAGACGGTCCGACGCTCAAGGCGCAGCCAGTGAGTGGCACCGCACCCTTTCTTCGCCTTGCGTCGCCGCCGGTCACTCCCTGGCGGCCTACTTTTCGTACTTCCCCGGAGCCACCGGCGGCTCCGGCGCGGCGGACCACACTTTGACTGTCGCGTTGGCCCCGGCAATGCCGGTGCCTAGGTGGAGTCCGTCGGGGCTGAAGGCCACGCTCCATACCATTTCCGTGTGTTTCGGGAGGGTTAGGGCTTCCTGGCCGTTCGCCGCGCTCCACAATCTCACCGTCCGGTCATCACTGCTCGTGACGATGCGTTGGCCGTCCGGGCTGAAGGCCACGCCACGGACACGGCCGGTGTGGCCCTTGAGGGTTAAGACTTCCAGACCCGTTGCGGCGTCCCACACCTTCGCCGTCTGGTCCCAGCTCCCGGTGACGATGCGCCGGCCATCCTGGCTGAATGCTACGCTCCATACGGCGCTGGCATGGCGGAGGGTGAGGAGTTCTCGGCCGGTCGCGGGGTCCGAGACTTTGACTGTCCCGTCGCCTGTGGCGGAGACCATGCGTTGGCCGTCGGGGCTGAACGCAACGTCCAGCACGCCGCTGGAGTGACCCAAGCGGAGCATTTCCCGGCCATTCACGGCGTCCCACAGTCTCGTTTCGCCAGGGTTTGTGATCACGCTGCCGCTCTCACCCACCCCGGTAACCACCCATTTGCCATCGGGGCTGAACTCGACGCTCGAAACGACGTTGGCGTGCCGGAGGACGAGAAGTTCCTGGCCGGTCGCGGCATCCCAGATTCTCGCTGTCTTGTCCTGGCTGCCCGTGACGATACGTTGGCCGTCGGGACTGAAACCCACACTCCACACCGCCGCCTCAGCCCAGAAGCGAGGGGTGTTTCCGTTGAGAGATAGGTATTCGCGACCGGTCACG
>JBJXFS010000140.1:0-4968 GCA_046155625.1 Verrucomicrobiales bacterium | reverse complement strand
CTTGGACACCAGATTGCCTGTCACCCTGTGCACCAAAAACCCCACTTGAGTGGGCGTCTAAGGTGTTGCCGACTCCGTCATGACCCGAGTGACCCGAATCATCGCCGCCCTTGGCCTTTGTTCTTGCGCTCTTATTCTCCCCGCGCCGCCCGCCCAGTCACGAGAGGTCATCGTTGACCAGCGCGACCGCGACCGGCCGGTCGAGTTGGCGTTTGGCGATACGTTGCGCGTGCGCCTTGGCGAACCGCCGGGCAGCCAGTGGCGGCTCCAGAATTATGACGCGTCCGTGCTCCAACTCACGGACACGGCCCGGGTGGTGGAAGTGCGCGGCCGATTGGAACGTGAGTTCACCTTCCAGGGCGTCGGGCGCGGCAGTGTCCCGCTCAGTTTTTCGCTGGTCCGCACGGGCCGCGGGGGGCCTGTCGTGGACGACGAGTTCGGGCTGCCAGTCAGTGTGCGGGGTCGTGGACCCGGAGGCCCGGGCCCGGGCGGCCAAACGGAGACCCTCGTCCTCACCGACAGCGCCAACGGCACGCAGGTGCGGGTTTCGCGGGGCGATGCCGTGGTCGTGCAACTGCGCACCGAGATCATCAAGGGGTACCACTGGGTACGGACCAAGGGCGACTCCAATGTGCTGCGCCCACTGGGCGAATCGCGCCTCACCCGAAACCGCCGCGGCCAATGGGTGACCGAATTTGAGTTCCGAGCGGTCAATCCCGGACGCACCTGGATGGCATTCAATTTCCGCAACCCCCGCGTCCGCGGCCGGGATCCCCGCGTCCGCGACTTCTCCTTCGAAGCCACCGTCCCGCGCTGGGGGTTCGGTCCGCGCTGACCGCTCCACGGGCTTGCCGACCGCCCGGCTGAACAAGCGCGGCGCCTCCTTCAGGGCGTTTTCATGAATTAGCCCATGCGCCTGATCCTAGGCACTTCGTTGAATTTTATGCTTGGAAGACCGCCGAAGGCCATTGGACTGCTGGAAAAAATTCCAGCTCTTCAAGCGGAACGCCTCTTCTGGGAGGGTGCTTTCGCCCGCTAGAGCGTCAATGCTTGCCGCACAACGAAGTCCTTACAGAAGAGTGAAAACGTCCTGGCTGCCCCTTCGAACGGCACGGTCAACGCTTGCAGGGGAGGCATTCGAGCCGTATCCTATACGATGCTGAGAATCGAGGAGGGCAAACTGCTGGACTTTTGCGTCAGCCAGCGGGATCGCTTCGACGAATCCGCGTGGCATACGGAGGATTGCGACAACCGGGAACAGTTGGGCGCGGCGGCGCTGTTCCTCTCGAGCGTCGATTGGTACGGGCATCAGGACGAGCTGCACCGAGTCGCCACGAGAATGGTACCCGAATGGATCGAACGTCTGGCCGACCTCGCGCGAACGCACGACTTTGATCTCGCCCGTTTTTCCCAAACGCTGCGCCACCGCCTGGACCATGTCGCCACGACGGCCTGAACTCAGCGCCGCCTTGTCGGTCATGCTCGACCGGATCGATTCGGCCTTGCGTACCGGAGGCCATGCCGGGGAGCCGGTGCGCATGTATTTGGCTGGGGGCATGGCGCTACATTACCACCTGGGCTCGCGCTACACGGAGGACGTGGACGCGTCGTTCTCCGCACGGGTCCTGATGCCGACGCGAGACCTGACAGTCGATTACCGGCGGGCCGACGGGAAGCCTGCGACGCTTTATTTCGATTCCAACTACAATGATTCATTCGCGCTCATGCACCCGGATTACCGGAAACGATCGCTCCCTTGGGAAGGGATCGGCAACGAACGGAGATTGGTGGAGTTGCGGGTACTCACGCCGCTGGACTTGGCCGTGTCTAAACTGAGCCGATTCTCGGAGCAGGACAGGGAAGACATCGCCCTGCTGGCGAATGCAGGGTATTTTACAGAGGAGGAGTTACGATGTCTTCGGGGGATGGTGGTTCCAAGGCCGGTTCTTGCGATGAGCCGCACTGCCCATTTCCGTCCGTCATCATTCGCTCTCGCGCCTGCGCCGCACCGCCGTGGCCAACCGGTCGAGCACGCGCACCGTGGTTTCCCAATCGATGCAGGAATCCGTGATGCTTTGGCCATAGCAAGGGGCGGTCCCGTCGACGATCGCCTGATTTCCCTCAACCAGGTGACTCTCGAGCATCACCCCGGCGATGGCGTGTGATCCGGACTCGATCTGCCGGGCCACATCCTCGGCGACCAACGGTTGATTTCGATGGTCTTTGCCGCTGTTGCCGTGACTGCAGTCGACCATGACATGCGGTGGCAGGCCGGCCTTGACCAGCGCCTCGACCACTTCCGCCACTGCCTCAGCCCGGTAGTTCGGCCCCTTGCTGGACCCGCGCAGGATGGCGTGACAGGCGTCGTTGCCACGCGTTTTCACAATGGCCGACACCCCATCCTTGGTCACCGACAGAAAATGATGCGAGTGGCGGGCGGCGCGCAGCGCGTCGATGGCCACGCCGATGCTCCCGGAGGTTCCATTCTTGAACCCCACCGGCATGGAAAGCCCCGAGGCCAGCTCGCGATGAATTTGGCTCTCGGTCGTCCGGGCCCCGATCGCCCCCCAAGCCACCAAGTCGGCAATGTACTGGGGAATGATCGTGTCGAGAAACTCGGTCCCCGTGGGCACACCGAGCCGCGCGATTTGCAGAAGAAGTTCCCGCGCCCACCGCAGCCCGAGATTGATGTCGAACGTGCTGTCCAGCCGCGGATCGTTGATCATCCCCTTCCAGCCAACCGTCGTCCGCGGTTTCTCGAAATACACCCGCATCACCACCAGCAGTTCCTTCGACAGACCCGGCGCCAGCGCCGCCAACCGTGCCGCGTACTCGAGCGCCGCTTGGCGGTCGTGAATCGAGCATGGCCCCACCACCACCACCAAGCGATCGTCCTCGCCCCGAATAATCGCCTCCGCCTCCCGCCGCGCCGCCGCCACTCGCTCCTGCACCGCCGCCTCCGGCCGCAATTCCGCAATCAACAACGCCGGCGCCATCAAGGGCCGGATCTCGTCGATCCGCACATCATCAGTGGTAATTCGAGTCGTCACAAAATTGAATCGCGCCCGCGGCGCGGAAACCTCCAGACTGAAAGATATTTCCCGACTGACAAGTGATTCTACACTCCGCAAAACCGCCTTCACCCCAATCCGTCCCTGTCCCACCTCCAATGATCACCGTCCACCTGATGGATGAGGAGGTCGCTTGTCCTAACCCAATGAACTTTCGTGTGTTTCGTGACTTTCGTGGTTCCCATGTCCCTTTCTGGGATCAGTGGCCATTCGTGTCATTCGTGGTTCCGCCCCACTCTTCGCAGGTTCCGCTGACCTTCCCATTTTTTAACCGCCATTTTCTCTGCTCGCCATCAATCGCGGGGCGGAAATCGAGAAAAAGAGTCGTAAAAATTATAGAAACTATAAAAGAATCTTGACGCCCTTCATAAATTTACTATAATTTCCCCGTTCGCAATATTGCGCACACCCAAACCAAATACCAAAACCAAACCAGAACTCATATCATGAAAGTGCAACTCAAGAAAGTGAAGACGGCTGGCTTCTCGCTCGTGGAACTGCTCGTCGTTATTGCGGTTATCGGCATCATGGCGGCCATCGCCATCCCGATGATCTCGAACATCAATGCGAATGCGACGGCAGCCAAGAACCAGCGCAACGCTCAGAACATCGCTTCGGTGTACGGTGCGGCAACGGCGGCTGGCGCGACTTTGTCGCAAGACACCCTGGCCACGGCGGTTGACTCGCTGCAAGGGGGCGTGCCTGGCGCTGGCCAGTTCGCCACCACGACCTTCCGCGTCGACATCAGCGATACTGAACAAGCGGGAGCCGAGGCCCTGCTGAACCTCGCTGCCGGCGTCATGACGACGACCTTCTAAGCCTGATCCGTCCGCCGTCGATGGCTTTCGGGCCATGCGACCGACGGGTTCGTGGGGGGGGGTTGGCGTCCAAACCAACTCCCCCTTTTGCTTCACTCGAACCTTCCTGGTGACTCTCCTCACTTCACCGTATGAAGCTCAAGTTTTCACCCCGGCGTCGGCCATCCGTGTCTGGCTTCAGTCTGGTGGAACTGTTGGTGTGCATCGGAGTGCTGGGCGCGCTTGCGGCGATCAGCATTGTGGTGCTCAACCCGGTGCGGGAAAATGCCCGCGTGAACAAGGACAAACGGAACGCCCAGGCGATTGCCGCGGTCGCCGGATCGGCTCAGGCCGCCGGGGCTGCACTCAACCTCGCTTCGGTCAACGATGTCATCTCCCAGCTGAAGTCCGGGGTAAATGGCGCCGGTCTGTTCAGTTCGTCCGAGTTCCGCGTGGCTCCCTTCTCCGCGGATGAAATCAGCGCCATCAGCCCATACCTCCAGATCAACAACAACACGGTCGTCTACAGCGCCAAGCAATAAGCCCGATCACTGATGAAACGATTCACCCATCCATCCCGCCCTCGCGCCTTCACGCTCATCGAAATGTTGATCGTGCTGGCGATCATCGGGGTTTTGGCGGCCATCGTCATCAGCCAGATCGCCAATGCGACGTTCGAGACGCGTCGCATCGTGGCTCGCCAGCAGCAGGTGGCGATGCAAACCGCCATCAGCAGTTGGGTTTTACAGGGGTCGACCGCGCAGGACATCGCCACTGTCCGCACGGCCTACAACACCGCCGCCGATAGCAAGGCCCGCCTCGCTCTCGTCGGCGCTTACCTCGACCCCGATGTCTACAACCACTTCATGACCCAAACCACCGACGCCGCCAAGGTCCAGAGCGACGCCATGAAACGCGCCGGCAAATGGATCGAACTCCCCGATTGGGCCGCCGGCAGCTATCCGCGCGTCAATTTGTTGCCCGTCGATTGAGGCTTCGGAGGTCGGAGGTGGGTAATCAGTAATCAGTAATCAGTAATCAGTAATCAGTAGTCAGTAGTCAGTAGTCAGTAGTCAGTAGTCAATAAGGAGCAGCGGTTC
>JBJXFS010000131.1:0-2610 GCA_046155625.1 Verrucomicrobiales bacterium | reverse complement strand
GACGATCCGGCGAGTGCGGTCCGCTGGGGCAAGACGCAGGCCGACCGGCTGCCGCTCGGCATCAATCACGCCCACATGGCACTTGAAGCCCTCGCCCGCGACGACATGGCCGGCGCCTGGGCCATGGCACGCAACGAAGGAATCGACGTGACCCAGGCCATGGCCTATCTTTCGCGCGCCACCGCATCCCGTGCCGATTGCGACGCCTTCATGACCGAGATCGCGGCGCTCCAGGCCAACGCCCCCCACGGCTTCGTCGGCGGCGCCAATCAGTACTATGAAGACATGGCGGTGAAACTGGCGCATTCCACCAGCTTCGACGAAGCACGCTCTTTCCTCGAAAAATGGGCGACACCGCTCGAGTGGCGCGACCAGGCCGCCCTCGCCGCGGTAAAAACATCCTTCTCACGCACACCGGACCCACGCAGCAGCGCGGCCGCCGACTGGTTGGTCTCTTTCGCCCCGGAAACGCGTCGACGCCAGGCCGTCGAAAATCTCGTCTCGGCCTGGGCCGACGAGGATTTTGCCCAACCGGCGGCGTGGCTCCAGCGCCATGCCGGCGCCCCGTGGCACGACGCCGGCCTAGCCGCCCTCTGCCAAAAAGTTGCCCCGTTCGACCCCGAGGCCGCCGCCCAATGGGCCCGCGCCATCAACGATCCAGCACTCCGCGACAAGGCCCACGCCCCTCGGTAAACCGAGAACAGGCCCCCACCCCCGCTTATCCGAAACAGTTCTGAAGAGTGGAAGACGGCGGCGCGGTTCCGGTTCCTCTCGCTCGTTCCCGCTCGCCCCCGAAGTGATGAGGTGATAGGGATCAGCCTGGCGGCGGTCGAGTCCGCACCTCTGCCTGAGCGATAGACAAGGGACTCAGCGGACCTATGCTTGGAATCATGAATCGGGAGCCGGGCAATGCCTCCTCCACCGCGCCGCCCCTGCCGGGCACGGCGGAGGAATTGCTCCCGCTGGTGTATGAAGAACTGCGCCGCATGGCGGCGCAGCGCATGGCGCGGGAATCGCCGGGGCAGACGCTCCAGACGACGGCGCTGGTGCATGAGGCATGGATCAAGCTCGGCGATGGTGTCTTTGAAAACCGCGCGCACTTCTTCGCCGCCGCGGCGGAGGCCATGCGGCGCATCCTCGTGGACAACGCCCGGCGCAAACAATCGGTGAAGCACGGCGGCGCCATGCACCGCGCCGACTGGTCGTCGCTCGACCTCGCGGCGGAAGCGCCGGACGAGCAGGTGCTCGCGGTGCATGAGGCGCTGGACCGTCTCGCGCAGCGCGATCCGCTGGGCGCGGAGCTCATCAAGCTGCGGTTCTTCGCCGGCCTGCCGAACGTGGAAGCCGCTGAGTTACTCGGCATTTCCGAACGCACGGCCAAGCGCACCTGGGCCTATGCCCGGGCGTGGCTCTTCGAGGAATTGAACCGGAAATCCTGACCCGCAGGCAGCCTCCGCATTTTTTCCAAAGAAATCTGGCCCAAAGTGCGCCGGCATTCCGCATGTTGCTCCTAAACACCACTGCCATGCCCACCGATCCTCCTGCCGCCGACCCAGAACGCCGCCTCTTTGACGAAGCGCTTGAATTCCCCGCCGGTCCGCCGCGCGAGGCGTGGCTCGCCGGCGTCTGCCGTGGCGATGAGGCGCTTCTGCATCGCATTCTGGCGCTGCTCCGCGTGCATGAACAGGAATCACAATTTCTGCCGGAGTCCCTCGCCACGATCAGCACCCCGCCGTCAGAACAGCCGGGCGAGCAGATCAGTCATTACAAACTCCTTCAGCAGATCGGCGAGGGCGGCTTCGGCACCGTGTGGATGGCGGAGCAGGTCGAGCCGGTGACGCGGCGCGTGGCGCTCAAGATCATCAAGCTCGGCATGGACACGCGCGAGGTCATCGCGCGGTTCGAGGCGGAACGTCAGGCGCTGGCGATGATGGATCATCCGAACATCGCGAAGGTGTTCGACGCCGGGGCAACCGACAATGGCCGGCCGTTCTTTGTCATGGAACTGGTGAAGGGCGTCCCGATCACCGAATTCTGCGATGCCAAACAACTCGGCACGCGCGAGCGGCTGCTGCTTTTCGGCGACGTGTGCTCGGCCATCAATCATGCGCACCAGAAGGGTGTCATCCACCGCGATATCAAGCCGTCGAACGTGATGGTCACACTCCACGGCGACAAAGCCGTCGCGAAGGTCATCGATTTCGGCATCGCCAAGGCCACGCAGGGCAAGCTGACGGACAAGACGCTCTTCACGCGATTCGAGCAGTTCATCGGAACACCCGTTTACATGTCGCCGGAACAGGCAGCGCTCAGCGGGCTGGATATCGACACGCGCTCAGACATCTACGCGCTGGGCATCCTGCTTTACGAGTTGCTCGTCGGCAAACCGCCGTTCGATGCGAAGTCGCTGGCCTCGGCAGGCTACGAGGAAATGCGGCGCATCATCCGCGAGGTCGAGCCGCCGAAACCGTCGTCACGGTTGAGCACGATTTTTGGCGAAGAGCGCACCACGCTGGCCAGAGCGCGGCACATCGAGCCTGACAAACTCAGCCGCCTCGTGGAACCGGACCTCGACTGGATCGTGATGAAGGCGATCGAGAAGGATAGATC
>JBJXFS010000152.1:0-14809 GCA_046155625.1 Verrucomicrobiales bacterium | reverse complement strand
GATCTTGGTGAGGGCTCCGGGGCCGCTGACCGCGCCACTCATGCTGAGGACGCCCGCGGCATTGGAAATATTGATCGAACTGTCAGTCGGCAGGGCGAGCGACGCGCTGCTGAACATACTTCGCTTTGTGCTGCACTCCAGAGCACCTGCTCCGTCGATGCCAGTGCCGTTGAGCCTGAGCCCCCTGCCCAGTGGCTCGTCCCTATCGTTGTCGACAATGCTGTACATCGCGCCCGACTGCACGGTGAGCATTGACGTCTTGCCAAGGCTCGTGGCATTGGACTGGTGAAGCGTGCCTTTCTGGATGTCCATTGTGCCGGTCCAGGCGTCTGTGGGCCCACCGAAGGCGGGCACTTCGACGGTGTCGGTACCGACCTTGACGAACGCGCCGCTTCCGCGAAGGACCGGGAGACGCGAGAGGGGTTTGGTGTTGGGGAGGTCGCTGCCGAGCGTGAAGGTGGCACCCTCGGCAATGCCCAGATGGATAGCGCCGTCGTGGGGCATCGCCCACTGGCCGACGGTGAACTGCGAGTCGACCTGCACCAGATTGGTATTGCCCCCGCTCCCGCTGGGCGTGGTGATTTTGTCAACGCTGATCGGATTACCCGCTGTGACGGTGATGGTGCGGGTGATTGGTGTCGCTTTTCCGGCGTCGCTGGTGACGTCGGGTACTATTGCAGTTTCGCCGGGGCCGGGCACCTGGGCCGGGTCCCAGTTGGCGGCATTGTTCCAGTTCCCGTCGCTGTTGGGCTTGCCGCCCGGGCCGACCCAGGTGATGTCCGCTGAGGCGCTGCCCACCTGCATCACGACCGCTATCGCTGCCAGTACTGGAATCTTTACAAGTTTTCTCATGTTTTCTTTCATAGTTTGAGTTATTTCAAGGGAACACTCCGGCATGAGCCGGATTTGCCAAAAATTTCTTCGTTCGCGCTTCCAGGGGATTCTATTCCCCCCGCCAATCCTGCGCCATGGACCGACAACGGTTAGAACAGCGCCATACCTGCGGCATTCGCGCTGATGATGCGCACACCGGATCTATCTTTGGGCAGCACTTCATCCGGCGTCTGCGTCGTGCTGAAGGGTAGCCAAGAACGTTGAATTCCAGGACAGGAACGGTGGAGAAATTCTGGCCGCACACGCATTCTCTCCTCCGAGTCCTCGGCCCCCGCACCACGATGCGTCGGCGGGTGACGCCTTCGCCTTAGAACGAATCACTTTACAGGCTTTCTGGTGGTAAAATGCTGCGGCCCAGACAGGCTTGCAGCGCAGACGTCCGAACACCCGCCAGCACCGAAACGCCCGGAGAAACAAAGAAATGACCATGAAAACAAAACCCACTTCCCTTGCGGCGCTGACACGCCGAAGTTTCCTCACCAGCTCCGCCGCTGCGCTGTGCGGTAGCTTGGCTGCGCCGCTGGCGCGTGCTCAGAACGCCGCATCAAAGCGTCCGGCCTCCGGCTCGCATGAGGCGATGGGTGAACTGTATCACAGCTTTAGCGCGGAGCAGCGGAAGGCGGTGTGCTTTGACTGGGACTATCGCGTGGACATCGAATACGGCCGCAAGCCCCTTCACTTCGCTGATCCAAAAGGTGTGCTGCTGCGGGCGCACATGACGAATGCGTGGAAGATCACTCCGCAGCTTCTCGCGAGCGATTTTTACACTGATGCGCAAAGGGCGCTGGTGCTGGAGGTGATGAAGTCGGTGCTCGCGCCCGGCTGGACGGAGAAGCTGCAAAAGCAGGCCGGGGACGACTACGGCGGCGCGTGGGGCGAGGATCAGGCTATCGCGTTTTTCGGCGCGCCGGACCAGGAGCATTTTCAATGCCTGGTGACGGGATTCCATCTCACCCTGCGGGCGGGTAGCGGGCATGACACGGCCTCGGCCTTCGGCGGTGGCATTGCGCACGGGCATCAGCCCTCGGGCTTCTTTGAAAAGACCGGGCATCCTGACAACATCTGGTGGTATCAGTCCAGGCTGGTGAACGCGGTGTATGCGCTGCTGGATGAAAAGCAGCGCAACCGGGCGCGGGTGAAGGACCAGGTGCCCTGCGGGGTCACCGATCCGGCGGTGATGGCGGACCTCGACCGGCAACTTCGCAACCCGACGCCCAAGGAGATCGCGCGAGTGGATGCGCTGCTGCGCAAGACGCTCGATCGCACCACGGTGCGGCCCGGCATCGAGCGCGACGACCGCCGCGAGGCGGAGATCCGTTTCCGTGGGCCCGGCGGGGCGTTTCCCGGCCTGCCGATCGCGGAGATGGGCCGTGAGCAGCGCGAGGCGGTGGACAGGATGCTCGCCGGTTTCCTGGAGCCGTATCGCGAGGAGTATCGCAGCCAGGTGATGCGCTGCCTCAAGAAGCAAGGCGGTATCGAGGCGTGCAGCATGGCTTTTTATGAGCAGTTCGACATGGGCGCCGATGCCGAGTGGGACGTGTGGCGCGTCGAGGGTCCTGCCTTCGTGTGGTTCTTCCGCGGCGCACCGCATGTGCATCTCTGGATTCACATCGCCGATGATCCTGCGGCACCCGTCAGCTCCCACTTTGGATGAATCCTGTGAAACGCCTGCCTTCCGCTCTCCTCCTCCTCTGCTGCGGCACGGCCGCCGTGGCGCAATCCACGCCCTACCTCACGGCCGGGGAGCAGCTCGCCACCTTTCGCCTGCCGCCGGGCTATCGCCTGGAACTGGTCGTCGGTGATCCTATCATCAAAGAACCGGTCGCCATCGCCTTCGATGGTGACGGACGCCTGTTCGCCGCGGAGATGAGGGCCTTCATGACCGACCTCGACGGCACCGGCCAGCGGGAGAAAAACGGGCGCGTCTCGATGCACTGGTCGAGCAAGAGCGACGGCGTCTTCGACCGGCACAGCGTCTTCATCGACGGGCTCGTGCTGCCGCGCATGATCCTGCCTCTGGACGGAGCCCTGCTCGTGGCGGAAACGGACTCGACCGACCTCCATCTCTATCGCGACACCGATGGCGACGGCGTGGCGGACATAAAAGATCTCTGGTTTGCCGGCGGAGTCCGCGGCGGCAATCTCGAGCATCAACCCAGTGGCCTCGTGTGGTGTCTCGATAACTGGATCTACGCCAGCTACAACGCCTACCGCCTGCGCTGGAATGGCGCGGGCCGCGCACCGCTCCAGGAGCCCACGCCACCGAACGGCGGCCAGTGGGGCGTGGCGCAGGATGACAACGGCAAGCTGTGGTTCACCGGTGGTGACGAGCGCGGCCCGCAGAACTTCCAGCAACCCATCCTCTACGGCGGCTTCAACATCACCGGCCAGACTCCGCACGATTTCTCGGATGTGTGGCCGCTCGTCGGACTCGCCGATGTCCAGGGCGGCGCGTTCCGCTTCCGTGCGGAGGACAAGACGCTGAACCACTTCACCTCTCCCTGCGGCAGCGAGATCATCCGCGGCGATCGGCTGCCTGCCGATCTGCGCGGCGACCTGCTCGTGTGCGAGCCAGTGGGACGGCTCATCCGCCGGGCAAAAGTCGAATTGCGCGATGGCATTACCCACCTGCGCAATCCGCACGAGCGCTCCGAGTTCATCCGTTCCACTGATCCGAACTTCCGCCCCGTGTGCGTCGCCAACGCGCCCGACGGCACGCTCTACATCGTGGACATGTATCGCGGCGTCGTGCAGGAGGCCGTGGCGATCACAATAGGCAGCTACCTGCGCGGCGTGGTGGAAAGCCACGGCCTGGAGAAAAACATCGGCCGCGGCCGCATCTGGCGTCTCGTGCATGAAAGCGCCAAGCCCGCCGCAACGCCGAAAATGCTGGATCAAACGCCCGCGCAGCTTGTTTCCCACCTCGCGCATCCGAACGGCTGGTGGCGTGACACCGCGCAAAAACTGCTCGTTTTGCGCAACGACGCCTCCGTGGTGCCCGGGTTGAAAAAGATGGCTCAAACGCATGAGAGCCCGCTCGCCCGCCTTCATGCGCTTTGGACGCTGGAAGGCCTGGACGCCCTCGATGCCGGCCTCGTGGGCGAAAAGCTCAGGGATGAGGACGTCACGCTGCGCATCGGTGCCATTCGAGCCAGTGAGTCCATCATGCCCAAACAACCCGGCGAACTCCAGAAGGCCATCCTCGCCCTCGCCGCGGACACCGATCCGAATGTTGTCATCCAGGTGATGATGACCGCGCATCGCCTCGGCTGGCTCGAGCATCGCCAGCGCATCGAGTCCCTCGTCGCGCAGCATCGCGCCCGCGGCGTGCACGAGATCGGGCGGCAGCTCCTGAATCGGCCCGACTCCTCGCTCAGCGATGCCCGCTTCAGCGAGGCCGACCGGAAGTTCCTCAGCCTCGGCGAGGTCGGCTACCAGTCGCTTTGCTTCAGCTGCCACGCCAACCAGGGCCGCGGCACCCCCGCCGAGGGCCTGCCCGGCGGAGCCACGCTCGCCCCGCCGCTCGCCGGATCGCCCGTCGTGCTCGGCCCGCCGGAGCAATCCATCCTCGTGATGCTTCACGGACTCACCGGCCCCGTCGATGGCAAAACCTACGTCACGCAGATGGTGCCGATGGCCACGCACAGCGACCACTGGATCGCCAGCGTGCTCAGCTACATCCGCAATAGCTTCGGCAATCAGGCCCCGTTCATCACCGAGAAGGACGTCGCCAGAGTCCGCGCCGCCACCGTGGATCGCAAAACCCCGCCCACGCACGAAGAGGTGAAAGCCTTCGGAAAGCCTGCCCGATGAATCGCTAATAAAATGAAGTTTGTTATCGGGTTCGCTCAGCGCGACCAGCCGCTGTTTTGGCGTAAGCGCTCGGGGCGACACCCATCACAGAACGGAAGGCCGCGTTGAAGTGGCGCAGACTTGCGAAGCCCACGGCCTCGGCCGTTTCAAGGCCACCACGGTCCGGCCGTCGCTCACCGAACGGTTCTGCGCGCTCGTGGAGCGCATGGGTGCGGAGGCCATCCTTTCTGGCGGCTTCCTTCCGTGTGGTCCGTGTCTTTTCGTCTGGTGCGACTCAGACTTGGAAGACTGCTGATCCTGATGAGACTGGTGTCCAGCATCGCGTGATGACACGAAATAGGCATGAAGGCTTGTCGCATCGGTTTCATTGCCTTGAAATTCCTTCGCTGGATTTCGCTGTGGAAGGTCGGAGCTGTGTTGGCGTTTCTGATCGGCTGTTCGAGTTTCGTCGGGACGTCCAGGAGCGCGAACGCTGCGGAGTTGTTCGTCGCCGAGTCGGGGAAGGATGTGGACGACGGCACGTCGCCGGCGACATTACGACACCTTCCGAACAACCATCCAAACGAAAGAAGGCTCGATACCCTTTCCTGAGGTAAACTTGCGCCGTCCTGCTCAGCGAGATTCACGCTGCGCCCGTTCCTATCTATCATTCTCAAGTGGACATGCACCGATGAACCGAAACTGTTCGATCAAATACGGCCCACTCGCATTGGCGCTCTGGGCGTTTACGGCGTGGTCCGCATTCGCTGCGGAGGTAAATCGCCCGTCGGTGGAGGTCTTTGTCTCGCCGAAGGGGAGCGATGACTGGTCGGGAACGAAGTCCGAGCCCTTGGGGAACGACGGGCCATTCGCCACCATTCAGCGCGCCCAGCGGGCGGTGCGGAAGTCGCGGGAGGGCGAGCCAGGCCCTTCGGTTCGTGTGACGCTGCGCGGCGGCATTTACCGCGTCAAGAAGACCATCGAATTCGGCCCTGCGGACTCCGGGACGAAGGAGTCTCCTGTCGTCTATGCCGCAGCGGCCGGAGAAATTGTTATCTTCACCGGAGGTCGCGAAATCAACCCCGCGGCGTTCCGGCCAGTCAGCGAGCCGTCCGTCCCGGAGCGCTTGCCGGAAAGCGCCCGCGGCAGGGTGGTGGAGGCGGACATGAAGGCGCTGGGTATCACCGAATACGGAATCATGCAGCCCTGCGGCCAGGGGCGGCCCACGGTCAATCCCGCGATGGAATTCTTCTGCAACGACCAACCGCTGCCGCTCGCCCGTTGGCCGAACCGCGGCATGGTGAAGCGCGGGACGGTCATCGACAAAGGCGGGGCGCCCCGCTATGAGGACTTCAGCCCGCGCGGCGGCGTGTTCACTTTCGATTATGATCGCCCATCACGCTGGACGCGAGCCAAGGACATCTGGTTGTCGGGCTATTTTGCGCGCGGGTACGCGCCGGACACCATCGATGTGAAATCTATCGATCTGGAAAAGCGGACCATCACTCTCGCTCGTGCCCATCGCTACGGCCTGGAAACCGTGGGACCGACTCAGGAGTATTTCGCGCTGAACCTGCTGGAGGAAATCGATGAACCAGGTGAATGGTATCTCGACCGCGAGAGTGGCCGGCTTTTCCTTTGGCCGCCTGAGCAGTTTGCTTCGGCGAAGCTCGCGGTGTCCTTGCTCGACGAGCCGATGATGGCGCTTGAGGGCGTCTCTCATCTGACTTTGCGGGGACTCACTTTCGAAGTCTCGCGCGGGATGGGCATCTACATGGAGCGCGGCGAGGGCAATCACATCGCCGGCTGCACCTTCCGCAATCTCGGCACCGTCGCCATCGCCATCGGCCAGGGCATCAAGGTCGATGCCGACGGGCTGATTCTCTACAAGCTGCAGAACGGTGCCGACCGCGGCGAACAAGTACCCTACGAGCCGGCCTCGCGAGAGTTGGGCAGCGCGCTCTACAACGACCCGTACTGGAACCGGCAAGCGGGGAGCAATCATCAGATCATCGGCTGCGACATCTATAACACAGGCGCGGGCGGCATCATCCTCGGCGGCGGCGACCGCAAGACGCTCGCGCCCGGCGGCAACAGCGTGGTCAACTGCCGCCTCCATCACACCGGCCGGCTCGACGGCCGCGCGCCAGCCGTTTCCATCGACGGCGTGGGCAACCGCGTCGCGCATTGCCTCATCCATCACGTTCCGCTTATGGCCATCGGGTTCGTCGGCAACGATCACCTTATCGAACGCAACGAACTCCACAACGCCTGCCTGCCCCCAGCACACGACATGGGCGTCATTTACACCGGGCGCGACCCCAGCGCCCAGGGCACAGTCATCCGTGAGAACTTCCTCCATCACATGGGCAACCGCGAGACTGCGGTTTACGCCATCTATCTCGATGACGGCGCCTGCGGGACCACCGTCAGCGGGAACGTATTCTACAAAGTCCGCGGCGAGCGCGCCGTGCATAGCTGGGGCCACGACCACCGAATCACGAACAACATTTTCATCGACACCCGCGCCGACATGGCCACGCCGATGGACAACACGCAGTGGCCGGGCCACATGGCCGAGCCCGTGCGCGTGCTGTGGTGTCGCCAGCGGCTCGACGTGCTTCAGCCTCCCTATTCGACGCGCTATCCGGAGATGGCCCGACTCTTCGAGAAAGACCCGGGCTTCCCGCGCCGCAACTTCGTGGAAAACAATCTCTCCGTCCGCTCCGGTGACTTCGGCGACATCGGAAATGGAAAAATCAACCTCGTCATGGACAATGACGCCGGCTTCGTGGACGCGGCGGCGATGAACTTCGTCCTCAAGCCGGATTCCGCGGTTTTCACTCTACTGCCTGGTTTTCAGAACATCGAGTTCGGGAGAATCGGACTCCGCGTGGACGAACATCGCAATAGGTTACCTGCACCACATTTTCGATAATCCACCGCCCGCGCCGAAAGCGAAATAACCTGAACCCGACTCAATCGAATGAAATACACTCGACGCCTTACGCTAATCTTCTCCCGCGTGCTTGCAGCGTTCGCCCTTACTGGCGCGATGCTGGCCGACGACAAGCCGGAGGCGGGCCTCGCGGCGAAGTATCCGGGCGACTCGGGCAAGGGCGCTTTCAAGGGCGCGGGCAAGGTGCCCGATGGCGATAAGTTTTTCTGGGCCACGCTGGAACCCATCGGCGGACGTGGTCGCTGGGACGCGCCGGGTGCGCTCATTTTCTACTCCTACTGGTGGAAGATGAAACCCGACGGGAGCGGCAATCACTGGGGCAACTGGTTCGAGCCTAAACCGGTGCAGATGCCGAAACTGGAGACTTGGGTCTGCGTGGAGTGGCGTGTCAAAATCAACACAGCGGCCAAGGACGATGGCGAGCTGGATTGCTGGATAGACGGCGAGAAGCGAGGCGAGTTCCGCGGCATCAATTGGCGCGAAACCGAAACCCTGAAGCTTAACCAAGTCTGGCTGACCCTCTGGCTGGAGCCTGAGGACTACGAGCGGAACGGCGGTGGCGAGTCGCGCACGGCTTGGTATGACGACGTCGTAGTCGCCACGAAATATATCGGGCCTATGGTCACGACCCACCCCATTGAAAAACGATGAACCACTCGGCAATCCCATTGAACAAACTACCCATTCTTCTGACCAGTCTCCTGCTGGCCGGCGCACCCGCTTCCGCGGAGAACTGGCCGGGCTGGCGCGGGCCGGCGGGGACTGGCGTGGCTAATGAGCCGAACCTCCCGCTGCACTGGGGGCCGAAGCAGAACCTGCTCTGGCGCACAGCGCTGCCGGAGCGCGGTAACTCGACCCCCATCGTGTGGGGCGAGCGCGTGTTCGTGACGCAGGCTGTCGCGAAAGAGCGACGACGTGAGTTGCTCTGCTTCGACCGCGCGACGGGTCGGCTGCTCTGGCAGCAGGGCGCGACGGTGGAGACCGACGAGCCGACGCACGAGACGAATCCGCAAGGCTCCTCGTCGCCGGTCACGGATGGCGAGCGCGTCATCGCGTGGTTCGGCTCGGCAGGCGTGTTTTGCTACGATTTCACCGGCAAGGAACTTTGGCGACGCGACCTCGGACGGCCCGTGCACATCTGGGGCTGGGGCTCTTCGCCCGCGCTTCACGGCAATCTGTGCTATCTCAGTTTTGGCCCCGGCGAGCCGAGTTTCCTCGTCGCGCTGGACAAGACGAGCGGCAAAGAAGTTTGGCGCGTGGCCGAACCAAACGCCGACTCCGGCGAAAAAAAGCCGGGACAGGAGAAAGCGCTGTGGGTCGGCTCGTGGAGCACGCCGCTCGTCATCAAGGCCGGCGGACGCGAGGAATTGATCCTGACTTGGCCAAAGCGCGTCGTTGCGTTCGAGCCCGCGACGGGCCGCGAGCTGTGGCATTGCGAGGGACTCAACCCGCTCGTCTATACCTCGCCGCTCTACGAGCCATCGAAGGAAATCCTCGTCGCCATGGGCGGCTACAGCGGCATGGCGCTTGCGGTTAAAGCGGGCGGCGCGGGCAACGTCACCGAGTCGCGGCGGCTCTGGCATCAGGAAAAGACCCGCCAGCGTATCGGCTCCGGCGTCATTCACGATGGGCATATCTATATCCTGAACGACCCCGGCATCGCCGAATGCTTCGAGCTGGAAACCGGTAAGCTCATCTGGGAGGAACGCCTGCGCGGCCCCTCGGCGAAAGGTGACAACTGGTCGTCGATGGTGCTGGCCGACGGAAAGCTCTATGCCATCAACCAAGGTGGCGACGCCTTCGTGCTCAAGGCCAGCCCGAATTTCAAAATGTTGGCGGTGAATTCCCTCGGCGAAGCCACGATTGCCTCAATGGCCGCGTCGAACGGCGAGCTTTTCATCCGCACTCACGAGGCCTTGTGGTGTTTCCGCGAAGGCAAACCATAGACCTCCGCCAATTCTAACGACGCAACTTAAGTCACACTCACAAAACCTCCTAGCCCGTCACGAAATGAAAACGTTCTCGAACCGACGCCAGCAGGCCCATGGCGGCCATTGGGCTGCGATGTTTTACGCCGGATGTCTTTTGGCGAGCTTGCCAGCTCGCGCCGAGGACTTGCCCACCTTCGAAACCTACCTGCGCAAGAGTGTCGTGGACAGGAGAACGCTGGATGTTTTCCTCGACCCCAGGCAGCTCTCGTGGGCGAAGTTCGACCCCGTCACCGGCTACCGGCTTGGCAATTACATGCCCCGCGACGGCATCGGACAGAGTTCGACAATTTCCACTTCGCAGGCCAACGGCGCGCGCACGGCCTTCGCTTACATTGACAAGCCCTGCCGCATCAACAGCTATGGCAACAGCTTCACGCAGTGCCATCAGGTCAGCGACTGCGAGACGTGGCAGGAATATCTCGCCGGCCATCTTGGCGAGCCCATCCGCAACTTCGGCATGGGCGGCTACGGCGCGTATCAATCCTACCGCCGCATGATTCGGGAGGAGCAGACGGAGCACGGCGCGAAATATCTTATTTTCTACGTCTATGGCGACGACCATGTGCGCAGCCTCTGGCGTTGCCGCCACACAGTGATTGCCCCCTGGTGGAACGACGATGGTGGACGCGCCTTCCACAACAACTTCTGGGCGAACGTCGAAATGAACCTGCAGACGGGCCAGCTTGAGGAGCATGAGAACCAGCTGCCGACGCCGGAGTCTGTTTATAAAATGACCGACGCGGAATGGATGCTGCAGGCGCAGAAGGATGATTTGGCTCTCGGCATGGCGCTGTATTCGCAGGGCCTCGTCAGCGATTTGAACATGGACTCGGTTCGCCGGCTCGCGGAAATCCTTGGCTTCGACGCGAAGGAATTGGCCGCCGCGCAGCCGTCGCGAGGCGTCGTCGGCCAATTGCTCAATCGTTACGGTTTTGCCGCCACGAAGAGGATTCTGGCCAAGACAAAAGACTTCGCCGAACGCAACGGCAAGAAGTTGCTCGTCGTGCTGTTCGACCCCGCCGGAGTCATGCGCCCCCTGGCCGAGGGCAAGCCTCGCTACGACCAAGAGGTCGTGGATTTCCTGCGGGAAAAACAGTTCCGTTTCTTCGACATGAACATCGTCCACGTGGAGGACTTCAAGAGCTTCAAAGTCCCGTTCGATCAATACCAGGAGCGCTATTTCATCGGCCACTACAGCCCGGCGGGAAATCATTTCTTCGCCCACTCCATCCGCGACACAGTGGTCGAGTGGCTCGACCCCAAGCCCATCACCTATGAGAACAAGGACGAGCGCTGGACTACCTTCGAAGGTTACCTGCAAAAATAGCGGATCGCCATGGAACTCGCTCGTCATAGCTTACAGCGCAGCCTCGGCCTGAAATTGGAGGTGATAGCTTTCGCCGGCCTATTGCCGCTGATGGCGAGCAGGGCAGCCAACTTCACCGCCCGCGCGGCACAGGCACAGCGCTTGGGCACGCATGAGATTGTCATCCAAGGCAATGGCGACGCGGCCAATGCTTTCGACGCAGTGGCGCAGGTTACCTTCACTCCGCCGTCGGGCGCGGCGAAGGCCGTCACCGTCGATGCTTTTTACGATGGTGCGCTGTCTGGCGGGCGCGGGTCTATGTTACAGAGACGGGACGCTGGACGTGGGATTCACGCTGCGAGACCGATGCGCGACTCAATGGAACGTCACGCGAATTCGTTGCGGACGAATACCATGGGCTACATGCTCGCGCGCTGGGGGGGCGCCTTTCCCAACGCATTCTGGCTCATCGTGGATGACATGCACTGCGACGAAAAGTTCCCGAAAAACCAGGCCTTCGTCCGGGAAATTGGCCGTTACTTCGCCCACTTCTTCCGCGAGCGCAAGATTGACCTCGCTCTCTTCCGACCGAACGACCAGCGCGTCGCCGACGTTTACGGCCGGAGCGGAAAAATGCACCCGAAGCTCATGGAAAACGGCACGACTGATTTCATTATCTATCATCCCAACACCGCCGTCGATGGACACAATGCGGTTGCGGACGACAGCAAAACAGCGCGCCTCCGCCTCGACCTCGTCGATGCGGCGAGAGCCTACCAACTGGAGTGGTATCGCGCCCTCGACGGCGTGTCTCAAAGGAGCCAAGACATAACCAAAGGGCACGCTATACATCGCCGACAGCACCAACGGACGCATCTTGAAAATCGAAAAATGAACGCGCCCTCTCACCCACCTCGTTCCCTCACTGCCGCTTGCCTGCTGACCGCTTCTGCCAGCCATGCCGCCGGGCATCTGGAAACTCACCGACGCGGATGGCGACGGCGTGGCCGAGCGGCGGGAAATGCTAGTGGGCGGTTTCGAGTTCGCCGGCAACGCGGCCGACGTGCATGGGCCTTTCCTGCATCCGAACGGCCGGCTCTACTGGTGTCACGGACGAAAAGGCCACGAAGTGAATCAGAAGGACGGCACGCCGGTGCGGCCAAGGAACTCGTTGCCCTGCTCGGCGACAAAGACGCGAAAGTCGCGCCGGCCGCCGGCAATGCGTTGGCCTCGATCGCGAGCGCGGAGACCGTGCCTGACTGAGTCAAAACACTGGCCCATGCCGACCCCGACGTATCGCTCGTAGCGGCTCATGCTTTGGGCGAAATGGCTTCGCTCGGGCCGGAGCCGGTGGACGCCTTGCTCCACCTGCTGGCGGGTGAAATCGACGAAGCGCTCGAACACCAAGCGATGTTCGCGCTCCTCCGCGCCAGGGGAACGTCGGCGCTTTTGGCCGCGTTGCGGGACGCAGGAAAGCCCGCGCTGAGGGGGCGCGTGCTGTCCGTTCTCGACGAACGCACGGATTCGCCTTTATCCGAGGCGGACGTGGCGGCGATGTTAGGCGTAGCCGATGAAGCGCTGGGCCGAGCCGCACAACGCGCCCATGCAGTTGCGCGTCATCGACGAACACACCGTTGATCTGTATCAGGCGGCGACTCCGTACTACGGGGTCGAAAGTTCCCAGCGCTTCGAGCTGCGGGCCGATGACGTCATCGAGATGACCTTCGAGTGCATCCCGCGCCGGAAGACTTGGACGCATAACCCTAGAAAGGGACATTACAACCACGAAAATCACGAACCACACTAAAAATCATTGAGATAGAACAAGCGACCTTGTCATCCATCAGGTGGACGGCAATGGTTGGTCAACGCCTTGGTTTTTCGTGTGTTTCGTGTGTTTCGTGGTTCCCATCCCGGTCCTTAGGATAACTACCTGCTGTTTTTCTGGGCGAGTTACCATGACCAGCCAAAGTCGCTCGACATCCATTTCTTCGGGAAGCACGGCGGCGTCGGCGAAGACCGGGTCGGCGAGGCGCACATGAACGCCATCTGGGTGGAAGTCCTCGGGCGTTCTTCGCGCCGGCTAAAGCGGAGTCAAAAAAATCGTTTGCCACGCTTAACCGAAGGGTTAAATGTGGCTGCCATGACCAACATCTCACGCCTGTTCGTCTCTGCCGTCCTAGGCAAGCCGCAGCCCGGCCAGGGTTTCGAACTCAAACGGCGATAATATCCGATGGCCCTTGCCGTTCCCGCCAACCTCGACCGCGTCTTTTTCGCCCTGTCCGACCCGACGCGGCGTTCCCTGCTCGAACGTCTCGGGATACGCGAGGCCGCCGTCTCCGAACTCGCCGGCCCTTGCGCCATGTCGCTCCCGGCCGTGTCCAAGCACGTGCGCATCCTGGAGGAGGCCGGGCTGGTCAGCCGGCGCGTGGAGGGTCGGTTCCACTACCTGCACGCGAACCGCCAGGCACTGGAGGACGCCAAGCGCTGGATTGAGAAGCATCGTTCATTTTGGGAGACCAGTTTCGACAGGCTGGAGGAGCGGCTCGAATGTGAAGGCGGGCCTGCCGCTCCTGCGCATCCCTCCGCAAAGACAACCAAAAGCAAAAAAAAGAAATCATGACACAAGCACTACAGACACTCGAAATCATCCGCCAATTCAAAGCCCCGAGGGAGCGCGTCTTCGATGCGTTCAGTTCCTTCGACGCGATGAAGCAATGGTTCGGCCCGGGAACCTGCAACTGCACCGGAGGAGCCGTCGAGTTCGCCGTCGGCGGCCGCTACCAAATGAAAATGGAGACCCCCGGCGGCGAGATGACAGTGCTGGGCACCTACAAAGAAATCGAGCGCCCGTCGCGGATTGTTTTCACCTGGAAGTGGGACGACGACGAAGACTGGAACCACGTCGAATCGACCGTGGAGCTGGATTTCATCGAATCCGGTGCCGGCACCGAGCTTCGCCTACGCCAAACCGGATTCCCGAACGAGGAAAGCCGCGGACGACACACGCAAGGCTGGACAGGAGGCTTCGACAAATTGCAGGGTTTGGTGGACGGCCGCGCCGGCTGATCCGGACTTTGTACTCCACGACCGCATCCTATGAAATGGGCGAAGCCATCTCCTGAACTCGCCGCGCGCTTCACTGCGGACGGGAAGCAAATTCTATTTCGCCGCAGTGGAGTGGAATGGCTCAGCAGTGCGAATGTCTGGGCAATGGACGTGGACGGCTCCAACCTCCACGCGCTGACAACCGGCTTGGTCGACGGCTGGCCAAATCCTTTGGCCGACGGAATTGGATATTCCGGCGTGACCTGTGGACACGCCTGGGGGGCGATTTTACGCGGAATGGGACAGCGCAGCGCCGGTGACGCGTGAAGGCCCACTGCTTTTTTTCTGCCAATTTTTGAAGGCTAGTGGGAGGTGGGAGCAGTTGCTGGAGAAGTGACCACTACGATATTGCGGGAACCGAGGCAGCGGAGCGCGCAACGTGATGGGGACGGTGCTGCTGCACACGGGGAAGGTTAAATCACTGGTGCAAACGTGCCTGCGCAACGCAGCGGGCTGGGAGGATACGGGAGAAGGCTGGGAGGCGATGGAGAGTACACTCAAACTTGCAGGCTGGAGTCGATCCCGACGCGTCATCCTCGTTCGCGAAGCACCGGCTAAAGCTCCCGTGGGCGCACAGGCGCGGCGACGGCGCGACCACCTGAGTTTGCCCGGTGCCAGTGGCGTCGGATGGGAGAGCGGCACGGCCCCTTGGAGCGGGAGGATCGCCGTACTGGTCACATCATTGGATCCGGAAACTCGCCAGCCGCGCCCGGATCCATCCCCACTCCCTCCTTTCACCGCCTCAATCCACTCGCGGCG
>JBJXFS010000103.1:0-27314 GCA_046155625.1 Verrucomicrobiales bacterium | reverse complement strand
TCGCCCGGCAACGACCATCCGGGTCGGCAGCGGGCAATCTGCTGGGCTATCTGAGATCGCATGATGATGGGGCAGCGGAGAGTCGGTGGTCGGCGGTCGGTGGTCGGTGGTCGGCGGTCGGTGGTCGGCGGTCGGTGGTGGGCTGACGGATCGTACGATCGATGGGTTGGAGGAAGGTGAACGAAAGGGGATCGATGCGCAACGGGGCGATTCGCCGCGAGCGAAACGACCGTTGTGGGATGGCTTATTTTCGCTGGGCTGAGGCTGCCGGGGCCGGGAGGGCATTCCATTTGGGGAGCAACATAACGGCGGCCAGCAGCACGGCGCCGGCCAGGCAGCAGAACACGCCGTGCCATCCCCATTGTTTTTGCAGGAGCCCGGGCAGTGTTCCGCCGATGATGGCGCCCACCGATCCGGCGCCGTTGATCAGGCCGGCGGCGGTGCTGGCTCCCTTTTTGGTGCCGAAGTCCACGGCGGCAGTGCCGCTAATGAGCGAATCGGGGGCGTAGGTGAGCATGCCGATCACGAACAAGGCCGCGCCGAGCACCCACGCGTTCGCCGGCAGCGCATCGAGGAAAAACAACGCGGCGGCGAGCAACACGAGGTAAATCACCGAGACCGGCATGCGGCGCGATCCAAAAATTCGATCGGAGATCAGGCCGGCCAAGACCACGCTGAAGACACCGGCGAGCTCGAACATCGCGCTGACCAAACCGGATTTCATCATGCTCGATCCCAGTTTGTCGCTGATAAATTTTGGTCCCCAAAAGAGGATGGCGTAGCGCGCCGGTTTGAGCAGGAAATAAATGGCGGCGAGGAGCAGGACCATCGGACTCCGAAGCACATCGAGGATGATTTGCCACGATCCATAGGATTCGGGGTGGGCCGCCTCCGCCTCCGACGGCACATCCAGGCTTTCGTTGTGGTACGACTCGATCGGCGGGAGGCCGACATCCTCGGGTCGATTGCGCTGCAACCAGACGAACAGTCCCCAGATGCCCAGGAGGGCCAGTGCCGGGACAAAGAAGGCATAGCGCCAGCCGAACCAATCACCCACGGCGCCCGCGAAGAGCGAGGCGATCAATCCGCCGACGGCGTAATTCGAGCACCAGACGCCGAAGACCACACCCCGTTCGCGGCGGGAGAAAAAATTCCCGAGATTTTTCGACAGCGGCGCCCAGCCGGTCGATTGGCATAGGCCCTGGATAAAAAACAGGATGCCAAACACCATGGTGATGGACGACGCTCCCATGGCAAGTGCGGCCACCACCGATCCGAGCATGCCGGCGAGCACAACCCGGCGCGTGCCGAACCGGTCGCCGGCGATTCCCCAGATGAACTGGCCGATGGCGTACGCGATGAGGTAGGCGCCATCGATGCGGGCCATGTCGGCGTCGCTCATGCCCATGACTTCGGGCTTGCCGAGGTCGACTTTGGCGACCGAGAACGATTTGCGAGTCAGGTAGAATCCCGCATAGGCCAGCCACGTGATTCCAAAGATTTGCCATCGCCACCGCTCGTAGAGCGAATTATTGCCAAAGAGCTTGGGCGCACTGGACATGGATGGGTTGGGTCAGCGCGAGGCAGTGGGCGTGGCACTTTCCCGCAGGCAATAAAGGTGCCTGTCGCCGCGGAGCAGCAAGTCCGGCCCCACCAGAGCGGCCGAGGCGCTAAATGTGTCGTCCAATTGATTGCGGGCGAGTTCCGCGAGCGATTCATCGTGTTTGACCACCACGGTCACGCCGCTGCGATCGGTGACATACACTCGTCCCGACGCTCCGACCGGCGAGGCGTAGACATCGTGAATGTCATTCAGGCGCATTGGCAGGGCCGCGCGTTGACCGCTGGCGCCGTGCAGACACGACAGGATCCCCTGATAGTGGCTGAGGAAATAGAGTTTGCCGTCGTAAAGCAGCGGTGACGGCACGTAGGGAGTCCGCTGGTTGGTGCTCCACAGGACATGATCGGTGTCCGTAATGTCGCCGGTGGCCCCCTCCAAGGAAATGGCGATCATGGCGCGTCGGTCGTAGCTGCACCCGCAGTAGACGCGCCCGTCGGCGGCGACCGGCGTGGCGATCACATTGCGCGACATGCCGCCGCATTCCCAACTCACCCGCCCGGTGGCCAGGTCGTAGCCGCGGATGCGCGTGGTGGCACTCAGGATCACCTGGGCTTTGCCGGCGACAGCCGTCACGACGGGTGTCGACCACGACGTGATTTCATCGCGCGGAGACGACCACAGCTCGCGGCCGGTGGCGGCGTCGAGCGCGAAGACGCGGGAATCGCTCTCCTGGTCCCAGGGCACCACCAGAATCCCATCGTGTAAAGCCAGCGAGGCGCCCTCGCCGTGGGCATGGTGCGTGGTCAGTTTCCCAAAATCGCGCTTCCAACGGAGGGTCCCGTCGGCCGCGTTCAGGCAGTACAGCCCGCGCGACCCGAAGAAGGCATAGACGGACGTCCCGTCGGTCACCGGCGAATGCGAGGCCAGGCTGCCCGTCGTGTGCCCGCCTTCGTGGGGAAACGCCCGAGCCACTTCCTGCACCCACTTCTGTTGGCCGCTCTCGAGGTCGACCGCGAGCACTCGAAAACTGTGCGTGTGGGTGACTCCCAGGTTGTCGTGCGATCCGGGTGCCTCGTCGAACACCGGCGCCACCCCATCACCGACCGGCACCGCCATCGTCACAAAGACCCGACCGCCAGCCACCACCGGCGATGAATGCCCGCGACCGTCCAGCGGCAGCTTCCACCGCACATTCTGGGACTCGCTCCACGTCAACGGCGGTGTCGCTCCCGGTGCCGCCCCGGTCCCCAGCGGCCCGCGCCATTGTGGCCAGTCGGCCCGGGCCGACCCCATCGCACCCACGGCAAAAGCGACGGCGAAAGCGGTGGCGAAGTGACGGGTCATGGCACGGGGTTCGGATGTCCCAATCGGATTCAGACTGCGCATTACCATTCCGCGAAAGGCCCAACAGGCCACTGGAGAATTCGCCACATTTCGCGAAGGGTCAATTGATCAGCGGGTGAGAAGAGCCCGAGCCATGCCGGATGTTATCCTTTAAAAGCAGGGTTCTCCGGGCGTTTGATGCTGGAGGTGGGACGAGACCTCCCGGGCTCGTAAGCGGTGGGAGCGTGGTGAAAGTAGCCCCTTCTCGCCTTCTCAAGCGGTTCTCTACGCCTGACAATAGCGAAGCGGGAACACGCGGTAATGGGAACAAGCCTCCGGGTTGAATCGCGCGACCATCACTCGAAAAGTGGAGACCATTCCCAGATGGTACGCCTTCACTGCCTACCGCCCGGAGGTCGCGTCCCGCCTCAATGCCGCCTTCTCTCATACGCTTGGAGCGTCATGCCCCAATGCAAAAGCCCGAGAACGGACAAACTCGATGGACGCGGCAGAACGCCGCGTCCGGCGGGACCCGCCGCCCTACCCGAGACCGACGTTCCAGATTGAGGATGGGGTTGCAAGGCAGGTGGACTTGACGAGGAAAGACCGTGCCCGATTTTGTCCCGCCCGATTAGGCAAAAAGACGGGTGGAACCACGGGACAGCTTAAAGGTCGAAGCGGTCGAGATTCATGACTTTCTTCCAGGCGGCGATGAAGTCGTGAACGAATTTCTCCTGGGCATCGGCGGAGCCATAGACTTCGGCGATGGCGCGGAGTTGGGAATTTGATCCGAAGACGAGATCGACGGAGCTGGCGGTCCATTGGAGCTGGCCGGTTTTGCGGTCGCGGCCCTCGTAGAAGTGATCGCAGACGGGCGATTTTTTCCATTCCGTGCTCATGTCGAGCAGGTTGACGAAGAAGTCATTGGTGAGCGAGCCCGGCTGTTTGGTGAAGACGCCGAGTTCCGGGAAGCCGACGTTGGTATTGAGGACGCGCAGGCCGCCGACGAGCACCGTCATTTCGGGGGCTGTGAGCGTGAGCAATTGAGCGCGGTCGACGAGTGATTCCGGCGCAGGTCGGTCGAGCCGTCGGCCGAGGAAATTCCGGAATCCATCGGCTTTCGGTTCGAGCATGGCGACCGACTCGACGTCGGTCATCTCCTGGGTGGCGTCGGTGCGCCCGGGGGCGAACGGGACGGTCACGGCGTGGCCAGCTTTTTTGGCCGCGGCCTCGACGGCGGCGCACCCGCCGAGAACGATGAGGTCGGCGAGCGAGACCAACTTGTTGCCTGTTTGGGCGCTGTTGAAGTCCTTTTGGATTTTCTCGAGCGTCGCGAGGACTTGGGCGAGTTCGGCGGGGTTATTGACTTCCCAATCTTTTTGCGGGGCGAGGCGGAGGCGGGCCCCGTTGGCGCCGCCGCGTTTGTCGCTGCCGCGGAAGGTGGAGGCCGAGGCCCAGGCGGTGGAGACGAGCTGGGAGATGGACAGACCGGAGGCGAGGAGGCGGGCCTTCAGATCCTCGACGTCCTGGGTGCTGATCGTTTCATTATCCGCAACCGGCACCGGGTCTTGCCACAGCTGGGGCGGAGGCACCATGGGCCCGAGGAGGCGCGAATAGGGCCCCATGTCGCGGTGGGTCAGCTTGTACCAGGCCTTGGCGAAGGCATCGGCGAATTCGCCCGGTTGTTCGAGGAAACGCCGGGAGACCTTTTCATAGGCGGGATCCATTCGGAGGGCGAGGTCGGTGGTGAACATCATGGGGGCATGCGACTTCGACTTGTCGTGGGCATCCGGCACGGTGCCTTCGCCCGCGCCGTTCTTGGGTCGCCATTGCTGGGCGCCGGCCGGGCTCTTGGTCAGCTCCCATTCGTAGCTAAACAGGTGGGTGAAATACCCGTGTGACCAAGCCCTGGGTGTGGTCGTCCAGGCGCCTTCGAGGCCACTGGTGAGGGTATGTTCGGCGTTGCCCTTGCCGAATTTGTTTCTCCACCCCAGTCCCTGTTCTTCGAGCGGGGCGCCTTCGGGTTCGGGGCCGAGGTTATCGGGAGTGACGGCGCCGTGGGCCTTGCCAAAGGTATGGCCACCGGCGATAAGAGCGACGGTTTCCTCGTCATTCATGGCCATGCGGGCAAACGTCGCGCGGATATCGCGGGCGGCGGCCAGCGGATCCGGGTGACCATTCGGGCCTTCCGGGTTCACATAGATCAATCCCATCTGCACGGCGGCGAGGGGATTCTCGAGTTCCCGGTCGCCCGAGTACCGCTGGTCGCCCAGCCACTCGCTCTCGGGCCCCCAGTAGATGTCCTCTTGCGGCTCCCAGACGTCGGCGCGGCCGCCGGCGAACCCGAATGTTTTGAATCCCATGGATTCCAGCGCGCAGTTGCCGGCAAGCACCATGAGGTCGGCCCAGGAGATTCTCTGGCCGTACTTCTGCTTGATCGGCCAGAGCAACCGCCGCGCCTTGTCCAGACTGACATTGTCCGGCCAATTGTTGAGCGGGGCGAACCGCTGGGTGCCGTACGAGGCGCCGCCCCGACCGTCGGTCACCCGATACGTTCCCGCGCTGTGCCACGCCATCCGGATAAACAGCGGTCCATAGTGGCCGTAGTCGGCCGGCCACCAGTCCTGGGACGCCGTCATCAACTGCATGAGGTCCTTTTTCAGGGCCTCGAGGTCCAATTTCTTGAATTCCTCCGCGTAGTTGAAGCCTTCCTCCAGCGGATTGCTCTTGGACGAGTTTTGGTGAAGAATCTGCAGGTTCAGTTGATCCGGCCACCAGTCCCGGTTGGACATGGCGGCGGTGACGGTGTGGCGGTTGGCTGGGGCCAGGGCACCCATGACGGGGCATTGGCTGGCGGTGGCGGTGTCTGACATGGTGGTTTGCTGTAGGTTGGATGCAGAGGTGGAAATTCTCGATCGAGCCGGCCCGGCGCCTCACGCCTTCGCCAGGCACTCGGGACACGTGCCCCAATAAATCACTTCCGCTTCGTCGATCCGGAAACCTGCCGGACCGGAGGCGGTCAAACACGGCGCGACGCCCACCGCACACTCGACGTCCTCGGTGCGGCCGCAGCCGCGACAAATCGCATGATGGTGGTTGTCGTTGACCCGATCTTCATAGCGCGCCGGAGAGCCCGCCGGCTGAATCCGCCGCACCAGCCCGGTCTGAGCCAGCACATTCAACGAATCGTAAACCGCTTGCCGCGAAATCACCCCAATCTCCCCACGCACGTCCTCCGCCACCTCGTCCGCCGTACAATGAGGCCGACGCGCCACCACCCGCAGCACTGCCATTCGCTGCGCCGTCACCTGCAAGCCGTGCTCCCGAAGTTGATCTGCTGGGCCCTTGGTCAAGCGCATTGGATTGATACAATCTTTGATTCAGTCAAGAAAATTCTTTGCTGCCGTGCCCTCACTTCAATCAGGCAATCCGTCGGACAGGCGTCGAATCGGGCGGGCTCAGCCCTCGCGCCTGAGGCTTGCTCCGCTGGCACGCAGGTATACGGTTTGAGGTGGGCGGCTGCCGTTGCGCTTTTCGCTCGAAAACTTGTGCGATCTCAATGTCAGCAATGTGGACGCAGCATCCCCGACGTGATGCTTGGCACTGACCTCTGCCCAGCCTGCCTTTGGGCCATCGAGGATCCGTCCGACCCCACCTTGTCAGATGGGCGCGGAGGATCTCCCGCTGAGCCTGATACCGGAGTCACCTTGGGCCTTGTCGAAACATCTGGCCCGCCTCAAGACGAGTCGACGCTACCCCCGCTCCTCGACCGCTACCGGCCCGAGCGCGTCCTCGGAAAGGGCGGATTCGGCAAGGTCATTCTTGCGGAAGACCGGGTCCTCAAGCGCCACGTGGCCATCAAGATCCTCTCCCATGCCGCATCCGATCCGGCCGCCGCGGCGGCCTTCCTCAACGAGGCCCGCCTGCTCGCTCGGATGGACCACCCCGGAATCATGCCGGTCTTTGACGCGGTTGAAATCGAGAACGGCCGATTCTGCATCGTTTCACGTTTTATTGACGGTCCCAGCCTGGCCCAGGTCATCCACCGGGAGGCTCTCTCGCGGCACGAGGCTGCCGCGATCATGGCAGCCGTCGGGGAAGCGCTCGATCATGCTCACCGCCAGGGGGTCGTGCACCTTGATGTTAAACCGGCCAATATCATCATCGCCAAGGGAAAGAGACCGGTCCTTCTCGACTTCGGCATTGCGCGGCTCTGGCAAAGTTTTTCCAGGAGTGACCGCATCGCTGGCACTCCCGCCTACATGAGTCCCGAACAGGCACGCGGCGAAGACCACCTCTTGGACGGCCGATCCGATATCTTCAGTGCAGGCTCAGTCTTCTACGAGATGCTCACCGGTCAGCGGGCATGGGATGCATCTACCGTGGCGGAACTGGTCAGGCGCGTATCGAATGGGGACCTTATTCCTCCTCGGCGGATCGATCCGGCCATACCCCGGGAGATGGAACGTATTTGCCTGAAGGCGATGCAATTGAGGCCAAAAGAGCGATACGCCACGGCCGCCGATTTCGCACTGGAATTAAGAGAATGGATGGCGGCGGAGTCGGCGACTCTCGTCACCCCGACCGCCCCGTCCGCCAGCGGGGTGCTGTCCGCAACGCCGGGGACGACGACGCCGGGAGGGATCCTCGTCAGGGGACTCCGGTGCTATGATGAATCAGACGCTGACTTCTTTTTAGACCTGTTACCCGGACCGCGCGATCGCGGCGGACTTCCGGACTCGGTTCGGACCTGGAAGGAGCGGCTGGAATCCACTAACGAAGACACGCCGCGGGTGTGCGTGCTCTACGGTCCTTCTGGCTCCGGCAAGTCCTCGTTCCTGCGAGCCGCGCTCATCCCCCGGCTCGCCCGCCATGTCCAGATCATCCGGACGGATGCCTCCGATCCCAACCTGAGTGAAAGGCTCGTCCAGGCGCTCAGGAATCGGTTTCCCATGGACGGGGAGCCCGACGAGCCGAAGGCCCTCCTCCAGTCGCTTCGCCAGAGAGCCAGGCTCGCTCCGGGCCAGAAGCTGGTCATCGTGATTGATCAGATCGAACAATGGCTGCAGGCATCCGCAGACCGGCGGCCCGATCTGCCAGCCATTCTCCGGCAGTGCGACGGCGCGCGGATTCAGGCCCTCCTGGTCGTCCGTGACGACTTCTGGCGCGGCCTGACGGTCCTGCTCGACGACGCCGGCACCGCCATCACGCCTGACAATAGCGCGATGCTTGACCTTTTCGACGTGCGCCACGCCGCGCATGTTCTCGAGTTGTCAGGCCGGGCGATGGGAACGCTGCCTTCCGATTCCGCGGTCGCACTGCCTGCCGCCGCTGCCGAATTTGTTCGCTACGCGGTGGCCGGGCTGGCAGATCACGGCCAAGTCTCCCCCGCACGTCTGGCGCTTTTCACGCAGATGTTTCGGTCGCGGCCATGGTCGCTCGCGGCCCTCAAAGACATTGGGGGTGTCCGGAGGCTGGGGGCCGCATTCTTGGAGGACTCGTTTGCCGGCCCTCGCGCGCCGGCGCCGCGGCGTCTGCACGAACGCGCGGCGAGGAACGTGCTGAGTGTGATGTTGCCGGAAACCGGCGAAGTGCGCGGTCCCGCCACTCCGGAATCCGTGTTGCGAGAGCACTCGGGCTATCAGGACCGGCCGCGGTTGTTCTCCGAACTCCTGCAGATGCTCGATAAAGACCTCCGCCTGCTGATGCCTGTGGAAACGGACGAGGGATCAGGCGAAGCCAGGGCGTGGCAATTGACCCACGACCAGTTGGTCCCCGCGCTGCGTGACTGGCTATGGACAAGGGAGCGAGCCAGTTTGAGAGGCCGCGCCCGCATCCAGTTGCGCGAACGGGCCGCCGAGTATCGCCTCCATGCCAATTCCCGCACGGCCCCTGGCCTCTCAGAATGGGTGCGTTTGCGCTTCCTGACATCGGCGGGCCGGTGGACGCAGGTCGAGGCGATGTTCATGCAGAAAGGTCGGCGACGAGTTCTGATCTCACTTGGCGTCGCGGCGGCGGTGGCCGCTTTCGGCTGGGCTGGCGTGGCCGAGGTCCGCAGGATCGAACGCGCTCAGTCCGCAGCCGCGGCAATCAAGTCGGCACCGTCTGCAGACGTCGTCCGGATTGCGCGCCAGTCTCTGGCGTTGAAGGACCGGCTTGTCCCGATCCTTGAGGACCACAGCGACCGGGTCGGCGGCGACTCCCGTTCTGCCGGGATAGCACTTCTGGCCCTGGGAAGTGGAGACCCTTCCCGCATCGGCCAGCAGATGCTCGAAGTTTCGCCTCCGGAATTTGCGGCGGCTCGGGACGCCTTTCGCTTGTCCGGAGCCCAACCTCCGGTGGCCCGATGGACGGACGCGCTGGCCGACCGAGCTGCCAGTCCGGAGGTCCGCATCCGGGCAATGGCGGCGCTGGCGGCTCTCGCGCCGGAAGCCCTTCCGGCGTCCTTCGAATCGGATGTGGCGGCCTGGCTGATGCTCACCGGTAGCGAGGCGCCTGTGTGGGCGTCATACATGCGGCCGGTGGCCCATGCTTTTGATCCCGGCCTGAAAGCACTGATTAACGGGACCACTCAAAAGGCCCGGGTCCGCGAGGCCTGCGCCGCGCTCGCGGCTCTCCATTCGGACGACCCCTCCGCCTTGGGAGCCTTGGTGTCGGTGTTTCCTCCAGAGCATCTCGGGATGCTTCGCGAATCCCTCGCGGCCATGGGCTCGACCGGCGTTGCCGCCCTGCGTGAGCGGCTGGAAACCACCCCGCCAGTCACGCCCACAGCGCTTCCTGCGACTGCCGAGGAGGAGAGCATTTACCTGTCGCGAGCCCATGCCGCCACCCTGCTGGCGGCCCTGGGGGCGCCCTTTGAAGTCGGTGGTTTCACGCTCCAGCGGTCGCGCGACCAAACCGAGCGCACTCTGTTCACGCTCGCCGCCGTGCACGCGGGAGTGGCGGCCAGCGGGCTTGTGACTCGCTTGCGACAGGAGCCCTCTGCCGGTGTGCGCTTTGCCCTGCTTCTCGCCCTCGCATCGTATTCTCCCGGCGACCTCCCAGAACACGAACTCGACCGCTTTCGCGACTGGCTTCGCTCAGCGTGGCTGACCGATTCTGATGGCGGATGTCATTCCGCCATCATGTGGCTCGCCCGACAGTGGCTGCTGACGGACCTTGTCAGGTCTCTCGGTGAGTCCACCCCGCGGCTCGAATCTCCCCAGCCCGGTTTTTCCTGGTGGCTCACCCCCTCGGGCGTGGACATGCGCATCGTCACCCTTGCCTCCGGCGAACGGACCGCTCTGGCAGCCACAGAGTTCGGGGATGAAGCCGGTGCTCGCGATGGGGGCCATCACAAGAACAACACTTGGTATACCGCGGCTACCCATTGTTCGAAGCAGTCGTTGCAGGAAGACATCCCCCAGTCCGATTGGGTCTACACGCCAATGGATCAGGGAATCGAGGTCTCACCCCCAGCCCTTTCCCTCCGTTCCTACCGGCTTCCCACTGAGGCTGAATGGCGCGCGGCCCGCGGCGAGGGAGGCGCCACGATCCTGGCGGCCGGAGCGTTCCCCGAATTTCTCCACCACGAGTCCTGGCTCTATACGAACTCTGATGACAGGCCGCACCCGCCTGCCGAACTCCGGCCCAATGACGGCGGCTTTTTCGACATCGTCGGCAACGCCGAGGAGTGGCTGCACGAGATCAGTGACGGACAGCTCGGCCGCCTGGCTGGACGCGATTACACGGACAAGCTGGATACCGTCCTCTCCGAGGCCATTCGGGACTACGCGACGTCCGCTCCTCCAAAGCTCATTCCGGGAGTCATCCGATTCCGGCTTGCCAGAACTTTGCTGCGCTGATAGGTTCAACCTGTTTCCTGCTGAGTTTCGAACCTTCCTCCGCCATGGCCTCCAAAATCAAACCCTTCGTTCTTCATCACTCGTCGGGCTATGTCTCTAGTTCCTCAAGCGGGCTGTCTTGTCTTAAGGCCAGATACAGACGGCAGGGTAATGTGGCTAATCTTGTTAACCACCATACCTGTCCAAACGCGGCGAAGAAAATCTACCTGGATCAGGTTCTGAATATTCCCATTGGAGATGGGCAATACTTCTGGGTGTGCTGCGATCAGGTGGACAAGTTGACGAAGTGGGGGTTTTTGCCAAAGTCCGTCGCAGGTCAGATGTTCGCTCTCGGGGCGGCGGCGGTGGCGGGAGCGGCGCTGGCTTGGTGGATTTGCAGTTAAGCTCCTGGCATGCGGCCGCTCCAACTGGTCACCCCGGAGACGTGCCGATGGCGGACCGCTTCGACGAACGCCCACGATGATCGTTCATGGTATTGCGGCCTGATCAATCAGATCACCCGTGCGACGGATCCCGCGATTGCCCCGGTGCGCGCCGACGAATGTGAGTCGTGTTGTCGAGTCACGCCACCGCTGGTCGAACGCCCGAACGTGGTCACGGCTTCCATCCTGCTCTCGACGCTTGAGCGAATTATCGCAAAAGGAGGAGTCGAGGGATGCAGTCGGCAGGCCGCGGAAAATCTGATGCCCCTGGCCGAGGACAACCTTCTGATAGTGACGATGGCGGCGCTGAAGGGACCGCAACCTCGCGGGGATCGATCGAAGGCCTGCCGTTACCTTGGCGGGCAGACCGGTGAAGAGGCCTGCGCCGACTGTACCGGCCGCGTCCGGGTGAAGACTTTTGCCTGCGGGCATCCGTCTCATGAGACCACAACCCTGCGGGCGTGTCGCACATGCCGCGATTACGATCCGCTGGTGGGGGCCGAGGAGGGTGTAAAATCCTGGGCGATCGGGCTCACGACATCACCGCGACGCGGCGACCAACTTCGACGGACGCTCCGCGCCGTGCGCAGCGCTGGATGGACCGACGACATCATCAACGTTTTCGCCGAGCACGGAGCGGCTCGCTGGTGGCGCACGACCGGGCTAGGTCCGCTGCGGATAGTCCGCAGAGCACGGCCGCGCACCGGTGCGTGGCCATCATTTTTGCTCGGCTTGGTGGAACTCTATGTGCGCGATCCGCATGCCGATGCCTATTTCATGCTCCAGGACGATGTGGATCTGGTGGCTGGTGCGAAGGAATATCTTAACGCCCGGCTGTGGCCGGGAGCGGATTGCGGCTGCGTCTCGCTGCATACCCCACGGCATCTCGCGGTGAGCGACGGAGCCGGGTTCTACGCGGCGCATCTCGGGTGGAGCACCTGGGGCGCCCAGGCTCTGATCTTTCCGAACGTGGCGGTCCGGGAGCTCCTGTCGGATCGCCGCGTGCTGGAACATCGCCAGCGGGGAATTGGCGAGGGACTCAAGAACGTCGATTCGGTGGTGGGTGAGTGGTGCCGCCGATCCGGAAAGCTGTTTTGGCTGCACAGCCCGAGCCTGGCCGAGCATACCGGACATTATTCCACGATCTGGAAAACCTCGACATTGAAGGGGCGGCGCAGCTCCGCGGATTTTCCCGGGACCGGTGCCGACATCCATCGCGTGATGCGCGAGTTGCTGACCGAGCGCGGAGGCAGGGCGCCCCAGCCGATCATCATGCGAGAGGATGGCATGGTGGCGCCGGCAGTGGCAGAACCTGAGGGCGGGGCGCCGGGCGCGGGCCATGGTCTCAGACCGGAGTGGACCGCCGCCGCCATCGATATCGTTTCGATCTCGGTCGGGCGGTCGTGGACCTGGGAGGACTGGAGCCAGTGGCTGCTCAGCTCTGAGCTTCCCACGGCCAGTGGTCTCTACTTGGTAGACAACCTTGACGGGGATGACGCTGAATTCCGATCGAGGATAATGACCTTGGTATCGCGCTGCCTGGCCTCCGAGCGTTTCCGGACCGTTTCCTTGACCCGTGGTCCCGGCCAGGCGGGTGGAAGAGGCAGTGTCTCGCGCGACCAGAGCATCGCAGGCGCTCTCAATGCCGTGCTGCCGATGACGACGGGAGATCTGGTCTTTGTACTCGACGATGATGTCATCCCTCCGCCCTCCGCCATCCGAAAATTGTACGACGAGTGGAAAACGAAAGTGGGTGAAGGGCTGCGGCCGGGATTGGTGTCAGGTGCCTACGCCAGCGCGACCGCCTCCGGGTGTTTGGTCGCCGGGTATGGCGACCAAAGCTGGGAGAGGTATGTCAGATGTTCCGAAGTTTCAGGTGGCGTCATGGCCGTAGGGTTTGTCGGCAACGGTTGTCTGCTCGCAGACGGCCCGGCCATACGGGCGCAGATCCCCATAAAACCTGGAAACGAGGAAGGCTGGCGCATGGGTCCCGATGCTTGGCTGTCGAGGGAATTCCGGCGCTCCGGGTACACCGTATGGCTGGACACCAGCCTGCAGTGCGAACATCGGCATCAGGCCTAGACATGAACTGGCCACCCTCATTCGGATGGAAGTCGCGATCGTGGGTGGTATGGGATTCGACAGTCGCGCAGTTCGGCCTGTGTGACCGATTGCGGGCCATCGCTTCGGGGCTGGCTCTGGCCGCCCGACTGAATTGCCGCTTCGCCTATCGGTGGCAGGCCAACGACGAATGTCCGGCGGAATGGAGCGAATTGTTTCTGCCCCTCAAGGGAGGCCGAATCCTTCCGGAGATTCCACCCGAAATCGCCGAGCGCGCCATTTTTGAAATCGAGTGTCCGGCGAACACCACTCCGTCGGTCTTCTGGAATTCGCTGGCTGCCGCCGGTCATGCGAGCGCCTTCGGGAGCCAAAGTGCCTTTAACAGGGCGTGGATCGATGAGGTGCGGCGTCTGAAGCCTGTGGGGTCGGTGCGGCGCACCGTGAGTCGCATCGTGAGATCTGCGGAGGGACGCCCTCTCATCGGGATCCATTTACGCCGGACCGACAAACTTGGCGCCCCCTTCAGCCCGATTAATCCGGAGAATGTGAAATCGTTCGACCATGCTCTCTGGCGGGCGGTGACGCAGAGGGCTGGTGAGTGCAGGGATGCGTGTTTTTTCCTGGCCTCCGACGACCGGCACTATTTCGATCTGTGGCATGACGGCCTCCGCCAGTTGGGTTTGGAGTGTCTGAGCACGCCGAAGTCCTGGTCCGCCGGGCACCGCCAGACTCCTGTGATCGAGGCGCTGACGGATCTGTATCTCCTCGGAAACTGCCGTGAAGTACTGGGCTCCATGCGCTGCGGTTTTGTCAACTTCGCGGCAGTCTGGGGAGCTTCTCCGACAGTGGTGGCTCCAGGCACTGATGACACCATGCCCATCCTGCGAGGGATTCGCCCGACCTCGCTGATTCTCTGAAGCACCTTTTCCTACTTCCCGCCGCCGGCGAGTTGGACAATGCTGTTGAGCTGCATGGCGGACATTTGGCGGACGGCGGATTGATGTTGTTTGAAGAGGGCGAGTTGGTCTGGGGGCAGGAGCGAGGCGGCCCGCTGGGCGACCTGGGATTGGAAGCGCGCTTGTTCGTCGAGAAACCGTTGAACCGAAGCGGTGTTGAGGACGGCTGGGTTGCCGAAATTCTGCTGGTCGTAAAAGTCAACGGTGAACGGGAAGGCTTTGCGCGCGTCGTTTTGCAGTGCTGCCAAGGCGTCCGCGGTGCCGGGGCTTAACGAGTTTCCGTCGGGCAACGTGGCCTCGAACATCCCGATCTCCTTGCGTTCGGGTTCCTGATTGCTGTACTTCTGGTAGTAGGCAAAGTCAGCGTCATCGTTTAGGAACTCGCGGATTTTTGTTTCTCCATTTGTCCAAGCATCGCTCAATTGCTGCATGATTGAGGCGCGTGACTCGTCTCGGAATCGGCGGGATCTGACTTCGCGGTGTTCCCGGCTGGGATACGGGTGACGGCGTCCAGTTCCTCCCGGGCGGCCGCGGCCTGGGCTTTCAGCTGAGCGACCTCGCTGCGGGAGCGGATGATCATGACGGATGTGAGGGCGGCCAGGAGACCGAGGGCGAGGGCAAGCGTGCCGGCGATCCAGTGAAGCTTTGATGGCGGAGTGATCATGCGGGCAAGCGGCGGTTGGAATTCTTGGCCCGGCGGTTCAGGGCGGGCGATGGGATCCTGGGTCCACGCGGTCCCGCGCGGCAATTCCAAAGCATCGGCATTTATGGAGTGATGGTCTCAAATCCCCGTTGCAATCGCGGGGCATGGTTTAGCCTGAGGCAGAGCGAAACCCCAATCATGACTCATCCGGTGCGCATCAAGTTCTGGGGCACACGGGGCTCGATTGCCCGGCCCGGGCCCCAGACCCTTCGGTACGGAGGAAATACGTCATGCGTTGAAGTGGTTTCCAGCCGTGGCACCCGGGTGGTGATCGACTCCGGCACGGGAGCCTACGACTTGGGGCGCGCGCTGGCGGCGGAAAGGCCAGCGCCCACCCGCGGTCATCTTTTGATCAGCCACACGCATTGGGACCACATCCAGGGGTTTCCATTTTTCGCGCCGCTGTTTCGCGCGGGCGGGAAATGGCACATTTACGGCCCGACTGGGCTGGGCCGGTCGCTGCGGGACGGGCTGGCCGGGCAGATGGAGCACACGTATTTCCCGGTGACGCTCGAGGAAATGGGAGCCAACATCCAGTTTCATGATCTGGTCGAGGGGCGCATCGAGATCGAGGACATTCGGGTCGATGCCCGCTATTTAAATCACACGGCCCTCACGCTGGGCTACCGGCTGGAGATGGAAGGGGTGGTGGTGGTGTATGCCTGCGACCACGAACCTTATGCGCGGGCACCTGGCACCGGCGGCGCGGTGCACGACCTCGACCGGCGGCATGCGGCGTTTTTGGCGGAAGCGGATCTGGTGATCCACGATGCGCAGTTTACGGACGCGGAATATGCCAGTCGTGTCGGCTGGGGGCACAGTCCGGTCGAGTACGTGTGCGAGATGGCCTGCATGGGTGGAGTGAAACGATTGGCCCTCACGCATCACGACCCCAGCCGGACCGATGAGGAACTGGATGTGATTGCCGGGCGGGCCAGGGAGACCATGAAGCGCGACGGGTGGTCGCTGGAGGTATTCGCGGCGGCCGAAGGCGAGGAGATCACATTGGAGCCGAAGCCTGGTGCGGAGCCCGGCTCGGTGCCGGCGGAGTCGGTTGGCGGGGCACCGGAGGCGGCGACGGTCGCCCGTGCGATGATGGACCCGTTGGTGCTGATCGGCGTGGCCGACGACGGGCTGGCGAGGATTCTTGAGGCGGCGGCGTCCGAGGTCGGCGTGAGGTCGGTGCGGGCGCGGGATGGGGAGACCGCGTTTCGGTTGGCGCGCCAATACCATCCACCACTCATCGTGCTTGAGAACAGGGCGGCGGCCGAGATGGATGGACTGGACATCTGCCGCCGGTTACGCGGTGATCGAGAGCAGGCCCTTGCCTCAGCCGCGGTGGTGATGGTGTCGGATCGGGAAAAGCCGGACGAGGGGCAGGCGGCCGGGGTCACGCGCTGGCTGCTTGTGCCGTTTTCGCGGCATTACGCCAAGGCGCAGCTTCAGGCATGGTTGTTGCGAACGAAGTCGCGATGGGCGCGCGCTGTCCTGCCATCGGACGAGGAAGCCCGGTTGGCGGCGCTGGCCGATCTCGCCATCCTCGACACGGATCCCGAAGAGCGATTTGACCGACTCACCCGGCTGGCGGTGGCGCTGGCGGACGTGCCCATCGCCCTTGTCTCGCTGGTGGACCGGGACCGGCAGTGGTTCAAGTCGTGCCACGGGCTGGGCGAGAGCGAAACCCCGCGGGAGGTTTCGTTTTGCGCCCATGTGGTGGCCACCCGCGCCTCCCTCGTCGTGCCCGACACCCTGCTGGACGAACGGTTTGCGGACAACCCGCTGGTCGTCGGGGCGACGCGCGTCCGGTTTTACGCCGGCTTCCCGGTATTCCATGCCAATGGCAGTTGCCTGGGCACCCTTTGTCTACTCGACACACGTCCCCGCCTACTCCCCGGGGAAACCATTCAGGGATTGGAGGATCTGGCCTTATTGGTGCAGAAGGAATTGAATGCCGAATGGCCTCGAACTCCGGTTGGGACGATTTGACCCAAACACCGTGACGGGGACCAAGAACCACCCCGAAAACCGGGAGGGGAATCACGAAACACACAATAAACCTAAATGCCCGGATGGGAACCACGAAAAGCACGAAACACACGAATAACCAAGGCGTTGCCAAATTATCACAGCCCACCAGACGGATGAGGAGGATCGCTTGTTCTAACCTAATGAGTTTTCGTGTGTTTCGTGACTTTCGTGGTTCCAATGTCCCTTTTTGGGATTAGGAGCGGGTCACGGTGGCGTGCAAGTTGAGCAGGGCGCGGGCGACGGAGGTCCAGGCGGCCAGTTCGGCGGGCGGCAGGTCGGCCGGCACTGGTTGAATCCCGATCTGGAGGAAGGCCTCGGTGCCGGCGGCGTTCGCTTCGAAATCGGTGCGGCATTTCCGAAGGAGCGGGAGCAGGACCGCGGATTCTGCCTCGCTGGGTGGACGCGCTATGGCGGAGAGGAACGCCCATTGGAGGCGCGCGGTATCCTGGGTGCCGGGGCCGCCGCTTTCTCGAAGGATGCGGGCGGCGAAGGCGCGGGCGGCTTCGATGAAAGTCGGGTCGTTGAGGAGCGTGAGGGCCTGGAGTGGCGTATTGGAGCGATCGCGGTTCGCCGTGCATTCGTCGCGGCCCGGGGCGTCGAAGGCGAGCAGCATCGGGTGGAGGTACGTCCGTTGCCAGTGCATGTACACGCCGCGTCGCCATTGGTTGTCGTCGGTATGCGGTTCATATTCACGGACGGGGAAATTGAGGTTGGCGTAGTATTTGGGCGGCTGGTACGGCCGGGCGCTCGGACCGCCGATCTGGCGGACCAGCAAACCGGAGATGGCCAGGGCATTGTCGCGGACCAACTCGGCATCCAGTCGAAAGCGCGACTGGTGGCCGAGCCATCGGTTTTCCGGGTCCGCCTCGGACGTCTGACCGGCGGCGAGCTGAGCGGGAGTCAGGGCGCTCGCTTGCCGGTAGGTGTGGCTGGTGACGATGAGGCGAACGACGTGCTTGATGTCCCAACCGGAGTCCATGAATTCGACGGCCAGCCAGTCGAGGAGTTCGGGGTGGATGGGCGCCTCCCCCTGAGCGCCAAACTCATCGAGCGTTTTGCTCAGACCGGTGCCGAAGAATTGTTTCCAGAGGCGATTGACGAAAACGCGTGCGGTGAGCGGGTTGTCGCGGGAAACGAGCCAATTGGCGAGGTCGAGGCGCGACTCGCGCCGTGCGGGTGTGGTGGCCGAGGAACGAAAGAGCGCCGGGACGGCGGGCTCGACGATCTCACCGGAATCATCCATCCAATTGCCGCGGGGCAGGACGCGAATGGGGCGGGGATCGACCTGTTTCGCGACGAGGGATTTGGAGCCGCGGGCGATGATGGCATCGCGTTCGGCACGAAAGTTGGCCGCGGCTTGATGGCGGGAGGCGAGGCTGGGGGCGTGCTGGCGAAAATGCGTGGCCAGGGTGGGGGGCGGGTCGTCGGCGGATGGCCAGAGGACAGTGAGGGCGCCGCCCGCCGGGGCTGGCGAACCAGCGGCCGTGGCGAGGGCGGGCAGGGTGAGAGCCAGCGAATCGATCCACGCTGCCAATTCGCGGGCGAAGGCTTCCGGTCTTGCGGCCGCAAAAGCCTGCTCGGCCGCGGGAAGCAGGGTGTTGACGATGTCGGCGAGACGGGGCCGATCCTCGGCGCGCGGCACGATCATTTCCGGTGGTCGGTGGCCGTTGCCGCCGTAGACACCCACTTCCTCCAAGTCGGCAAAATACGCTCCCAGAGCGTAAAAATCGCGCATCGAGAGCGGGTCGAACTTGTGGTCATGGCACTGGGCACAGGCCAGGGTGGCCGCGAGCCAAGTGGTGCTGGTGGTGCGGATGCGGTCGGTCATGTATTTGACCAGGTATTCCTTGGGTTGGGCTCCTCCTTCTTCGGACGTGCTGTTGAGGCGATTGTAACCGCTGGCGACGAGAAGTTCGGTGCGTCTCGGGCCCTCGGGCAGCGCAGCGGCGAGCAGATCGCCCGCCAGTTGCTCGCGAGTGAACTCATCGAACCGCTTGTTGGCGTTGAAGGAATCGATGACGTAGTCGCGGTACGGCGTGACCGCCATGTTCTGGTCACCGTGGTAGCCGACCGTGTCGGCATAGCGCACGAGGTCGAGCCACGGGATGGCCAGTCGCTCGCCGAAATGCGGCGAAGCGAGCAGCGCGTCGACCCGTTCCTGAACCGCGGCCTCGGGATCTTGCGCCCAAGCCGCGCGGAAGGAGGTGACTTCCTCAAGGCTGGGGGGCAGGCCGAGGAGGTCGAGGTGCAGCCGGCGCACCAGGACTTCAGGCGGCGCGCTTGGGGCGGGCGACCACCTGCGGCGGTCGAGCGCCTCTTTGATCAAGGCATCAATTGCCGAGAGCCCGAGCCCGCGTGGATCCGCGGGGATCGCCATGCGGGGAGGCGAGTAGCTCCAATGAGATTCGTATTGGGCGCCTTGGGCGATCCACCGGACGAGGGTGGCGCGGTCGGTTTCGGACAGCGGTTTATGAAGATCGACGGGAGGCATCACGTCGTCCGGATCCTCCGTGGTGATTCGGGCCACCAGGTCGCTGGCATCGATGTCGCCCGGAACAATGGCGCGGATCCCGTCCTGCTCAGCGAGCGCTGCCTCGAGCTGGTCGAGCCGGCGTCCGGCTTTACGCGTGTTTTTGTCGGGCCCGTGGCAGGCGAAACAGTATTCCGAAAGGATCGGGCGGACGTGGCGGTTGAAAGTCGGATGTTCCGGCACGGCGCTCTCGGTGGCGGCACCCGCAAGCGTCAGGCTGAAATTCGGCACCAGGGCCACCAAGGCGAATAGTCGGGCGATCATGCGGGACTAAAATCGCCCTGCCGCAGCGGCTCAACCTTAAAACCGGGATGGGAAGTCATCCGGCCAGCCATCGTCCGACAGCCAATCCGCCCAAGACCGCGCCCAGGCCCACCACGACACTCCCCACCGCATTGATCAGGGCGAGCCCGGTCTGGCCGGCGCCGAGCAGTCGCACGGTATCATGACTGAAGGTGGAAAACGTCGTGAAGCCACCCAGCACCCCGGTGAGCAGAAAGAGCCGACGACCCGACCCCAAGGTTTCGAAGGACCCAGCCAACCCGAGGATCAGGCCGAACACCAGACACCCCAGACCGTTGACGACGAAAATCCCCACGGGAAACCGCAGCGCGGCCGCCGGCCACAGCCAGCTGATTCCGCTGTCCAGCCCCCACCGGAGCACGGCACCGAGCCCGCCCCCGCAGGCCACCAGAATCGCTCGAGCCCACAGGCTGTCCATGACCCAGAGGGTCGCGTCGGCCGGACCCCGGGCAAGTGGATTTGGCCGTGGCGAGGTTTATTCGTGTTCCAATTCGGACGTCGATCCCGGCGTCCGCGCCCGCGTCGGCTGGCCGACAAAGGCATCCGCCAGTCGCTGTGTGTCAGTGGCCGCGGCATGCGCCGCCACCGCACTTTCGGTGGGGTTCAACCGCGCCGTCATCGCTGCCGTGATCAAAGGCTCTGTCAACGAAGCCCCCATCACCGGCGAAATCGAGGCCGCCCAAGCCCGCACCAGTTCCGGATCCAGGATCGGACCACCTGCCACGCCTTCCTCGGTGCCCGATGCGGAGGCGTCGAGGAAAATCGGACCTGATGATTCTTCTCCGCTTTCGCCCGACACCGACCAGTCAGGAAGTGTCGGCAATTCGCCGCCCGGGAATGTCACATCCCCGCCGGCCACACCTCCCCCCGAGCCATTCGCCGCCAGGGCACCCTCCAGCAGCGACCCACTCGGGTTCGCATAATCCAGGAAAATCGAGTCCTCCATGCCAGGCGCCTTCGGCGCCCCACTCTCCTTCGCCTCCTCCGCCAACTGCTTGTCCGCCTCCGCGATCTCCCGCTCCATCCGCTGAGCCTCCCGCTTCTCCTGCCACGCCGCCAATCGCGTGCGCGTCGCCTGCATCGAGGAACACGACGATACACCCAGCGCCAATACTGGCACCCAAAAGGTCACAATAGAAATAGATCGAATAATCATGGTTTAATTGGATTTTGCTAAATAATATGGATAAGCAAAATAAAAAGCAACAAAAAACTACAAAAACCATAATTTGCTCCGCCACGGCCCCTTCTTCCAGCCGTCCTCACTCCCGAGGGCGTCTGCCTTCTCGAGAAACCATTTCGCGCAGTAGAACCATGAGGCTCATGCCGTTCTCGAGGGCTCTGGGTATCGGGGCGTCAAGAATGGTGCCTACCACGAAAAGCACGAAACACACGAAAAACCAAGGCGTTGCCCAATGATCACCGTCCACCTGATGGATGGGGAGGGCGCTTGTCCTAACTCAATGAATTTTCGTGTGTTTCGTGACTTTCGTAGTCCCAATGTCCCTTTTTGGGGGCACCGGTTTACTGGATCGGATTCACCTTAAAACGGTTCGAGTACGAACCGGAGGCGCCAGAAGTGGGAGGGTGTGGTTGGGGTGGGGGAGGGGAGGGCGAGGTCGATTATTTCGAAGCCGTCGGCGGCGCGGCGGTCGAGCACGGTTGGGGGGATGGAGTGCCACTCGTTGAGGGAGGTGGCGGATTCGAGGAGCCAAGTGGATTCGTCGTGGGTGAGCGGGCGGGTGAACCGAAGGATGAATGGGTCGTTGGGCTGGGAGATGAGGGATGGCAGGAGGGAGGTGGAGGGGACGGCGGGGTGGCCGCCGAGGGTGTATTCGGCGACGGTGTTCAGGCCATCGCAGTCGGTGTCGGCGGCATCGTCGATTTGGTTGTGGGTGTTTTTCCAATCGGCGTAGCTGAGGGAGTCCGTGGCATTGGGATTGGGGGTGGCGGAGGCCCTCCAGCTCAGCGGGTTGGCGTGGTCTGGGTTGGTGTGTGGGGCGAGGAGGACGAGGCTGGCGCCGCGGCCATCGGCTTCGGTCGGCCACGGGAGGGCGTCGTCGTAGGCAAAGTCACGCAATGGGGTGTTGGCGCCGAGCGACAGGGTGAGGCGTTCGCCGCCGCGGGCGAGATTGCCCGTGTATTCGCCGGCGATGGGATGATTGCCGGCGTAGGTTGCGGCGAACACGGCCGCGTCGGACACGATGAGGAGGCGGGCGCCTGGTGCGAGCTGGGTGCCGGGAGCAAAGGAGAACGCGATGCCACTGGTGAACTGCACGCCCGTGAGATCGAGCGGAGAAGTGGGATGGATGTTGAGCAATTCGATGAAGGCCGCATCGTCCCCGGCCGGGGCTGGCGGATGGTACATCAATTCACTGATCACCAAGTGGGAGACGAGCGGGCCGGGCACCCCGGCGCCGGCTTGGAATTCCCGGGGCGCGCTCCAGTGGCTCCAGCGGCCGAGGGAGTCCTTGTGTCGGACGCGGGCGCGGTAAGTGCGACCAGCGAACAAGCCGCTGGCGGGCACGGTGACGGTGGGAGAAAACGCGGTCGTTTCCTCCGGCGTCCACACGCCGGTGATTTCGTAGCGCCAGGGATCGCCGGGGCGAAAGCCGGTTACCGAGGGGTCATAGACTTCTCCCAGTCGCCATTGGAGGGCGGCGAAAGTCTGGCCGTTGGGGGAATTGAAGCCGCTGGAGGTGAACTGAAGTTGATTCAGCGGGAAGCCGGGCGGTCCGGAGTAGTTGATGGTCGGCGTGTCGGGGATGGTGATGGTTGGGGCGGGTTTGAGGGTGTACGGAGCCACCTCGCCGCGCGCTATCTTGGCCAGTCGGGCGCCGCCATTCGGCCCCGCCGCGATGAATTCCTTGATCCACGTGACCATGCCCTCGAAATCCGCGCTGGCGAGCACCCGCCTGTACGGCTGGGGAGTCGGCCCGTTGTTCATGTTGCCGATGGGATAGGGCGATTTGTAGTAATTCCCGCGCGGGCCGGCGCCGCGCGGGGGTGTGGGGTTCGACGGATTATAATCCCAGCGCCGACGCTCGACCTCGACAAAACCATCGTCGATTGGGCCGCCGAGCGGAATCACGCGGGGCGATTCGTCCGTGATCAGGCTGATGAATTCATCGACCACTTTCCAAGCTTGGTCCGAATTGAGGAGAAGATCCTGCAGTTCGCGCGCGCGATTTTGGAATTCCGTTAGGATGGCGGGGTGGAGCAAGGCGCGGGAAATCTGTTCGTATTGCTGCAGGTCGTGTGCTGTCTGGACGCTTTGCGGCCCCCAGCGGTCGAAGTTTTCGTACAGCAGGTCGCAATCCCATGGCAGGATGAGCCAGCGACCGTCACCGGTCGGGGGCGGCGGGCGGCGGAAATAGACGACGTTTTCCTGTTCGCGGCGGTCGGTTTGATTGATGGCCTCTGTGACGGCGCGCCAGCTGAAATACTCGGGCAGGTCGACGTGAGTGCGGAACCATGATTCCGGCTGGATGTTGGCGAGGGCGGGCGCGGTGGTGGTTGACCCGCCGCCGCGGCGGTAGCCGGTGGAGGGAGAGGTGAAGGCATTGAGGTCGCTGAGGTTGGTGGGTTGACCTTCGCCCTGGCCGAGCACGCTGTTTCCGGCGCCGGTGGCTTGGAGGCGAAAAATATTGCCGTCGGGGAGGCCGTGCGCCTCTTTGAAGAAGTTATCGGTGTTTTCGAAGGCGAGATAGAGCCCCCACAGGTCGCCGTCGAATTGGTTGGACGGGTTTTGTTCGGAGGCACCGTCGATGACGCGGAACTGAAGATAGCTGGTGCGCGGGGATGGGACGCCGGCCAGATCGCTGAGCCGGAAGGCCATGGCTTCGTCAAGGCCGTGCATGCCGCGATTCCACGGCGCCCAGGGGGCGGGCACGCTGGATATATTGAGGGTGCGGACCGGAGTGGTGGTCAATCCGTAATCGTCCGGCATCTCGAGCAGGCGGCCGCGGTTGAAGCGGAACTTCCATTTGTTCTTGCCCGTATTGTACGTGCTGTTTTGTCCTTTGACGCGAAAGCGGACGTGGTCGTAGACGCGGTCGCCGACGACCATGGCTCCTTGAAAACGATAGGTGCCGTCGTTGAATCCGTTGTTGTATTGGCAATTTTGGACGTCGGTGGCATTGGCCAGCAGGTGCCAGGCGCGGACCTTGGCCATGGTGGCGGCGGAGAAAGTGTCCGCGGGTGTGACGCCGGGCCGGACCGCGCCGGTCCAGGCGGGTACGCCGTCGTAGCAGAAGTAGGCGAAATTCGGGCAGTCGTCGTCGGCGTAGGGAACTTGTATCTCATCGAGGGCGCCGTCCCACGCGCGGAGGCGATAGCGGACGAGCCGGCGGTGGATTTGGACGGTCGCGGGGATGACGGCGGTGAAGATGTCGTCGTCGGCGGCGCTGTCTCCATCCGTGCCTCGGTCATTCATGTCGAGGGATTCCCATTTGGTCTTCCACAGGGCGTCGGACAGGCGGATGTAGGCCCCGGGATCGACGGTTTGATATTCGAGGACGGCGCCGGCGAGGCGATCCGGGTCGGTGATTTTCGCGGTTACGGTGACCGGTTGGGCGGAGCGGGGGGCGACAGGCGTATGGGTGACTTGGCGGATGGCCGGAGGTGCGGCGCCCGAAGTCAGGGCGTTGCGCGCGCCGGGCGTTGGTGGTCCGCTGCGCCACGACCCCCCCAGGTCTCCGTCCAATCCTTCGTGGATGCGCTGGAGCGAATGACCGGCTTCATCTCCGACCGTGGGCCAGGGAAATCCGAGGCCGTAATCGACGCGGTCGACCACGGCGGATGTGGCATCGCGGAGGACAATTTCTTCGCCCTCGTTGCGCAGACGACCGGACCACGGGCCGAGAGCGCCCGGGAACTTGAGGTGGGTGGCCAAGGCGTCCGGGTTTTCCGCCAGGACGAGGTACCCGCAGGGCGGGATGATGGTGCCGGGCGGGATGGCGAGTGTGACGCCGCCGGTGAGCGACCAGCCGCCGAGGTCGACCGGGGCGGGCAATGGGTTGTAGATTTCGATGAATTCGGTGAAGACGGATTTGGAGGCGGGCGGGTCGCTGTGGATTTCGCTGATGACCGGTGCCGCGGCCAGCGTGGCGGATCGGTTGGGGGCGCCCGGGGTGGGCGATGAAAGAAACCCGAGCACGGGGCCGCTCGCCTCGCCCGAAATGAACGCTTGCAGGAAAAAATCGGTGTCATCCGCTGAGCGGTTGAGGCCTTGAATGGCCAGTACGTTTACCGGCCGCCACACCGCCTCCAGGCCGCTCAAGGGCACGCTCAGGGTCGCGGTTTCCGGGGCAGTGGCGGCCGCCGCGAACCCGAGATCAGCGGGCGCATGGCGGCGCGCGATTTCCACACCGTTGAGCCACGCGACGAATCCGTCGTCGAACGTGATGTCGAGAACTGGACAAGCCGGCGGTCCGCCGGTGAGGGCGAACGTCGTGCGGGTGAGCACGGTGGCGTTGACGCCGCGCATGGCCGACTCGGTGGAGGTGGTCACGCCGGCAGCTTCGCGAAAAATGAAACTCCCCGCGGCATAGCGGGTGGCGGGACCGCCGTCGGGAGTGGCGGGCCACGAGGCAGCGGGCGAAGACGGGGCGGAACCGCCTCCGTAGCGGGCAGTGCCGACGAATTCAAGCGCTCCATCGCCGGTATGGGTTGTGCCGGGGAAGGCGGAGGTATTGCCGTTCTGTTCACTGGCGCCGTAATTGTAGGCCACGATAGTATAGCTGCCGGGCTGGAGGGTTATGGGCGTTGCGAGCGGCTTGAATCGCTGGCCACCCACCAGTGTTCCAGGGGCGGCGCCGGTGAATGTCAGGCTGGCCCGCACGGTGCCCGCCGTGTCGTCGGCCGTGCTCGCCGGCGTGCCGTTCGCATTGCGAGACCACAGTACAACGGTGATCGTCCGGCTCAGGCCATTCGAGCCGCTGTCAAAACACGCGAGCTCGGTCACTTGCACCGGTCGCAGTACATTAAAATCCATGCCCAACGGCCCGGGATAACTTTGATTGCCGACAGCACCCGTTTCAATGGCATAGGCCGTGGTCGCATTCTGGCCATACCCCAGACTCCATGAGCCCGTCGTCCACTGGTTGTCATCAAAGGCGGTACCGCCGCGCCAGGCTGCGTCGACTTCGGCCGTCGGCACGTGCCAGCGCACTGCCACTCCCAATCCGGGCACCCCGATCAGCGACCGGGAATTCCCGAGTCCATGTCCGAACGATCGATCGCGTGCCAGGCCGGGAATTGGCGCGATCCGGTCGACCACAGCGCCGTCCAGCCCGTTGAGCGCCAGGAATTCGCCCTCGCGCGCGAGCCGGAAATTCGTGTGCAACGGCGCGCCCGCCACCGCCCGGTCTTTTCCCGAGGCGAAGACGATTCGATAGCCGCCTGGAGCCAACATGGTGGCGGGAAACTTCCATTTTTTCGGCAGGCTTCGGTCGTCGGTCAGGTGCCAACCCGTGAGGTCCACGGGGGCGTCGGTCGCATTGAACAATTCGATCCAGTCTTCAAAGGATCCGTCTTCGTCCTTCAACCCGCCGGTATTTTCCGAGACCACCTCGTTGATCCGAACCGGCGGCGGCAGGAGCGGGGAGGGGGGCGGCCCCGCCCACGCGTCGCCCCCGATGGTCAACACCGCAAGGAAGTGAACAATGAAACGTGGGCTCGTCATCCTCTTGTGATACCCCGCTTCGACGGCCCCGTCCATCCTTGCGCCATGGTGGCGAAAAAACCATGCCGCCGTCGAATGATAAAGGGACGGGCAGTTTGGGGATGATAAAGGGACGGGCAGTTTGGGGATGCTGGAGAAGGCTGGCAGAGGCGGATTGCGGCCGTCTTGACCAGCGAGGCGATGAGGGGGATGGCTCCTATCGAAACCTGAGCGTGACCACCACGAGCCGGCCAAATCTGTCGGGGGGGGCATTTATTTATTCGCGGCAAATCCCGGAAGCGGCGAAGGCGGCGAGGGCGCGGGCGCGGTGACTGAGGCGGTTTTTCACGGAATCGGGGAGTTCGCCGAAGGTGAGCGACTCGCTCTCGGGGATGAAGAGCGGGTCGTAGCCGAATCCGCCGGAGCCGCGTTCCTGGTCGGCGATGTGGCCTTCGACGGTGCCGTCGAAGTGAGCGACCATGGCGCCGGCCCGGGCGAGGGCGAGGACGCAGCGGAATCGGGCGCGGCGGTCGGGGCCGCGGGCGTCGCGTTGGGCCAGTTCGGCGAGTAATTTGGCGCGGTGCCCGGCGTTGTCGCCGTGGCGGCCGGAATAGCGGGCGGACAGGACACCGGGCGCGCCGCCGAGGGCGTCGACCTCGAGGCCCGAGTCATCCGCGAGCACCCAGCGGTCATCGCCGACCAGGGCGCAGGCGGCGATCGCTTTGAGGGCGGCGTTTTCGGCGAAAGTGAGGCCGGTTTCCTCGGGTTCGGTGGCGTGAGGGAGGGTGGTGAGATCGGTGACGTGAAAGTCGGGCGAGAGGATCGCTCGAACCTCGTTGGTTTTGTGCGCGTTGTGGGTGGCGAGGAGCAGGGGGAGCATGGGGTAAGGCGTCGGCGGTCGGAGGTCGGAGGTCGGCGG
>JBJXFS010000095.1:0-9071 GCA_046155625.1 Verrucomicrobiales bacterium | reverse complement strand
GACGATGGAAGGGGACGGGGAAGGGGGAGGAATTTTGGTGACAGGGGAGGGGGATTGGGTAGGGGGGGTGGTATGAGTGATCGTGCGAGGAACGCGAGATGGGCGGTTGGGTGGATGGCGGCATGGTTGGCGGCGGGGTGCGTCGGGTGCACGGGAGGACGTCCAGAGGCGGCGGCGCCGCGAGCGGTCGAGGCACCGGAGCCGAGTGGAAAGTGGCGGCAATACGAGACCGGGATCGCGTCGTGGTATGGCGGCCGATGGCATGGCCGAAAGACCGCGAACGGGGAGCGGTACGACCAAAATTCGATGACGGCGGCCCACAAGCGCCTGCCGTTCAACACGCGAGTGCGCGTGACGAACCTGCGCACTGGCCAGAGTGCCATCGTGAGGATCAACAACCGCGGCCCGTACATACGCGGCCGAGTGATCGACGTGTCGCGAGCGGCGGCTCAGAAGATTGGCATCCAGCGCGGCGGGGTGGGCCGCGTGAAACTCGAGGTGCCTCGATGAGTCTCAGGACCGGCTGATCTTCAAGCGCAGGAAGACTTTGCCGCCACTGGCCAGCGCGGCGTTGAAGTAGGAGGTATCCGGGCGGTAGACGGCCGTTTCCGTCTGGCTATTGCTGATGGGCTCGGACGAAACGAAGGTTGTCATGTTCGTCCAAGTCACCAAGTCCACCGAACCTTCGACCTCGTACCGATAGCCATTGGCGATGTAGGTTGAGCCACTCACCGAGCCCCCAAGGAACCGCGTGTAGGCGAGCGTCGGGTAGAGGGTGCCGACAACGTCAACGGTGCCAGCCTGGGGCAACTTCTTCGGGTCAGCCACGGCGGGGTCCATGTTCAACGCGGCCTCGATCAAGTAGACCACGCCATCGTTGTCCTCATCGCTAGCGTCGGCTCCCACATTAGGCAGTCCCGCGGTGACCAAACCGGCAAAATTACCGCCGGGGAATTTTTCGGCGGGATCATAGGCGGTGGAAGTCCCGGTGCCTGGCACGATGTCGCCCCCGTACCAGGCGGCGGCGGTACTGGGGGTAATATTGTTCCAGTGCCGGCCAATGGTGTCCGGGGTGTAGCCCGATTGGCGCAGGTTCACGCCGCCGTACACATCGCCGCTCGACCAGTTGGGCGGGTTAAGGCTGTCGTCCCACTGCTGCATGGCCGCGGCGTCAACCAGGGTGGCCCAGGGAGGGGGCGTGATATCAATGGTTCCGTCATCGGCGCCGACGCCAGTGACGGGCAAGCCGGCGTCAAGGTCGAGTCCGGCGAATTCGCTGAAATAACGGACGAGGAGGAAGCTGACCGCGCCGTTGTCGCTGTAGCCGGCGATGTCACCGGGAGCCATGAATTGCGGCGAACCGAGGCGAGTGGCGGCGGCCGGGGCGAGGGAGTCGATCCAGGGGGATGAGGCGGGGTAGCCGGCGCCGGTGAGGAGCAGGCCGTTGGTGCCGGTGGCCATGCCATCGAGACTCCAGGCTTCGAGGATCGTTCCGGTGTTATTGCCATCGCTGTCGATCATGAGCAGGGTATACCCGTTGGTGCTGATGGCTCCGCCGGGTGAGGCTCGGAACTCGATGAACTCGTTGCTTTGATCTGCTCCGGGTGGATCGATGTTCAGTTCATTGAGAAGCACGCTGGCGGTGGTGCTGGGAGTGGCGGCGTGGTTGAGACGACCGGGACTGGCGCCTCCCTTGTACGTGCCGGCGAAGGTAGCGCCATAATAAATGCTGTTGATCCCGAAGGCAGGATCGAGCACCCCGCTGAACCAAGCGTTCCCTGCACTCGCGTCGTAACTGCCGGGATAACGCGAGACGTGATGTGGAGTGAAACCGGGTGCAAGCAAGGTGATCGCCGGATTGGGGGAAGTCCCAAAGCCGATGCTGTCGACAATGTCCGCGGCGGGGATGGCCGAGACGTTGGAGTCGAGGGCGGGCGGAGATCCCTTGGTCAGCAAGGCAATGATGCCGCCATTGGGGCCAATGTCGTTTTCGTCCAGCTTGTAGATGTCGTCGTGCACAGTCAACCGAGACACCTGCTGCCGCAGAAACGCGTTATTCGAGATGTCGTCATAGCTGTCGCCCAGGAGAGCCAGGCCATTGGGGCCGGTGGACAGGCCGCTCAGGTCCCAGGCCTCAAGGACTCGCCCGTTTTGGGCGCCCTCGCGGCCATCAGCGAGCACGAGGGTCAGGCCATGCATGCTTCCGATGGTGCCGGCCGTGTTGACCAGTTCAATGAATTCGCCCGTGCCGTCCGGATCGGAGACTGGATCCACCATGATCTCATTGAGGCGGATGGAAGCCGCGGTCGGCGCGGCGTTGAGATTCGCTCGTCCCGGTGTGGCGGCGCCGCGAAAGCCGCCGAAAGCCGCGTAGTCATCGGGGTTCTCAGAGGTGTCCTGGAAGCCGATGCCGAATGAATTATTGCTGCCGTAGTCTCCGGCATACCAAGCCTCGGCGGTGTTGGCGGTGGTATTGGCGAGTTTCCGGGACACATTGTCGAATTCGTAGAACGGCGTGCTCGCGAGCTTGGCCGTGGCGTATGTCTTGCCCTGGCGTTCGTCTTCCGGCTTTGGGGCGACTTGATCGAAACCTACACTGTCCTTGATGGCGGTCCATGGGGTGACATCGAGCACGCCATTGTTGTCGCTGTCGAGATCCTGATTAATAGTGCCATTGAAACCTTGTACCAACAAGAGCGTGAACCCGTTATTGTCGGCATTGATATCGCCCAGGTCGTTGTTGCCCATGGAACTCCACCGGTTCAGGGGTGGATTGGCCGGGATGGCGGGGTCGACGAGCGGCGTCTCGGGATCGGCATACCCGAGCCAGGGGAATTGGCCATCGGGATAGTTGTTGCCGAGGAGGAGGAGGCCGTTCGAACCCGTATTGTAGGTGCTGAGATCCCAAGCTTCGACGATAACCCCGCGTTTATTGGGGTCCCCGATGTCGCTGGAGTTAATAACCAACAGGGCCAGCCCTTGCAAGCTGGCGGCGCCGCCACCGGCGTTCAGAATCTCCACGTATTCGTAGTTGTCATCCGTCTTGGGAGGGTTGACCGAGGCTTCATTGATGAGGAAGTTACCCACCACCGGAGCCGCATCGAGATTGGTCTGACCGGGGGTTGCCTGGCCTCTAAACCCGCCGAAAAACTGGGTGAGGTCATAAGCCACGGAGAGCGCTTCAGTCCCGGCCAAGTTGGCGCCGTACCAGGCGCTGGCGTTGTTGGCATCGGCGGGATCATTGGCGCGACTGAGGCGACGGGAGATATTATCCGGCGCGAAGGTGGCACTGACGGGAGGCCGGTTCAGGTTGGCGGACACTGGGGTGTACGGAAGCCGAATCGGGGTGTTGTCGAGGTCGGGGAATCCAATGCTGTCGACCAGGGCGGCGTAAGGGGGAGTCGTCTGCGCTCCGCCTCCCGTGCCATTGGTGTCCAGCCAATCGACCGCCGAATCGTTATCGACGTCGACATCTCCCAAGCTGTTTACCGTGGCGTTGGACATGCCCATCCATCCTCGAACCAGGAGAAACGTGAGGCCGCCGTTTGGGCCCAGATCATCGTCGCCCAGACCGGAATGAATGCCCGAACCGGTTGGGTCGGCGGTGGTGGTCGTCGGGGCCTTGAACGCCCACCATGGACCGCCTGCCGGAGCGCCGTTATAACCATTGCCGATAAGGAGCAGGCCGTTGGCTCCTGTGGAAAAATCGTTCAGGTTCAGCGCCTCTTCCACCTCTCCGACCTGACCGCCATTGTTCTCGATGATGAGCAGGGTCAATCCGGTGCACGCTTCGATGCCCCCGGTCGTGCTGCGAAGCTCCATGTATTCGTAATTGAGATCCGATACCGGCGGCGGATTGATGTGAATCTCGTTGAGGAAAATGGTGCCGAAAGCGGGGGTAACCAGCAGGCAGGCGCCGAGCAGGGCCGTGAAGGCGGGGGATTTCATAAATTTAAAAAGTGCAAAAATTACGAAAATTGTGGCTGAAATGGCAAGGATTGTCGATGATAAGCGAAAATAAGCAACCGCGGGATGTTGATTTCGCCGAGGTGATAAAATAAATGTAACGGAACCGTCGCATTTTCGAAAATGAAAAAAGTGGAGGAGGATGGGGTGGGGAGAGAAGGTGGGAGGAATGGGAAGGATGGGAATCAAAAGAACACGGGAGAGACCATGATCATTGATGGGCATGTACACTGTGTGGGGGACGGGTCGTCGGGCTCGGGGTGTTGGATTGATTTGAGTTCGCCGGTGAGGCAAGTGACGGGGCGGATGCTGGTGCGGAGCGCGGGGTTGCCGATGTCGTTGCTGGGAGGGGGATTGGACAAGGCGTATAAAGAGCGGTTATTGGAGTGGGTGCGGGGGTCGTCGATCGACCGGGTGGTGTTATTGGCTCAGGACGAGACGTACCGGGAGGACGGGACGAAGATTGAAGGGCATGCGATGTTTTATGTCCCGAACGGGCACGTGCTGCGGTTGGCGCGGGAGCACGAGGAATTCATTCCGGCGGTGTCGATTCACCCGGCGCGACGGGACGCGCGGGCCGAGTTGGATCGGTGCCTGGAAGCGGGGGCTCGAGTGTTGAAGTTGTTGCCGAACGTGCACAATGTCGATTGTGAAGCGCTGCGGCACCGGGATTTTTGGAAAGCCATGGCGGCTGGGGGGATGATTTTGCTGGCGCACACCGGTGGGGAGGCGACGTTGCCGGTTTTGGACAAGCGGCTGGAGTCGCCGGAGCCCTTGCGCGGGCCGCTCGAATGCGGGGTGACGTGCATTGCGGCGCATGGAGCGGGGAGGAACACGCCATTCGGCGCCCACTACACGCCGACCTTGCTGCACCTGATGAGGGAGTACCCGCATTTATATGCGGACAGCTCGGCGCTGACCACGCTCAATCGCCATGGCACGTTGCGGGAACTGATGGCGTCCGGTCTGCACGATCGGGTGCTGCATGGAAGCGACTACCCGGTACCGGTGGTTCCCTGGGGGCCGTGGCTGAGTGGGCGTTACGATCTGGAATCCGCGCTTTATCTCCAAAGCCTGTCCAATCCGCTGGAGCGGGACTATCAATCGAAGCGGCTCATGGGATTTGGGCCTGCGAGCTTTGGGAAATTGGCAGCTCTGCTGGATCTGGGGCGGTGAGGGTGGCCGGAGGCGGCAAGGCAACGCCCATAACCCTAAAAACCCGGATTGGAACCACGAAAAGCACGAAACACACGAAAAACCAAGGTGTTGCCCAACTATTACCGTCCAACTGACGGATGAGGAGATCGCTTGTCCTAACTCAATGATTTTTCGTGCGTTTCGTGACTTTCGTGGTTCCAATGTCCCTTTTTGGGATAACCGTTTTCAGGCGGCCGCAGAGTGAGGGTTGCCGATGCGGGCGAGGGAACGTACCTATTCCGCATGATGCCATCGAGATTCCACTGTATGATCGCCCTGCTGGTGGCGGGCTTGAGCCATTGTCGAGCGGCGGGGGGAAATGCTCCGGGCGCCGATATCTGGCCGGTGGTGCGGGGCGATTCGTCGCTTCAGGGGATTGCCCAGTCGGCGGTGACACCGCCCTTGAGGCTGGCGTGGTCGGTGCCTGGCGGTAAACCGGTGCTGGCGACCCCGGTCAGCGACGGTGAGCGCGTGTATTACGGGGATGGGGATGGGGTTTTCCGTGCGGTGAACCTGAAGGACGGCCAGGAGGTGTGGAAATATGTGCTGATGAATGAGGCGAAGAACAAACCGTCGCGCGACCCGATTGAAGGATCGGCCTGTCTGGTGGGGCACACGGTCATTTTTGGGGGCACGGACGGCTGGGTGCGGGCGCTGGAGGCGGCCACGGGAAAAGTGGTCTGGACGCAGGACACGAAGGGTGAGATCAAAGGCGGGCTGACGCCATTTACCGCTCCCGGGGAAGGCGCTCCCCAGGCGGTCTTTGCGGTGGGATTCACCGGGACCTGCGTCGCCCTGCATGCCGGAACGGGTGCCAAGCTCTGGGAGTACGATGCCGGGGGGCCGGTGAATGGGGCGGCCTCGGTCTGGGACGGTCATCTGGTATTTGGCGGCTGCAACGGGACGCTGGACGTGGTGAAGAAGGACGGAACGCTGGCCCGGCGCGTCGATCTGAAAATCTACATGCCCAATTCCGTGGCCGTGCGGGACGGACTGGGGTATTGCGGCCATGCCGGCAACCGTGTCGAGTGTTACGATCTGGCGACGGGGCTGGTGAAATGGGAATTCCGCGACAAGGACTTTCCGTATTTCACCTCGCCGGCGGTGACCCATGAGCTGGTGTATGTCGGCGGGGACGACAAGCGGCTCCATTGCCTCGAGCGCGCCACCGGCGAGCCGAAATGGTCGTTTCGCGCGCGGGACAAAGTGACGAGTTCGCCGGTGGTGGCCGGCCGCCTGGTGGTTTTTGGGGCCGACGACGGTCGGTTGTACGCGGTCGATTTTGCCAATGGTGAGGAAAAATGGAGCTACGAGATAGGCGCTCCCGTCAGGGCCAGTCCCGCGGTCGTCGGCGGCCGGGTTCTCGTCGGCGCCGATGATGGTGTCCTTTATTGTTTTGCGCCGGCTGAATAGACCGACGTCCGACCTCTGGTCACTGCGAATTGGTCGGTGACAAAAGGCCGAGTCCATTCTTTACTGCCCGGGCCGCGAGTCCTCAGGGACACTCCATCGTCGGCGCGCATTATGGAAGCCGTTTGGTATTATGCTGAAAACAACGAGCAGAGCGGTCCGGTGAACGGACGGGAGCTTCTGGCGCTGGAACGATCGGGCCGGGTGCGGGCGTCCACACTGGTATGGCAGTCGGGCATGGCGAACTGGGAACCGTGGTCGTCGGTGGCTCCATCCGTGAGGGCGGCGGAGGGTGGGGCGGGCGAGGCCCCGTTGGAAGAAGTCGCGGTGTGCGCGTATTCGGGCCAGACGCGGCCACTTTCGCTGATGGTGAAGTATGGGGATCGCTGGGTGGCGCTGGAGTACAAGGAGGCGTTTTTGCAATCGCTGCGCGAAGGGGCTCCGGTGGCGCGCATGGCGGGGGTGAACGAAATTCAATATGTGGGGTTTTGGTGGCGCGTGCTGGCCATGATCATCGACGCCTTCGTCCTGATGGTTCCCAACCTGCTGGTCGCGACGCCCTATTATTATCTGTATTTCAAGAAGGCCTTCTCCGGAGGCCTGCGGCCCAATCCGGATCCCATTGCAGAGATGCGAAACATGGAGCCTATCATGGTGGTGGCTTATGTCGGCTCGATTGTCGGAAGCTTCCTCATCTCGCTGGCCTATGAGACGTGGATGGTGGGGAAGTGGAGCGCCACGGTGGGCAAGCTGGCGATTGGGGCGCGGGTGACGAAGGTCGGGGGCGAGTCATTGACGTACGTGCAGGCACTGGGGCGGTTCGGTTCAAAGTTTGTGAACATGCTGATCTGGATTGTGCCGACCTACGGGCTGATGATTCTAGGCGTTGTTGCCACGGCCGGGGCTTTTACGGCGGGCCCGAAAGATTCGAATGCGGCGCCGATTCTCTTTGTCATTTGCTTCGTGGGGGCCATGCTCTGGTCGCTGGCTGGTGCGTTTGGTTACTACATGGCGGGATGGACGCAGCGGAAGCAGGCGCTGCACGACAAAATGGCACGGACGGTGGTCGTGAAAAAGAATCCGGTCTGACGCATGATTCCCTGTCCGGCCTGTGCGTTGCCGCTCGCTCCCGGTGCTCGCGGGGTCGAGGAAATTGTCTTTTGTGCCGGATGCCGACGCGACGTGCGGGTGGTGGGATGGGCGGCGCTGGACCGGGTGGTGGGCGCGGCGGCGGCACCCGTCCCGGTGGCGTCGGGGGAGGCCGCGTGTTTTTCGTGCGCGGATCGGGCGGCGACGGGGGTTTGCGACGGGTGCGGGTGCTACACGTGTCCGGCCTGCGAGGCACGGTGGTTTGGCGAATCATTGTGCCTGCAGTGCCTGCATGCGCGCCGCGAGTTGCAGGCCGCGCCCCGGTTCCGCTCCCGGGCAATGATCCATGATAACATCGCCTTGGCGTTGTTGGTGTTACCAATGGTTTTTATCCCGGTTTACGGAGTGTTCATCGCAGTGCTGCTCTCTCCCATTTCCTTGTTTCTCATCATCCGTCACCGGCGGTCGTCCCGCGGGCTGCCGCCCCGAGGGCCGTTTCGGCTGATATTGGCGGGCACGGTGGCCGTGCTCCTCCTGCTTGCCACTCTCGCGGGGATAGGCGCGGTGGGGGTCGCGATTGTGAACGAAACCCGAAGCGTGAACCGCGCCGAGCATCCGGGGATGCTTGGGGATTTCGGTGAGGAAGGACAGCCGGTGGTTGTCGATCCGACGGATTCAAGCGGAAGTAGCGCCGCTGATGGGGAAGGTGCGGGCACCCAGGAGGATCCCAGCGATCAATGAAACGCCGATTTGATGACTATCAGCGCCTGGCTCGAGGGGTATTTGGGGTTTCCAGCCTCTGGCTGGGACCGACCGACATGCTCTATGTGCGGGGGGTGGGTGTGTTCCTACCCTTTGCGGAGGAATATATTCGGTTCGAACTCGATCGCATCGGGTCGTTGGCCGTCGTGAAGACACGGGTCGGACTCGCGCTTAATATAATCTATGGATTGTTCTTCATCGCAGCCGGCGGCATCGGGGGATCGGCGGCGTGGCAGGCGTACCAGGCGGCCGGCCCCGAGCCTCGGGTTCTTTGGTCCATTCTCAGCATTCCCTTTCTCATTCTCGCCGGGTTGGCCGCCGTTCTCTTGGTGACCAATCTCGCCTTGGGCCCGACCTGTCGCTTCCAAGTTCAGACGGCCACGCGGATCGAGCGTCTTCGCCCGGTGCGTCGACTGCGCGTCGCCCGGCGGGTGCTCGACGCCCTTGCCCCCGCCCTCGCCGCCGCCCAGAATCCTCCAACCCCGGCCGCGCCGAATCACTTGTCGTCGCCTGAGATGTAAGCCTACACACCGGGATGGGAACCACGAAATACACGAAACACACGAAAAACCAAAGCGTTAGCCAACAATTGCCGTCCATCTGATGGATGACAAGGCCGCTTGTTCTAACTCAGTAATTTTTAGTGT
>JBJXFS010000089.1:0-20443 GCA_046155625.1 Verrucomicrobiales bacterium | reverse complement strand
TGGAAACACGCCGTAAACCAACTGCGCGCATCTTATGCCACTTTATGACTTCAAATTATGGACTCCCATGTGCCAGAACACGCATTCTGTGAATTCCGGTTCGATGTTCGATCAGCGGGCGAGGTCGGGAAGCAAGTATTTTTTAGTTGACATTGTGTCAACGCACGCAGTAGTTGACCACGTGCCAACCGATTTCCCCTTCGTTCAGATTCCCAAAGAAATGGAGCCCGTGATTGGGGTACCGGACCCTGGGACGCATACGTATCGGCGTTCCGGCTCACAGGAGGAGGCCGGGGCGTGGTTTGACCTTTTGACAGAGGTGGTGGGGACGACGGTGTCGCCAGGGGGGGTAAGCTTATGCTGTCCAGTCTCGCGGGCTGCCGTGTACAAGCGATTGAAGGAGGGGAAGTTGACGATTTTTCTTTTCTACGTGACCCACCGAAAAACGACCCTTTTCGGCAAGAACAAGATTCTGCGGGGCGAGCCGTACGGGCATGTTCCGGTGAGCGAGTGTCGTGCCTGGAGAGCGGAGCTGGAGGAACGCGCCGTCGCTCAAGGTCGTATTACACAGGAAGAATTGGAAGGCTCGAAACCCGATTGGCACGGGGAGTTTTTACGGTGGCAGAACAAGAAGGAACGCTGGGGGCTCAAGGAACACATGGTTGATATGGACATGACCTATTCCGAACTGGTGACGGGGCTCTCCAAGGCATGGATCGATGTCGTGAAAGAGGAGTTCACCAAGGCAAAGCCAAGTAAGCCAAAGAAATGAATCATGGCGCCTTAGCGCGCCAGCAACAACAAACGCGGCCGTCGCCGCTCTCACCACTCCTCACATGGCAAGCGTCGAAATCAATCCCCAGGCCGCGTGGTACTCTCCCGAAGAGTTCGCCGAATTATTCGGAAAGGAAAGGTCGTGGGCGTACCGCATGTTGCAGAAAAAGAAGGTTCAGGCGATCACCGGCTACGGTCACACGAAAATCCCGCACTCGGAGGCCGAGCGGTTACTCGCCGACCTCGGTCCGTATGCCGGCCGTCGGGCGACTAAACCTGACGACGGGGGCGATCCAGCATGAGGACCCGTCAGTCACGCCGCGAAGGAAACCTTGGTCGCCGCGGCCAGCGAGTGCTCGTTGCGCAGGTGCCCATAGATCTTCATGGCCAGGGCGCCGCCGTCCTTGTGGCCGAGCCACTTTGCAACAGTAGGAATGTCCACGCCCGATTCGATGCAGATGGTGGCGAAGTAATGCCGCAGGTCGTGATGGGTGAACCGCTTCATGCCGAGTTGGCCAAACGCCCTGTCGAGGGATTTCTGTGCTTCGTGCACGCTCATCACGGGATCGCTCCCGAGTTCTTTGCCTCGCTCCTGGCGTATGCGCGCCAACAGGTCCCGGCACGCAGCATTCATCGGCACACGTCGCGTTTCGCCATTCTTGGTCGCCTCGACCGGATCGCCGACGACCAGGATTTCGCTGCGGTCAAAGTTGCAGTGGTTCCACCGCACCCATTTGGCCTCACTTGTGCGCAGGCCGGTATAGGCGAGGAATTCGACCAGGTCGGCGCAGGCTTTCGAGAACCGGCCACCCGCGTCCCGTATCGTACGCACGAGGTTCTGGAACTCTTGTTTGGTCGGCAGAATCTCCGAAAGGTCCTTGGTCCGCACCCGCATGCGTTTCAAGTCGGCGGCGGGGTTGGTGCGTCGGGCGCCTTTTTTGATCGCGAGGTCCAGAATCGACCGGAGGGCACTCAGGCTGTTGTTGAAGCGGGTCGGGGACATGGCGTCTTTGTTCTGGCGCGCCCACTCCTGGCATTGCTCCACCGTGATTCGGCGGACCTCCGTCGTCGCGAATTCCGGCCACGTCCGGGCCAGCGCGGCCATGACCTCGTTCCAGTATTTGCGCGTCGAGGGTTTGATCGAGGCATCGCTTTCCAGTTCCGCCTTCCGCAGCGCCATTGCCTCGCCACCTGTCATGCGCTCGGGATTCTCGCCCGCTTTGCCCACCTCCTGCAAATGGTCGACGTCTTTGCGCAATTCTTTCAGACGTTCCACCGCCACGGTTTCGGTTTTCGTCTTGAGGCTGCGGCATGTGTCCTTGCCCGCGATTCTGAGGCGAGCATAGTAAATCCCGGATTTATGGCGCTGCATCCACGTGTGCTTGGTCGGAAACCAGGTCTTCGAGGTTGTTGTCATGATCCAAAAATGAGTCGGTGGCTTAAGTGTATAATTCGACTGTATAAAACGCAAGTCGAGCGAAATCACCAAAGCCACAAGTCGCACATAATTAACACAAAAGCACCCGTAGCTCAGTGGATAGAGCAGCGGATTTCTAATCCGTCGGTCGCAGGTTCGATCCCTGCCGGGTGCGCCAGATTAAAGTGCTGCGAATCAATACAATACTTCAACTACAACCAGGTCGAGGATGTGCACGCAAACGCATAAAAGCGCACCGAAAGCGGCCGGATAAGCGGAAGATAAGCGAATGCCTGCCCGGGCTCCCATGCCAGCCGTCCACCCACCCCTGTGCGTTACGGGAGGCTCAACTTCCAGATTTTTGCCCAAAGGAAAGGGATTCCTTTTTTCCCTCAGGTATCGACCCCGCCCCCGGAGAGGCACGCACTCCAAAACTGATCTGGTGAGGCTCAGAGTGTGGGAGTCCTGTCTGTGACCGGCCGAACTGGCTGGGTGTGCTGGTCAGCAAGAGTTTTGCCCCCCGGGGAGTCGGCTACAGTCATAACCACACATAACAAGACTGGTTAGCATCCCGCGGAGCGCGGTGGAGCCGTCATAGTCACGCGAACGCCATGAGCAGCTGGCCGGCCTCGTCCTCGTCGGGGTGGCCATCCTCGTCGTCTTCGGTGCCGTCCTCGCCCTCGGTGTCCTCGTCCTAGTCGTCGTGGTCGTGCTCGTCGTCGGCATCGTCGGCATCGTCATGGACGTGCATGTTCTCCTCCTCGTCCCGCTTGCGTGGCCTACCTCGTCGCGCGGGTGCCAGCCCCGTCTTCGGTTCCTCGGCCACTGGCAGGCGCTCTGGCGGCGGCTCCCCGACGGGCTTGTGGGATCGCAATCGGCCAAGGGCGTCCGCCCGCACGGCGACACATGCGAGGCTCGGGTCATCCGCCCAGTCGAATTTGGCGGTTCACTGTTTATTCCGCTTCTGAGCGTAATCGTAGGCAAGCCCCTGGTGGTCGAAGTCGACGCCATCTAGCGGTGCTCCGACGGTGGCCCACTCGCCATCGGGTCCGCGTTCGGCCAGGATGATGAGCCACGGCAGGCGGCTCGGTTTCTTGCGCTTTTTCGCGGCGGTGGAATCGGCGGTGCTCTTCCGAGTGCGTCCCATGCCCATGGCATTTCGTCAACGTGATGCCCATCCCAGACGCAAAAAACCCCGCCCCAGCGGTGCCAGGACGGGGCCGATGGGCGGCGGCGTGGGCGGCCGCGCACAAATACCGGTGGGGTCAATCCACCGGCGGTTGATGCCGCGCGGACGATGGCGCTGGGCATGGGGGCGTGGGTCATGGGAGGGGGGGTGAAAAGGGTCTGGAAGCAATGGCGCTCGTTGAAGGAATGCATGTCCTTCTATATTGACTGTCCATGCTTTACGTATCGCTTGCAAAAGCTCGGAGCGGACACCAATTAGCTGTTCAACGACGAGCTGGCCGCGCTGGCTCTGGCTCAGTCCGGCCGCCCAATACCAGGGCATCACGGCGGATGGTGTGATCAAGCGCGTGCGGCCGATCCCGTTGCGAATCTACCTCGGCCAAGCCGACGTGATGCCGTTCGAGTCCTGTCAGCGACTGATCCAAATGCGCAAGGACGCCGGACGGGCGCATGACGGACAGGAATTGGTCGTCTGCTCCGGCACCGTCCACGCCACGGACATGCTGGCGCGCGTACAAGGCTTCCCGCAGATGCTGGCCGGCGGCTCGAAGAGGTTCTCCTCAAAGAGGCTCCGCCACCGGCCGCCGCTCAACCATGATTCCGTTGCGCGACGAAAACCCGACCCGGTCGTTCGCCTTCGTCACCCTCACGCTGATCGTCATCAATGTTCTGGTATTCCTCCGCGAGATCACACTGGTGGATGTGCGTGTGTTCTTCGAACAATACGCCCTCCTCCCCCAACGCGTCTCCCAAGCCGGGTCGCCCAAGGACTATCTGCCGGTCCTGACCTCCATGTTCTTGCATGGCGGGTGGATGCATCTCATCCTCAACATGTGGTTCTTCTGGCTTTTCGTCCGGCTCTTCAACGTACTGGCCATTCTGATGCTGGCAGTGTGGTTCGGCTTGCAACTGGTCAGCGGCTGGCTGACCAAGAGTGATCAGGGTGGCGGCGTGGCATTCTGGGCACACATCGGCGCCTTCATCGCCGGGCTGGTGCTCATCCCGCTGTTCAAGAAACGCCGGGTCAGGCTGTTTCAATAACCGGCACCGTCTCCGTCTCCCGTGGCGGCGGCGTGCCGAAGAACACCCGGATCGCCTCGACCAACATCAACACCGCCAGCCCCACCAACACCAGCGCCACCCACGGCACCGGATCGCGTGTCAGATGAAAACCCGTTGCGTCCACAAACCGGCTCTTGATCGTCACCAGCAACGCCCACATGCTCATCACATACATCCATACCGTCGGCAGTCCGGTCACCCACCACACCCATTTCGCCCGCCGCGTGCGCGCCAGCCAGACGGTGACGCCGAGCAGCGTCAACGCCGCCAGCAACTGATTACTCGCGCCGAACAGCGACCAGAAGACCTTCCACGCGGGAATCACATTCCCCTTCGCATCGTACGTCGTTTGCATCACAAACAGCAACGGCACCGCCGCGGTGATCGCCGTCGCCAGCCACCGCCCGCCCCGCCCCTTCCAACCGGTCAGCTCCTGCAAAATGTACCGCCCCAGCCGCGTACACACATCCAGCGTGTCATACACAAACGTCGTGAACGCCATCAACCCGAACGAAATCCCAAACGCCGCCGGTATCCCAATCACCTCCAGAAACGAGCCGATTCCCTGCGCGTAAATAAAATTCGGCTGCGGATTCTTCAAGAGGGGCGCGTTGGCCGCCAACATCATCACGCAACACAACGACACCACCGCCACCATCCCCTCCAGCAACATCGAGCCGTACCCGATCAACTTTGCGTCCGTCTCTCGCCGCAACTGCTTGGAGGTCGTCCCCGACGCGATGATCGAGTGAAACCCTGAACACGCCCCGCACGCGATCGTGATGAACAAAATCGGAAATAACGTCTCCCCCTTCGGCGTCGTCCATCCCACAAACGCCGGGTATTGCGCCGTCTTGCCGCCAAACATCAACCCCAGCGCGCCACCGAACAACGCGAACAACAAAAAATAGCCGCCCAAATGCCCGCGCGGCTGCAACAGAATCCACATCGGCACCACCGACGCCACGAAACAATACCCCAACAACAACACATCCCACGCCTTGTGTGCATGCGCCTGTTCCAGCCCCAGCATCCCGGCCAAGTCGAACGGGATGAACTGCCCCACCCAGATCGCCACCGCCACCAGCGGCAGAAAAATCAAAGTCGCCCAGTTCAGCGACAACTTCGTGAACCGCATCAGCAACCCCATCACAATCGGCAGCGCCAGATACAACAACGACGACGTCGCTATCGCCCCGCCCGACACCTTCTGCCCGCTCTCCAGAGTCTGCACCCCGACAAACGACGCCGCGGTGATGTCCGTGAACGCCACGATGATGTACACCAGCGCGATCCACACAAACGTCAGGAACAACACATACGAACGCCGCGTCATGTGCTCCCGCACCACCTCCGCGATCGACCGCGCCCGGTGCCGCACCGATGCCACCAGCGCCGTGAAGTCGTGCACCCCCCCGATGAACACGCACCCCAGCAAAATCCAGATCAATGCCGGCAACCACCCAAACATCACCCCCGCCAGAATCGGCCCCACGATCGGTCCCGCCGCCGCAATCGCCGAAAAATGCTGGCTCAACAAAAACTTCGGCTCGATCGGCGCATAATCCACATCATCCCGCATCGTCACCGACGGGGTTTCCTTGTCCGCATCCAGCCGCAGCAACTTCGCCAACAAGCCGCCATAAAACCGGTATGCCAGCAAGAGAAACGCCGCCGAAATCAACACGATAACCAGCAGACTCATGCCCGCAATCTTAGCCAGATACAGCGGACCACGCAACTTGTTACGAAGAGTGTGATTGGACTGATGGACAATCTCTCCAGAGGTAAATCAGGCCAAGCAGTCTGTTTCTGTCTGATAGGAATTTGCTTCTCGGTGCGTGCGCTGGGAGCGGGTGCGTGGGTCATGTGAGGGGGGCAGGGGGTCTGGCAGTTAACGCGGATAGGTGTAGGCCGTGATCACATCCACCACCCCGCCGGCACCTTCCCGTGTCAGGGCCAGATAGTTTCCCGCATTGTTCGAGATCTTGAGATTTGCCGCCATCCGCGGCTGCGCCGCCGTTCCGAGGTTGTCCTACCCCGTCACCGGCTGCGGCGGACGGCGGTCCCTGTTCGATGCAAATTGAACCACCCGCTTCCCCGCTCCCAGCGTCCACGCCGGCAGCGGCCACTTCCGCAGCCGGGTTCTGTCATCGGTCACCTAGTAGCGGCTCAGAGACACTGTCCCCGCAGACGTATTCGTCAATTCCAGCCAATCTTCGCGCTCATTGATCTCGTCCCGGATACCGGTCGAATTGCTCGCGAGGAATTCAGTGAGGACGACCTGCGCCGCGACCGCTCCAGGGAGGAACAGCGCAGCCACGGCCGCCAGATAAAGGGTAGGCGGAACTCCATGCAACAGATCTGCCACAATCGCTCCGCAAAGTCCTGCAATAAGTCAGTAGAGTTGTCCCCTTCCACGGACTCCCGGCCCGGGGCCGGGAAAGACATCGATGAAACAATTCCCGGCGGTACGTTCTCATAAGAGACGAGATGGACGATCTCATCGGAGGGATGACGTCCCTTCCGTCATTTCACGATAGAGCCAGGCTTTGGCGGCGCGCCATGAGCGGTCCACGGTGCTGGGCGAGACACCCAGCACGGAGGCGGTCTCGGGGATGCTCATGCCGGCATAGAAGCGGAGCTTCACGATGCGGGCGATGTCGGCATTCTCTGCTTCGAGTTTGATCAGGGCCTCATCGATGGTCAGCACGTCGTCGGCGGAGGTGTTGGGATCGAGAATGCCGTTGTCGAGGAGGGTGCGCCGCTGATTGCCGCCGTGCATGGGAGCGCGTTTGCGGCGGGCGTTATCAATCAGGATGCGCCGCATGGCCTGGGCGGCGGCGGCGAAAAAATCTTCGGCACTGGCAAAGGTCCGGCCTTTGCCGTCCGGACCGGCGAGTTTCAGCCAGGCCTCGTGGACCAGCGCGGTGGGTTGCAGCGTCTGAGCGCCGCTCTCGGCTGCCAACCGGCTGGCGGCGAGGAGGCGCATCCCAGCGTATGCCCCGGGCAGCAGGTGTTCGGCCGCCAGAGTGTCGCCACTTTCGGCAGCATCGAGGATTTGCGTTACTTCATTCATGAAACCAGGAGCGACTGAAATGTATTCACTTAGCCGCCGTTTTCAGCGCCCGGCAATGACTGGTTTGCGGTGAGCATCTGCTGTGAATCAAGCTCCCCGTCATGGCCCACCTTACTCCAGCGTGGTGCCTTTGAGTCCGGCGGGGATCTGCCGTGTCGAGCTGGCGACGAAGCAGTCGGCGATATCGGTGCCGATGATGACGGGCACAGTTTCCTGGCTGAGGTCGGCAAAGTGGATGACGTATTCCGCCACGATGGTGCCCTCGGGGGCGTAGCCACAAGTCGTGGAGTGGAGGAAGTGAACCGCCTGTGCTGTCAGCCCGACGGGAATTCTAGCGTTCATTTCGAGCGGGGTGCCGGTGATGGCGGAGAAGTCCTTTCGCTCTTCCGGCCTTTCGTTGTCCAGGGTGATCGGTCCGCTGTTGAGTTGCACCTTCCCCCGGAGGTCGAACGCGATTCCGTTGGTGGGCGTAAAGGTTTCCGGGAGCCGCTCGAAGACATCGTCGAACCCAAGGGGCGCAGGCAGCGCAGCTCCGGCGACGAGGCTATTGGTGTAGTGACTGGTGAGGTCAACCAGACGGGGACTGAGTGCCGGATCCCTTGGTGGAACGGCGGTGACTTGTTGCTTCAGCGCTTCGGTTCCCTGCAGCCGGCCCACATCAAGCTGCTGATGCAGACTGATTGCCCGCGCCCGGTCTCCGCGCCGCACCGCCTCCTCGGCGCGGGCCACGATGATCGCGAGGGAGGCTTCGCCGTCGAACCGAGCCACCGTCAGCCCCGCCTCGTGTCTGAGAGGATCGGAAACCGGACGGCCGGTTCCGGCATCCCACAGGCGGGCGGTGTGGTCCGCCGAAGCGGTCAGGATCAGCGTCCCGTCCGGGCTGAACTCGGCGCGTTCCACCTTGTCCGAATGCCGCATCGCCTCACCCATGCGAATCCCGGTCGCCGCATCCCACATCTGAGCGGCCATGAGGGCGGAAGGAACTTTGCGTGCAAAAAGTGTAGCGCTTTTCGCCCCCGCCTTGAAATTGCCCCATGCAGCCAACCCTTATTCCATTCACCTTGGCGCTGCTTGTGGCGGCGGTTTCGCTTCACGCCGCCGAGTCGGCGGGGCCCGGCGCCGAGGCCGGGGAGGCAATTGGGGTGTATGCGGACTGGCGGCATTCGGGTTCGCTGTGGTTGCTGACGACGCCGAACGGCGCCGATTTGCCGGCGGGGACGAAGGTCGAAGATTTTCCCTTGCTGGTGCGGCTGCATCGGGATTTTTTTGATTTTGCTGAAGCGAAGCCGCATGGTGACGATGTGCGGTTCTCGTCGAGCACGGGCGAGCGGCTGGCGTTTGAGATTGAGGAGTGGAATGCGGCGGAGGGGGTGGCGAGCCTTTGGGTGCGCCTGCCGGTGATCACGGGGAACTCGCGACAGGAGATCAAGTTGCATTGGGGCAATGCGGACGCGGCGAGCGAGTCCGATGGCCGGGCCGTGTTCAACGAGACGAACGGGTATCTCGGCGTCTGGCACATGAATGATCCGGTGCACGACGCCACCGGGAGGTTGTCCAGCACGGACACGGGCACGACGGTGACGGCGGGCGTCATCGGGTCGGCTCGTCGCTTTGCGAGTCAGCAGGGCGTCTCGTGCGGCGACGAGATCATGACCCTGCCGGTCGGCTCGAGCCCTCACAGCACCGAAGTGTGGTTTCGCCCCGAGCGACCGAACGCCACGCTGGTCGGGTGGGGCAACGAGAAGGCCCAGGGAAAGGTGGTGATGCAGTTTCGCAGTCCGCCACACATCCGCATGGATTGTTATTTTTCGGGAGGCAATGTCGACGGAGCTAGCCGGGTCCCCCTGGGCGATTGGACACAGGTCGTTCACACGTACCGTGAAGGCGAAGCGATGCTCTACGTGAATGGCGCGCTCGATGGCGGCAATATCGATCGAGGCGGGCCGCTCAATATCCAGCGCCCCGCCCGGCTTTTTCTTGGTGGGTGGTACGACAACTATGATTTCGTCGGGGATCTCGATGAGGTGCGGGTCTCGAATTTCGTTCGGTCACCGGAGTGGGTGAAGCTGCAGTTCGAGAATCAGAAACCGCACCAGGCGTTGGTCGGTCCGGTCGTGCGGCCGGGCGGCGAGTTTTCGGTTTCGCCTTCGCAACTTGAGGTGGGAGAAGGTCAGAGTGCGACGATCCAGGCCAAGGCGGGCGGTGCTCAGAGAGTCGTCTGGATTCTGAAGCGCGGCGGACGGGAATCCGTGGTCGCGACCAATCGATTTTCCCATGACTTCGACGCGGGACGAGTTTCCCCGGGGAGCGACAATCCGCCGACGACGCTTACCGTCAAAGCCATCTATGCCAACGAGGTGAAGACCCAAGAGATCGCGATCACGACCATCGACGACATTCCCGACCCCGTCTTCACGTTGGCCGCACCGGAGCGATGGGACGGACGCGAGACGATCGAAGTGGTGCCGCGCCTTTCGAACATGGCCGCGATGCAGGCCAAAGGGGCGGGGAAGCTGAACGTCAAATGGACTGTCGAGGACATTGCGGTCATCAAGCGAATCGAAGCGGAGAAACTGATTCTGAGACGGGCCCAAGGGAGCGGCGAGCTGCGAGTCACCGCCGCCATTGATAACGGCGGCGCCACGGTCGTCCAGTCGGTGAAGATCGCCGTGCAAGAGCCGCGGCCATCGAAGGAAATCTGGGTGTCGCGACCGCTGGCCGAGACCGAGCAACCGGAGGACAATCAATTCATCCCTCGCGACGGCCCAGGGCGAGGCGGCGTCCGATTCGGATCACTGGTGTATGCCGGAACGCTCGACGAGGCTGTCGATTCCGTCTTCGTGCGAGTCTTCGCGGGCGATCAACTGTTCGCGACCGAGACCGCCGCGCTCACCGAGGACAGGAAGTACTCTCTGTCGGTGAAACTCGATTTGGGGCTGATCAAGTACCGCACGGAGTTCGGCTCCAAAACCGGCGACAAAGAAACCATTCGGCACACCGCGGAGAACATCGTCTGCGGAGATGCATTCCTCATCGTCGGCCAGTCGAATGCCGTCGCCACCGACTTCGGCCAAGAAAATCCTCCGGAACCGAGCGACTGGATCCGCACGTTCGGATCGATGGCGGGCGATCCCCGCGAAGCGCGGCCGCCGCTGTGGGCGAACGCGGAGGCCCGCACCCCCGATGGCCGGTCGCAAATCGGCTACTGGGGCATGGAACTCGGCCGGCGACTGGTTGAGAGCGAGAAAATCCCGATCTGCCTCATCAATGGCGCGGTCGGCGGCACGCGCATCGACCAGCATCAACGCCACCACGCCGATCCGACCGATGTCGATACAATCTATGGGCGGCTGCTTTGGCGAGCCCAGCAGGCCAAACTGACGCACGGCATTCGGGCCGTCCTCTGGCATCAGGGTGAGAACGACCAAGGAGCCGACGGTCCGACGGGGGGCTTCGGGTACGAGACCTACCGGCAATACTTCGTGGACCTCGCCGCGAGTTGGAAGGAGGACTACCCGAACATACAGCATTACTACACGTTCCAGATCTGGCCGAGAGCGTGCGCCATGGGCATCGACGGCTCGGATAACCGCCTTCGCGAAGTGCAACGCACGCTGCCCAGGCTGTTCTCGAATCTGAGCGTCATGTCGACGCTCGGCATCAAGCCGCCGGGCGACTGCCATTTCCCCGCTGCGGGTTATGCCGAGTTTGCCCGGCTCCTCCATCCGATGATGCAGTACCACCTCTATCACCGATTCGTCGACCCGTTCAACGCGCCAGACCTCAAGCGGGCGTACTTTACTTCATCACGGCGCGACGAGGTGATTCTGGAGTTCGACGCCCAAATGCAATGGTCGGACACAATTGCCAGTCAATTCCATCTTGATGGCGAACCACAACTCGTCGTGGCGGGATCGTCCAACGGCCACCACATCAGGCTCAAGCTGAAGGGGCCGACGACCGCGACGACCGTGACCTATCTCGACAGCGCCCGCTGGAATCCCGATCATCTGCTCTACGGCAAACGCGGACGCGCCGCGCTCACGTTCTGCGACGTCCCGCTGGAAGCGGCGGGTCCCGAGCGCTGAGACGCCCGCGCGCTTTCACCCCGCGAAGTCCCCGGGAATGGGAGGGTGCACCCCGCCTCGCTGGCGCGATCGAGGTTGCCTTCAAGGCTCATTGTTATTCCAGGGGCAGGACAACGCGCAATCCGAAGAACTGAGAGTTGTTCACCCAATCTGGCAGGTCTGTCCATGGTTCGCGGGACGAGCGTGCGGCCGCTCGGCAATCGTCCGCATGAGATCCCCAACTCCCGCCCCGGTAAATGCGGCGGAAACCGGTCGTTGCGCCGCGAGGATCGATCGCCCCCGCCGTATACCTTGTTTGATAAAGGTCCCAGCACCATTCGAACAGATTGCCCGCCATTTCGTGAAGGCTGTAGCCGTTGGATTGGAAATGCCGCACCGGGGCAATCGGAAAGCCCTGCGGCAACTGGTCGGCAAACTCGGGGTGGAATCCTCTAGTGGGGCTTATGTCGTAGGCGTAGGCCGGATCGCTGAAGTAGTTGGCCTGGCTGTGGCTGATGGTCGCGTGCCACGGAAACCGCTGGCGGCTCAATCCGCCTCGTGCTGCCTTCTCCCATTCCGCTTCGGTCGGCAGGCGATAGCCCGTGGTATTCCAGTTGGCAAAAACGGGCAGGGCGCCATTGAGGACACCGGGAACACCGCCCCGATAGACGGAGGTGTAAGCCTCGTCGGTATAGTACGCCGGGATTTTACCTTCCTTCTCCGATCGTGCGTTGCACCACACCAGCGCGTGAAACCAATCCACCATCATCATGGGTGAATTGCCGGCGCCTCCCCCCTGCCTGAGTCCGGCGTAGCCATGGCTGGCCGCCCACGTCGCCACCTCGTTCCACTGCGCGGTCGTTACTTCCGTCTGACCCATGTAGAACGCGGACACTGTGACGCTGACGGCGTGCGCATCGGTGATATCTGGATCATCGATGGAATTCCCCATAATGAAGGGACCCGGCGGTATGTAGGCGAACCCTGGAATGTTTCTAACGGGCGCGATTCGATAGTAGCGGGCGTCGGCGGTGAGGTCGGTGTCGAGAAAGGTGTAGAGACCGCTGCCCACGGGGCTTTCGGTACCGACGCCGATGACGCGCCAGACGGCGAGGTCCTCGGAGCGCTCGACGTTGTATATCTGCCGGGTAATTCCGGCGAAGGCAATGCGGGCCTGGCCGGGATTTGGCCGGGTGATACTGGTGATGACAACAGGAAACATGTCGCTTGGCGGCATGGCAAATAGCCCGCCGGCGAACGCCGAATCAACCGCCTGGACGCTCCAATAGTAGACGGAGGCAGGTGGAAGATTGGTGAACGTCCATGAGGTCCGCAGGTTGGCACTTCCCAATTGAACGACGCGACGGAAGCCCGTGGTCAAGTTGGCCATGGGGGAAACGAGATCCAACCCGCTGGGGGTGGAGGAAAGCACCAGGTTGTAGCTCAGCCCGGTGGCGGGCGTGTGGTCGTCGCTCGCGGGCAGCCAGCTCAGGGTCACACGATTGTTTGTGACATGGGCGTCCAAGCCGGTGGGGGCGCTTGGCGGCAAGTTGGCGGCGGCCGCTGAATTCCGCAGCAGCCTGGCGGTGAAAGGTGTGGTGGTGCTGAAGCCATCACCGCCGCTGAACAGAATGTCGAGCCGACCATCGTTGTCATAGTCACCCCACTCGGTCGAGCCGGTCACTTCTTCCAGCCCGGCCGGCACTTCGGCGAATCCACTGCCGGTATTGCGCCAGATCGTGGTGGCGCTGCGAGTGGGCGCGAACTGATTCGGGCGGTTGATGTCGATGTAGCCGCTCACCAGCAGATCCGACCGGCCGTCATTGTCATAATCGCCCCAAGCCACAGAGTGCTGGATCCCTGGCAACCCTGGCGTCGGAATTTTTGCGAATCCGGTGCCGGTGTTACGCCAGAGCTGGGCCAGGTTGACATAATCCCACGCGTCGGGAAGAGGGTCGGGACGGTCAATAATGACCATCCACGCGGTGCCGGTCAGGAGAAAATCCAACCACCCGTCATTGTCGTAATCGCACCAGGACATTGATCCAAAGACCACTCCCGGGAGTCCTTCAATGGGCACCTTGACGAAACCATTGCCTATATTGCGCCATAGTTCGGAATTCCCTCCCGCCGCACCGCGACCGATGTTGGTGCCCGTGATGGAAAAGTCGAGCAGGCCGTCCCTGTCAAAGTCAATCCAGTCCAGCGATCCGACGCCCACTCCATGGAGTCCGGGGGGGGGTGGCACGTTGGCGAACCCGGTGCCCGTATTGCGCCATAGTTGGACGGTATATTCGCCCTCCCCGTCCCAACCGGTTTCACCCGTGATCATGAAATCGAGTCGGCCATCATTGTCATAATCTCCCCAGGCGGCCGAGCCATACTGGACCTGGGCCAGTCCTTCGATCGGAACGGGGGCAAATCCATTGCCCTCCAGGTTCCGCCACAATTGAGTCACCCGCTCCACCACCAGTTCGCTCAGAACCTGGCGTTCGGATTTGGCGCCACTGATCAGGAAATCGAGCCATCCATCGTTGTCGTAATCCCCCCAGGCGATATCGCTGTGACGAACGCCCGGCAGCCCGGGGACGGGGACCTGGACGAATCCATCGCCGGTGTTGCGCCAGAGCTGGGATGTGGCCGACCCGGCGGCCAAGTCTTGGCGTGAGGCGCCCGACATCATGAAATCGAGGCGGCCATCGTTGTTGTAATCGCCCCACGCCAAGGAGCCGTACAGCAAGCCGGGCAGGCCGGGGACGGGTGTTTCGGTGAATCCCGAGATATCCGAAGGCAGTCTGGCGATGCGAAAACCGATCACATCGTCGTAGTCCCCCATGGCCGGGATGCCCCGCGCCGATGAATCCAGGAAATCGGTAGTGAAGCGCGCGCCTCCCCCGCGCACGCCGCGGGAGCGGTTTGGACTCGACTCGTTCCACTCCCACACGTTGCCAGCCATGTCGAAGGCGCCGTAAAAGCTTTTCGATGTGGCACTTCCCACCGTGGTCAAGTTGCATCCGTCTCCATTCCACTCGGCTCCACAACTGTAGTTGGCGACATTCGGTCCGGGATTGGCAATATCTCCGGTCGTTGATGCCTGGCCGACGACGGGGGGCTGGTCACTCATGGTCGGATACTTCGAGTAGACCACGTTGACGGGGTCGAAGTAAGCGGCCTTGTACCACTCGTCTTCGCTGGGCAGGAAAAAGGTGGCTCCTGCGAGGCGGACGGGATTTGGCAATGCCATGTCGTAGGCTCCCGACTCCGTGGTGCCGGCTCCGCCCTGGCCATTGTTCATCCAGTTGGCAAACCGGGCGGCGTCAGACCAACTCACATGATTCACGGGTTTGTGGGCCATGTTGGGTTTCACCACATATTTGGCCCCGCCGGCGTTGGCCGGCACGAGGTTGATTCCGCCCCGCACGGTGTTGCCCATCGCGCTGGAATACAGGCCGCTGGCATTGGAGCCGCCCGGGTCGACGGCATTCAAGAATTCCGCGTACTGGGCATTGGTGACCTCGTGGAGGGCGATGCGGTAAGCGTGGTCCACCGCGCCGAAGTGTTGCACCCCCTCGGAGAAGGCATCCCCGTCGGTCGGGTCGGCGAAGTTTTCCGGGTCCACCACCGTGGCCCAGTCAAAGCTCACTTCGGAGCGGGCACCGCCTGCCGCCAAAACGAGGAGGCAGGAGCAAGCGGAGATCAGAGGTTTTCGATTTCGAGGGCGGTGGGCTCGTCCGCCAGGGGTTGCCGCCGCGGGCTGCGGAGCCGGAGAGTGGGATTTCGATTTTATGGGCAAAGGGAAGCGGAGCATGGTGAAAGTAGATATTGAGGAGTGTGCCTGGGTCGTCCGGTGGTGGGCGCTCAACCCATTCGCTCGTCTCTCCTATGCCTCTTGGAGGGGCCAGGTTACAAAAAATCACACTCACCCGGCGCGGCCGGCGAGCATCATCAGGTGCTGGACTTCATCGGCCAACGAGTCTGGGGAGGACAGCGTATCGGAGATGTGCTTGAGGAGAAGGTCGCGGTAGCGGGCGCGGAGCCGGTGGACGGCGACTTTGACGGCGCCCAGGCTCATGTTCAACTCCTTGGCGAGACGGGCGTTGGTGCCCTCCTCGCTGGTTCCCTCAAGCAGGACCGGTTGCAGGGCGCGATACTGATCGCCGCGGCCGGCGGCGGTCATTTCGTGGGCGAGGTCCTGAAGGACCGCCTGCACCAAGGTGGAAACCCACATCCGGTCGAAGAGATGCTCCGGGCTGAGGTCATCGACCAGCGTCGCCTGGTAGTGCTGGTCCGCATCGAACGCGTCGATCGAAAGAAATCGAATCCCGCCTCCGCATTTGAGCCGGTGGGCATCGCGCTGCGACTTGCTGACGAAGCGTTTCAGCGAGCCGAGGAGGAACGACCGGAGGCGCCCCTTTTCGGGATCGGCCCGGAGCAGGGTTTCGTGTTCGATCACTGAAAGCAGGAATCCCTGTGTATAGTCCTCGGCGTCCTGATGGGAGTAGCCGGTGCGGCGCAGGTACCCGTAGATGGGCGGCCAGTAAATCCGGCACAAACTCTCAAGGGCCAAACCGGCCGGGCCTCGAGCCTCGCCGCCGGCCCGCAAGATCAGTGACCAGCGGGTTTGGGGAAAGGCGAGCCCGGGATCAGGCTGATCGGGGTGGGGGGCGGAAGTCGACACGGACGGAAGATCTGCCAGTTTGAGCCGGAGGGTATGAGCCGCCGGATGCTCCATCTTTTGAACAGCTTTGAACTATCGGTGGAAGGCGATGAAGTCAAGATGGACCGGACCCGTACCTGCTCCCCCATCGGCGCAGGATTTGCATTGTTGATTTAGGGCGGATGGCTCAGGATCACCTTCCGACGATGGACGTGTTCTCCCCGGTGAATACCAACTCTGACGCCACGCCGCTCCCCGACGCGTGCGCTATGTGTGGACGATCTACCGTGGCCGGACCGAACGGGCGTTAATGTCTCTCGTGCTTTCTGCGTCCCGCGCAGCGATGGATTGAGAGGGGAGGGGAAGAGGAGGCGTCCGCCAATTCGGCTGACCTGCCACGGGACGATCAACCAGCTGACCGAATCGGGCAGTACCACCTCGAGCAACTTTTAGGCGAGGGGGGATTCGGGTCGGTCTGGAGGGCCGATCAGCACGAGCCGGTGCGGCGGAAAGTGGCGCTCAAGATCCTGCGCCCGGGCATGGATACCGGCGAGTTTCTGGCGCGGTTTGAGCAGGAACGCCAGGCACTCGCCCTGATGGAGCATCCGAATATCGCCCGTCTTTACGATGCCGGCACCTCGCCGACCCGCCGGCCGTATCTGGTCATGGAATTGGTGCCGGGCGTGCCGATCACGCAGTATTGCGATGAGCACGACGTGTCGACCCGGGACCGGTTGCTGCTTATCACGGAGGTGTCCGGGGCGATTCACCACGCCCACCAAAAAGGTATTGTCCACCGGGACCTCAAGCCTTCAAACATCCTTGTCTCCTGTGACGAAGACGGAAAGGCGGTGCCCAAGATCATTGATTTCGGAATCGCCCGGGCTCTGGAGGGACCGCTGACTGACCGGACGCTTTACACTCAATTCGACCGGATGATCGGCACCCCGGCCTACATGTCTCCAGAGCAGGCCGAGGCCAACGCGGCTGATATCGACCCCCGTTCCGACATCTACAGTCTTGGGGTGCTGCTGTACGAGCTGTTGGTGGGTCGGACTCCCTTTGAGTCCACCGACATGCTACGGGTGGGGCCGGAGGGGATTCGGCAGATGATTCGCGAGATGGAACCGGTCAAACCATCGACTCGTCTGAAATCCCTTCCGGAAAGGGAGCTGACCAGCACGGCTGCACGCCAGCAGACCAACGGAGGCGAACTCATTCACATCCTGCTCGGCGACCTCGACTGGATCGTGATGAAGTGCCTTGAGAAGGACCCCGCGCGTCGGTACGCTTCAGCCGGCGGACTGGCCATGGACCTCCGACGGTATCTGGCCAGTGAGCCGATTGTCGCACGGCCTCCCAGCACCGTGTATAGAATTCGGAAGTCGATTCGGCGGAACAAACCCGTCTTCATAACCTTGTCACTTATCGTGGCGGCACTCGCGCTTGGTGTCGCCGGGGTAATCCTCGTCCAGTATCGAGCGAACCTGGAATATCGCCAGCGGCTGTACCTATCGGAAATCGGCCGTGCCAGGCAATGCCTGGCAGGCACGTCGATCCACTGAGCTGGGCTCCTTGTTGGATCGCTGCCCGATCTCGCTGCGTGGATGGGAATGGGAATTTCTTAATCAGCAGCGCGATCGATGGGCGTCGACTCCTGTGGTAGCGATGCCGGGCGTGACCGCTGCCGAGCTGTCCTCAGACCGCCGTCTGGTGGCGGTGGCCGTGCGCGACACGAAAAGAATTCGCGAATTTCCTAGCGGCCCATGGCTTTGCGAGATCCCGTTCGCGGCGGTGTGGCCCTCACGTTTCGCCCTCTCCCCGCGTGGAGAACAGATTGCGACCTTCAGCGGCCCCACCAGCACTCTCAGTCTTTGGCGCACCGGTACGGGTGAATGCACGTGGGAAATGACCGTGACTGAGTCATCAGGGGTGTTTGACTGGTCAGGTGACGACCATACCTTCATCTGGGCCGACCACAACGGAATGATCCACTTCCGCGACACTGCCACAGGCGACGACCGGCGCGTCTTGTCTGGCCCATCTAATCCCACCGCCGTGGTCGTCTCTCCGGATGATGCGACGCTCGCGGTACTGACGGAGGGAGGCGATGCATGGCTGCTTGACAGTGTCACTGGTGCCGTGAAACGAACGCTGCGCACGCCTCGCGGTCAGTTCATGAATCTGAAGTTCAGTCCTGATGGACGGAAGGTTGCCACTTGCAATCAGACCCAAGGGGGTTTTAAGCGGGACAACCGGGTCTGGAACCTAGAAGCCGATGAGGAAGGCTCTCTTGACTTGAACATAGGCACCGATGCCCTGTCCTACGACTTTAGTCCGGACGGCCAGCAACTCTTCATCGCCGATGCCACCGGGATGATACGCCAATGGGACCTCGAGCGCCGTGCGGAAGTGGAGCGTTTTTACTCGCATGTGGGTGTGGCTCATTCGGTTTACTGGCTGGGGGAGGGGCAGCTGCTTTCGGCCGGCAGCGACGGCCTCAAAGCCTGGCAGGCTCGACCGTCTGGGATGGTGCAGCTCAAGGGGTATCCGATATCGCTGCGCACACTGGCATTCAGCCCGGACAGCCGCTGGCTCGCGGCGGCAGGCGTGGCTCCGGTCATCCACATCTGGGAGGCGGCAGAAGCCCGACTCGCCGGCGCGTATTGCGGGCATGCGCAGATGGCCAATGCCGTTTCCTTCAGCCCAGACGGTCTGGTGGCCAGCGCCGGCGGTGATCAGACGGTGCGGGTGTGGGAGCCTGTGTCGTTGCAGACGCACTGGGAAACTTCGCTTGCGCCAGCGCCGGTGTCTTATTGGATTGCCTTCAGTCCGGACGGGGCCTGGATTGCCACTGGGGACCAGGACGGAGCGGTGAGCCTGTGGGAAGTCGCTACCGCAGGCAGGAATCGGCGCCTCCTGCGGGGACATACCGCAACGGTCACCGGAGTGGGTTTTCATCCGGCAGGCACGCGGCTCGTATCCTGCAGTGTCGATGGCCACGTCAAGCTCTGGGACTTGGATGCGGGGGGTGAACTGTTGAATCTGGTGCTGCCCGGACGGGCCGCCGCGTGGCACGTCTTGTTCAGTCCCGATGGAAACACCATCGCGGCGGCCGGTGGCGATGGCATCGTCACGCTCTGGAAGATCAAATAGCACCGGCGAATTGGCGAACTGAAGATTGGGCTGCGACAGGGCGGATGTTGTCACCAGCCAAAAAGGGGCGAATGGAAATGACTTCCAAGTTTTTGCTGACTCGCATGACTGGCGTGTCATTATTGCAATGTTATACGCTTTTAACTTACTACATCCATGGCGCACCATGCCACACCCCACACATTAGTCCCGGCGCTCGATGAGCGTAGCACGGCGGCATGGGGTGGCCTGTGTGGGGGAGAGTTTTAGGTTTCTCGCGCGGACGGCTTGATTCAGGGCTGCTTGATCCTGACTAATCGGCGTGGATGACCAGCCAGTGGGCTGATCCCTCAACCGCGTACGGTTGACGGCATGCGAGTCGCTCGTTGAAACGGGCGCCATTGTTCAGTCTCGGCGCGAGGCTGGTTCGTTCCCGCTGTTTTCGGGCGGGATCGTGGCGGCAACCGCCTGGCAGGAGAAACAACAACATGAACATACCAGGACATCACGACCGACACCGCCGGCGCGTCTTTCCGCCGGCGTCACAACTGTTTGAAAGATCGCTGAATCATCCGACCGGCGGGCTCGTTCGCGGGCCGGGAGCACGGATGTGGATTCGATGTTATTCTCATGTGAACGCGAGTGGTTTGTGGCGGCTATTCCTGGACCTGCTTCCACTGTGGTGCAGGCGAAGGAGGCGCTTAAACCGCTGGCGGTCCGCGAGGCGCAGGCTCGAAACGACCTGAACATTCGTCAGGCCCGCACTGGTTACAATGCGGCCTTCCACCGTCAGGGCGAGTGGTTCTTCGTGCCGGTTGATCGGCCTCTGGTCCTCGGCCCGAAGCTCATCCTGCGCCAGGAGCCACTCACTCGGGGAGGCGGCAGCAAGCCGCACCACGTCGAGCAGCTTTGTCGCACGGGAGGCGAGATCGTGTACGTCCATTCCGAGCATCCGGCCGGGCCGACACGCCAGCAGTCAGAAGATATGCTGCGTCGACGCCCGGTCGCGAAGCAATGGAAATGGCGTGAAATGCGTCGCAACCCGGCGGTTTGCGCCCGGGGGG
>JBJXFS010000078.1:0-9895 GCA_046155625.1 Verrucomicrobiales bacterium | reverse complement strand
CCTGGTGGTGGCCACGCATCGTGCCTTGATGGTGATGGAAAACGACGGGGTGGGCCGGTTCCGGTTGCGCAGGCGCCTGGCTGCGGTATATTCGGGTCCAGTGGGCATCGCCCAGCTGACCGCCGATCTCGCCTTGCTCACCGCCGCTCCCGAGGCAGAACTGGCACGGCTGTCACCGCGCCCTGGTCGCTGGCTGGTGGACCCGCGCCTCATCGATCGTGCCGCCTACACGAGTGATTTGGCGGCGCATTTCGCCTCCCATGGCTTTCCCAACGAAGCCCAGCGTCTCTACGCCATGGCGCCACCGCAGGGCGGGCCAGGGCGCGCGCCCGACCTGTTCAACCAGGCGAAGCCCACCTGAACCTCGGGTCCTTGCTCGCCTCACTCGGCCGCGAGAAAGAGGGCGTCCGGCACTTCGAGCGCCCGCTCGAATCGAAACCTTCACTCCGCTCGGCGGCCATCCTCACCGCCATCGGCCGGGCTCATCAAGCGACGGGCAACCTGACGGCCGCTCGCACCGCGTACAACCGAGCTCTCGAAATCGACCCCGCCCATCCGCGGGCTCGCCAAGCCCTCGATGCCCTCGGCACCCCGCCCCCCCAGGGACCTTGATTTCCGGAACAAATTCGTCGCTCGCCATCAGTTAGCGCGCTACACCGCTCGTCAAAATTGCACAGGATGATCGGGCTTAGGTAAAAATTCCCCCCCAAGGAAGCCAACTGCCAACTGCATCGAAACCGTGCTCAAGAAATCCACTCGAACATCCGTGCTCGTATCACTGGCCTTGTGCCTTGGTCCTGCCATCGCCCCAGCCAATGACATTGAACCTGGCAAGGAGTTTTACTCAGCCATCAAAGCCCCCCATTCCATCGAACTCGATGGCGATCTCTCAGAGTGGCAGGGTGCGGCGCTGCTCGCCGACCCTCGCTTTTCCATTCCCAAGGGATCCGGGGATGCGGGCACATTGACATTCTTTGAGTTGCATGATTCCGGTGGCCCTGGAACGGCAGTCTGGACCGGCCCCGACGACCACACGTCCGCGGTGCAAATCGTTTATGACGACGACAATGTCTATTTCGGCTTTGTGGTGACGGACGAGTACCACGAGAACGCGGCCAACAGCGCATGGAATGGCAATTCCGTGCAGCTCATGATCGCCAATAATAATCAAAACGCGCAAATCGCTTTGTATAATTACGCCCTTGGGGGGATTGAGGATGCGACGGGTGGAGTCGTCATCCTGCATGAAGCCGGGCCCGGAGGGACGGAAGCCGTGGTGACACGCAACTCGACCACCAAGCGGACGATTTACGAGATCAAACTTCCCATGGAGTCGTTGGGACTGACGGAAATGCCACTGGGGACGCAATTCGGTCTTGGAATGGCGATTAACGACGGCGATCTGGAGGCTCCGGGGCAACAGGGATGGGGCGGTTTGGGAGCGCACTCCATTGTCTTTGGAAAAACCCCGCAGCAGACAGCCTTGGTCACGCTGGGAGTGGGCGGGACCGGATCCGACCTGATGTTTCTCTCGGCCATCAGTACCACGCTTACGGGTGTGACTTTCCGCGCCACTGACAAAGGCACGTCGATCGTCGATCCGCGTACTGCGAAACTTACTGTCGATGGCGAGGTCGTGCCGCTCGCGGTCAGCCCGAAAAACCTCGATGCCACGGACTTCTCGTATGTGAGGCCGACGTCGTTCGCTCCGGCGACTGACCACACCTACGCCATTGAGATCAAGGATACCCGGGGCAACGTGGTGACGAGCGCGGGGAATTTCCGGACCGAGTACTATGCCATCCTCGATCGCCCAATGCAGGCAGTTTCCGTGGACACATCGAAACGGGGGTTTGTCTTCCGGATGTTTCAGAATGAGGCAGTTACGCCGACTAACTTGAGCGAAACCGAGCTCGCACTGGCGGGCCAACTCGTTGATCCCTCGGGCACCCCGATCACGGAAAACCTTGCCGATCCGCTCTCCTTTGGCCCCGCCTTGGCCGAAGGCGTGGCGGAGGGTTCGCTCTTCCGGTTCGAAATCGAATCGACCATCAACCTCAACCAGTCAGGGGGGGGGGCCGAAGGCAATTTTCCCGACGATGCTCAGATGCCCGGATTGCCAGGCACGACCGGTTTCAACGACGGGGTGCACGGGGAAATCGTGACGTTCGTGAATCTGCCTGCCGGCTGGAATACCCTGGGCGTGAATAGCGATGACGGCTTCCGCACACAGGCTGGCTTCATTAAGGTGCCCGCCGACGGCATCCTGCTGGGTGAATTCAATGCCCCTCGAGGGGCCAACGACACGAACTTCCGATTCTTTGTCCAGGACGCCGGTGTCTATCCTCTGCGTACGATCTGGCAGGAAGGCGCAGGCGGCGCCAGCATCGAAATCTATAGCCTCAAGGCGGACGGATCCAAAGTTCTGCTCAATGACACCGATAACGGCGGCTTGATCGCCTACCGCTCGGGCGTCGCCCCGGACAAGGGAGGGCAGCCACCACCCGCCAACCTGGGCATCACTCTGGTAGGGAATCAGGTGGAACTGACTTGGTCAGCGCCCATGGTGCTGCAGCAATCGACCACCCTGGTCGCCTGGTCGGACATACCCAACGCCACGTCTCCCTACCGAGTGGCGATCACTCCGGAAGTACCCGCGCTCTATTTTCGGTTGAGGCCGTAGGGCGAGGAGAGCGGGGAATCACGCCTGTGGGCGCCCGCGCGCCCACTCCTTGGGTTGGTGTACCGCCCTTCAGGCGGTCAGGGGCTTGGGCGACAGGCGGTCAGGGGCGCCTGGGCGAGGGGGCGTGAAGGCGGAACGTGGATGTGCGGACTGGCTTCGCGCGCCGGGTGAACCTTATTCGCTCAAAGCCGTCGATGACTTCAACCGCTCGACGGCATCGACCATGTCGGCAAATTCGCGGCGCAGGCCGAATTCATCGCGGGACTCGGCGGCGGTGCGAATCCATCCGCTGACACGGCTCAGTGTGAGCTGGGTTAAGGCAGGGTCGTTTTGGAGGTGCAGGGCGAAGGCGGCGGCACCGGTGGCGAGTCGAAAATTCGGAGAGGCGGTGCGCCAAGCGCCCGCGGAGGCCGTCCAATCGGTGGTGATGGACTGGACGGCGGTGGAGCGTGGGCTGCGATACCGGAGACGGACACTGAGCGGGGCGGCCGGCTCGATAGGGGGCTGTGAGCTGGTCGAGAATTGGGCGGCGCTCGCCGGGGAGGCGAAAACCGCCGTGGGCGGCCAGGTTTCGGGAGCGCTGGATGGCACAACCTCGTAAAGCGCAGTCACCTGCTGGCCCGCGGTCCAGGCTTTCGAGCTTAGGACGGTGGCCGAATGTCCTGGCCGATTGGAGGCGGTAAATCCGATCGGTCTCCAGGCGGCGAGGGCCGATGGATTGAAAACGACTTGGAGATCGGCCTCCTCGGCGACGGGGACCTGACTGGCCAGCGCCTCGTGCGCGAAGAGGCGGGCGGCCTCCGGCCCCGAGTCGGCCCGGAAGTATCGGGTGGCGGCGCGATCGGCGAGCAAAGCGGCGCGCGATTCGGGCCGGAGTGGGCCAAGCTCAGCCACGGCGACTTCCGCACCCATGTTGCGCAGTCGGCGGGTGGCTTCGTCGAGCGGCGGGCCGGAAAAGTCGAGTGGACCATCGGTGACGATGAGGCACAGATTGCGGGCGTTGTCGGTGGCGTGAGCGAGCAGCGCTTGTTCAGCGGTGGCCCAGTCGGTGGGGGCGAGGACGGCGCCGCCCTGGTGCCAACGGGTGGGGGCGTCGCGAAGGTTGTCCAATTCGGCCAAGCTGGTGGCGGGCAGGACCCGGCCTTGGGCGCGTCCCCAGACGACCATGGAGACGGAATCGTCCGGTTGCAGTCGGGTGGTGAGCGCCTGGAGCCCCTGCCAGACGAGCAGTTGAGCGCGTTCGCTTTCCGGTGATTCGGCGAGGCGAAGGAAAAGCGTGAGCCGCAGCGGAGGGCGGGCGATTTCAGCGCCGCGGGCGGCCACCGTGACGCGGACGAGGTGGTGGGAATTGTTCCACGGGCAGGCAGCCGCCTCCACGGCCACGGCAAAGTCCTGGCCCGGGGCCGGTTTCACGTCGTAATCGAATTGATTGACGAGTTCCTCGGGTCGCACCAATTCGGCGGGTGGCAGGATGCCGAAATCGCGAACGCATTGGCGCACGACGTCATAGCCGGCCCGGCCAAGATCAGTGGGAACGGTGGCGGTGGCCACATCCGCGGTGGCGAGGAAGCCGGCCAACGGCGCGCTGTCGGGCCGAACGAGCGGGCTGTGCAGAACGGTGCTGGCATCCGGTGCCGAGCGGGCACCGGGCGCACCGGCGAGCGCCTGACGGGGCGGCGGGAGCACGGAGGCGTCTGGCTGGCGGCGGGGCGGGGATGGGGCGGCTTCGCCGGCGTCGGGGGACGGGGGAGGAACGATGGTTGTGGTCGCGGTGGTTGCGGGGGCGGCCTGGGCTTCGGCGGGGGTGGTTGGTTGAGTTACCGTGGCGGCGGGGCGGCGTTTTTCGCGATCGAGCAAGGCGATGAGCTGTGGCGAATCCGCCATTCCGGTGGGCGGGAGTGGCGGGAAGAATTCGGATTTCTGAGTGGGCGGAGCCGGGGGCAGCAGGGTGCGAACGGTGGGGGTGGGCCGATGATCGTAGGTGCTGGCCAGGTAACCGATGGCCGAAAACCCGGCGGCAATGGCGGCCGTGCGCAGCCAGCGGCGGGACACCGCCGGTCCGGGGGCCAGAGCGGGCGCGGCGGCGGCGGCCGCCGGTGGACGCTGCCTGGATGCCGTGAGGCGTCGCGTCGACCGCGCGGCCGGCGTGGGCGCGACCACCAACTCTTGCGATTCCCACTGACGCTTTTGGCCGGCTTCCATGATGGCGTGGCGTTGCTCGAGCGTGAGCAGGGCCACTGGCTCCTCGGCAAAGGCGGTGCGCAGCTTCGCCGCCAGCGCTCCGACGGCCTCCAATTCCAAGGTAGCGGCCCGGTCATCGGTCAGGCGTGCTGAAAGCACCTCGGCCTGCGCGGGACGAAGTTCTCCCAGGGCGTAGGCGGTGAGCCGAGCGTCTTTTTCGTCCGTCCCGGTCAGACACTGGCTGCGTTCCAAAATGGCGCGGTGTTGGGCGGGCGTCAGGGAAGCCGGCGGTTCCGCGGCGTAGGCAAACGTCAGTTCTTCCGCCAAATTCCGGATCTTTTCGAGCTCCAGGCGCGCCCCGGCATCGCGCCAGATCTCCGCTTCCAGCGCGCTGGCCTCTGCCGACGACAACTCGCCGAGCGCCAGCGCCGTGAGCCGGGCCACGCGGGCAGCCGGATCTTCCTCGCCAGGGGCGGGGTGACCGTCGGGTGGTGGCGGGGGCAATTTCATGGGGTCAGGGAGGACCGGGAGGGCTCAAGGAGTGTGCGCAGTCGCTTGAGCGCGGTATGCAACAGGAAACCAACATTGGTCACGCTCAAGCCAGTCAGCTCAGCAATCTCCTTGTACGAGAGATCCGCCTGGAATTTTAGCCGGATCACTTCACGCTGGTTGGCTGGCAACCGGTCGACAAAGCGCAAAATCTCACCCGCCGCCTCCCGATTCGCCAGTTTTTCCCTGGGATTCGGGGACGTCTCTTCCTGCCGCTCGAGGCTCAATTCGTCCAACTCCACCACGCGTTTGTGGCGGCGCAGGACGTCGAGGGCGCGATTACGGCACACGGTGTAGAGCCAGGGTTTGAGGTTTTCGGAAATCTTGGCCGGTTCCTGGTCCCAGAGTCGGATGAATGTGTCTTGAACCACATCGCGGGCTCGGTCGGGGTCGCCGAGGATGCTGCACGCGTACCCGACCAGCCCGCCTTCATAGTCGCGAAGGGCGCGCTGGACCAGTTCTGTGCGGGATTCGTGGGCCGGGGAATTCGGCATGCGTTGCTAGTCTAACGTCTCGCCGCCGATCCCGTTAGAAAAATCTGCCGGGGGCTCGTAAGACAAGGCCCGGGGCCAGCATTGTCAGCCACGCCGTTTCGATCCACCTCCGGCGTTCTACCGAACACGGTTTGAATCGATCAATATCTTGACAGATTTCAGAAAACTTGGTTTCAAATGGTAGCAGGGACCCGATGGTTTTTGTTTGGTTCTGAACTCGCAGTGACCCGCCCGCCGTGAAGCAATTTGCTGCTCTTCTGTTCACCGATCTGGTGGGGTCTGTTGCGCTGCAGCAACGGCTGGGGACGGCGGCGTACATGCGTTACGTGGCGCGGCACGACGAGTTGTTCCAGGAATGTTTGTCATTGGTGCCTGAGGCCCGGGTGTTGAACGAAACGGGGGACGGGTTTCTGGTGCGCTTCGATGACCCGAGCGATGCCGTCCTCACGGCGCTTCGGCTTCAGCACCGCTTGAGTGGCGAGATTGTCGAGGGCGAGCCCATGCGCATCCGTGTCGGCGTGCATCTCGGCATGGTGACGGAGATGGAGGAGCGGATCCGCGGCGAGAAGCGGGCGGTGGGCATGCCGATCAACCTGACGGCGCGGATCATGGATCTGGCGGAGGGCGGGCAGATTCTCATGACGCGGGCGGTATACGAGGACGCCCGCAATTATGTCCGTGAACATCCGCGGACTGGCGACGACGCGCCGGAGTTGCAATGGAAGTCGCACGGCTTCTATGAATTCAAGGGGAACCCGGAATCGATCGAGATCTTCGAAGTCGGGGCGGTGGGAATGGCGTCGTTCGCGGCGCCGGAGGGTGGTGGCAAGGCGCGTCGCGTGGGGGAGACCGCGGCGCTCGGCGGCTCGGAGCGAGTTGGCGCTGGTGGCCAGCTGGAAATTGTCTCGCCGGCTGCGCTTCACGACAGCCAGGTGCTGCTCAATTACGCGGCGATCGACGACGTGCCGCTGTTGGAAGGCCGGCCCGGCTGGGTATCCGAGTTGCACCGCAACCTGCAGGTGCGGGTCGAGCAGCTTTCGGGCGAGAAGGTGAAGATTTCGCGGATTCCCGGGACCGACACCACACCGGTGATCGAAGCCGAGATGCTGGACTATCTTCCCCACGTCAAGGCGATGATCGCCGTGGTGTCCCCGCCATTTGTCCGTTCCGACCTCTGTCGGCGGGAGGTGGAGACGTTCTGGCAGGTGGCGGAGCAGACCGGCGGGCGCTGGGTGGAAGACCGTTCCCGGTTGCTCAAAGTGCTGAAAACGACGGTCGCGCCCGAGGAGATGCCGGCCTCGCTGGCGGACATCTTCTCGCCGCTGCTCGGCTTCGAGTTCTTCGAGCGGAGCGCGGAGAGCGGGAGGATCCGCGAGTTCGACGAGACGTTCGGTCCCGCGCTGAAACAGCGGTTTTTCGAGCGCGTGTATGACCTCGCCTACGACGTGTCCCAGATCCTGCGGATGCTCAAGCTGTCCGGCAGCCGGGAATCGCGACCCGCCGTTGAGGTCGGAGGGGACCGCGGCCGCCAACGCGTCTATCTGGCGACGACCACATCGGACGTGCAGGATGAACGCGACCGGATTCGGCGCGAATTGCTGGAGCGCGGCCACCGGGTCTTGCCGGACGGTCCGTTGCCGGCCCTCTCCCGCGACGCCACCTCCGCCGTGCAAGAGTGCCTGGCCAATTGCTCCATCGCCGTCCATTTGCTGGGGAGGCACTACGGCGCCACGCCGGAGGACTCCGCCGAATCGTTGCCCGCCCTGCAGCTTCGACTCACGGCACAGCACGCGCGTGAGCACCCCCTCAAGCGGTTGATCTGGATGCCGGGAGGTGGTGGCGATACTGACGAGCGCCAGAGTCAGTTTCTCACCCGGGTGCAGGAGGATGCCTCGCTGCACCACAGCGCGGAGATCATCGAAGGAAACTTGAGCCTGCTCAAACAGGATCTCATTCGCTGCCTGACCCCGGTCGAGGAAAAACCGAAGCCTCCTCCATCGCCACGGTTGTCGCCACGTTCGAATGTGCCGCCGAAACTGTACCTGATCTGCGATACCAAAGACGAAGCAGAAGCGGAAGCGCTGGAGGATTATCTGTTCGATCAAGGAATCGAAGTGTGTCTGCCTGCCTTCGATGGGGATGACGCGTCGGCGGCCGCGCTGCACCAGGAAAACCTCATGACCTGCGACGCCGTCCTTGTGTACTATGGGGCAGCGCCGAGGGCCTGGGTCGACATCAAGCTGCGGGAGTTGCTCAAGGCGGCCGGGTACGGTCGCGAGACGCCCATCCACGTTCAGGGCGTCTATGTGGCGCCGCCGGTCGACCATCGCAAGGAGCGGTTCCGGTCGCATCAGGCCATCGTCATCCACCAGCCGGAGGCGTTTGCCCCGGGGCCGGAACTGGAGGCATTCGTCACCCAGGTCAAGGAGGCGCTGGCGTGATTCGGGGATCAAAATCAGCCAATCCTTTCCCGGGATTGCGCGCGTTCCAGCAGGACGAGGACTACCTCTTTTTCGGCCGCGAGGAACAGACGATCGAATTGGTTCGCCGGTTGGGCAGCCACCGGTTCCTCGCGGTGGTGGGCACTTCCGGCAGCGGCAAGTCATCGCTGGTTCGCTGCGGGCTGCTCTCGGAATTGCATGGAGGTCGAATGCTCCAGGCCGGCGCGGCCTGGGAGGTCGCCGTCACGCATCCCGGCGGCAATCCGCTGGCGTTGCTCACGGATGCCCTGCTCGAGGCGGGCCTCTACGACGCTTCGGTCGAGGACGCCCGCGAAAACCTGCTGGCCACGCTGAGCCGCAGCCATCGCGGGCTGGTTGAGGCTGTCCGGCAATCGGGCATCGGGCGGGAAACGAATTTCCTGCTCGTCGTCGATCAGTTTGAGGAGATCTTTCGGTTTCGCGAAGCCGGCCAGACGCAGCAGGAAGCGGCGGCGGAATTTGTCAGTCTGCTCCTTGAGTCTATCGAGCAGACGGAGGTGCCGATCTATGTCGTATTGACGATGCGTTCGGATTTTATCGGCGAGTGCAGCCAGTTCGAGGGCTTGTCGGAGATGGTGAACAGCGGGGAGTTCCTCATCCCGCGTCTCACCCGCGAACAATACAAACGTGTCATCGAGGGACCGATCCGCGTGGCCGGCGGTCGGATTGCGCCACGCTTGTTGCAGCGGTTGCTCAACGACCTCGGCCAGCAGGCCGACCAACTCCCCTGTCTCCAGCACGCGCTCATGCGTACCTGGGACGTTTGGGCGACGGCCGGGGACACCGAGGCGCTGGACTTGGACGACTACCGCCGCGTCGGCGGCATGGCGGAAGCTCTCTCCATTCACGCAGACGAAGTGTATGCGTCGCTGGGCGGCGAGCGCGAGCGCGAGTGGTGCCGCGGGTTATTTGAAGCTTTGACGGTCAAGGAATCGGAGAACCGGGGGATCCGCCGGCCGCAGCGGCTCTCGAACCTGTGTGAAATCATCGATGTCACGCCCGCCCAACTCATCCCGATCATCGATGCCTTCCGCCGGCCCGGTGTCACGTTCCTCATGCCGTCCGCTGAAGTCGACCTGACCGAAAGCACGATCATCGACATTTCGCACGAGAGCCTGATGCGGGTCTGGACGCGTTTGCGCCACTGGGTCGAAGAAGAGGCACAGGCCGCCGGCATCTACCTGCGGCTTGCCGAGAGCGCGACGCTGCACGCTCAAGGGAAAGCGGGGCTCTATCGTGATCCCGAGTTGGGCATCGCGCTGGGGTGGCTCAATCGAGCGCGGCATCCCAACCGGGCCTGGGCGGAGCGCTACCGGCGCGGATTTCCCGAGGCCATGGCATTTTTGGCGGCCAGCCAGGAAGCGGGCGAAGCCGAGGAACGCGAGAAAGAATTGGCGCGCCAGCGCGAAGTGGCGCAGGCCCAGGCGCTCGCCGAGGCCGAGCGCCTGCGTGCCGACGAGCAGCGGCAGGGAGCGCGGCGGCTGCGCAAGCTGCTTGCGGCGGCTGCG
>JBJXFS010000076.1:0-15742 GCA_046155625.1 Verrucomicrobiales bacterium | reverse complement strand
CCGAGACGGACGGCGCTCCCAGGGGCTGCCGCAGTCCACGGCGGCTGCGCCGCTGTTCGCATTTGATCTTCAAATGGGGGGTGCGGATTCATCGCGTGCGTCGGCAAATATCGTGTATCGCTTTTTCGTCACGGTCTGACCAGCCGGAAAAACCCGCTTCCGGCGGGCACCGGCACCGTGTGGAAGAAACCGGTCGCATCGCTCTCGTAGGGAGCCGGAATGGGCGCCCATGCGGCGGGTGAGGCCATGGTTTCGCTGTGTTCGAGCAGCCAGTCCGTGGCGCTGAGCGGCCACGAGAGATGCACATTGCCATGCAACGCCTGGATGGCGAGCGCAGGCGGCGGCAGCAGCATGCCGGTGAAGACGTAGGCGGCGCCGTATTCGGAGAACTGATTGTTGTTCGGAGTGCTGTTCACTCCGCTGGTGCTGCTGTCCTCTTTATGGGCTCCCACCACGAGCGTATCGCCCGACAACGCCACGGAGATGCCAAAGGCGTTGACGATCCCGGTATTCGAAGCTTTGAGGTAGGCCCGCTGATTCCATGCGGCGCCGCTCCGCCCGAAAACCCAGACTGCGCCCGCGCCACGCGCGGCCTGGTTGCCCTCGTTGCCGTTCACTCCAGTGGCGCCGCCGTTTTCGAAAGGCCCTCCGATCACCACCGTGTCTCCGGACACCGCTACGTCGGCACCAAATTGAGTTCCGAATGCATCATTGGGGGCATTGGCCGAAGCCTTGAGGTAGGCCTGCTGGCTCCAGTTGGCTCCTTCGCGCACGAAGATGTAAGCCGCTCCGGAATTGAAACGGGTGTTGTTCGTTTGATCGCCGTTAATCCCGGTGGCGCCGCTGTCCTCCCCGATCGCACCAACCACGATCGTGTCGCCCGAAATCGCGGCGGCGACGCCGAACGAGTCGCCGTCGAGTCCCCCGTATTCACCCGGCAGCCGTGTGCCCGGATTCGAGGCTTTCAAGTAGGCCTGCTGGGTCCACAGGGTTCCCTCTCGGAAGAAGACGTAAGCTGCTCCCGAACCGAAGGCATCGCTATCCTCGGTTTGCGCGCCGACGACGATTGTGTCGCCCGAAATTGCGACAGAGCCGAAGAGATCATCCACAGTGGTGTTCGAGGCTTTGAGGTATGCCTGCTGGGTCCAAGTCGTCCCGTTCCGCACGAAGACGTAGGCCGCCCCGGCCCAGGCCGCGCTGTTGTTCGCCTGGTTCCCATTCACTCCAGTGGCATTGCTGTCCTCGCCGGCGGCCCCGACCACGATGGTTTCCCCCTCGACGGCCACTGAGCTGCCGAAGAAATTATCCACCCCGGGGTTGGAGGCTTTGAGATACGCCTGCTGAGTCCATGTGGTCCCCTGGCGCACAAAGACGTAGGCCGCCCCGGCGTCGTCCATGCTGTTATCGGCCTGATTCCCGTTCACTCCTGCAGCGTTGCTGTCCTCCTCCGGCGCTCCGACCACGATGGTGTCCCCTGAGATCGCCACGATGGAGAACCCGTCCTGGCCGCGGTTTGAAGCCTTGAGTTGAGCCTGCTGGGTCCAACTCGTGCCATTCCGGACGAAGACATAGGCCGCACCCTCGTAGCTTTGGTTGCCCGGCTCGCGCGAAGCCCCTACGACCACGGTGTCGCCCGAAGCCGCCACCGAGTTTCCGAAGTTCCGCGCGTTCGGGGCGTTGTGGGCCTTGAGATACGCCTGCTGGGTGATATGTGCCTGAGCAGAGAGATCCCATGGCATCCCGGCAACAATCAGCAGCAGCGCCTGTGCAATCCAAGTGCTGTATCGCATTCCCGCAGCGGATTTCGGCCGGATTCTGGAACTGGTGTTCATGGAGGACAAATCGCGCGACGGCAGGACCATTTTGAAGAAATCCAAAAAAACTTCACCTTACGCCGCCCGTGATGCAAGGGATGCCCAAGCTCCGTGGCATCACGATGGTCAGGGTTTTCGCAGTCGGAAAAACCGCTGGCCGGACGGGTCTGAGACGGCGAAGAAGTAGCCGGTGGCGTCGGCTTCATAGGGGGGCGGGAGGGGCGACCAGTTGGCGTGGATGTCCAGGTCATCGCTGTCTTCGAGCACCCAAACCGCGGCGGTCAGCGGCCAGGAGAGTCACACGCCGGTCGTGAGCGGCTCGATGGCAAGGTGGGGAGGCGGGCCCGCCAATTTGACCAGCCATACACCTGAGTTGCCACGGCCCCAACCGACCAAAATAAAGCCTCCGTCGGCAGTCGGCACGGCCTCCGCGAATCCAAAGGAAGAATTGTCTCCGAACGAACGCTGCCAAACCACATCCCATGTCGCGTTCACCTTGATCAGCCACGCCTGCTGCCGACCGGCGCTGGCGCTGATCAACGGGGTGGTTTTGTTGCCGGAGACGCCTGAGAAGGTAATTGCGATCAGCAGGAATCCTCTGTCGGTCCCGGGCACTATATCACGGATACCGTCATAGGCACTTCCGCCAAGAGAGAGGTCTCGAGTGATCGTTCCCCTGGCACCGGGGCGGGTTCTCCCGTTGATCGATTGCTTGGCGGTATTCGGCGACGGCAGTGGACCGATAGTTCCGGGCCTTCAGCCCTGATGATGAGGGAGGTGCATCAACCCAGGGCGTTGCCCTGGGCTGTCTTCTTGCGCACCTTCGGTGCTCTGGTCGGGCCGAAGGATCTCAAGTCGAAAGCCCAGGGCAAGGCCCTGGGTTAGCACAATGCATGAGCACAGCTACAGCCACTGCGCTGACCGCCGGCTGTCTCTCCATGGCTTCCGAGAGCATCATGGTCGAGATGAGGCTTCAGAACAGCCTGCCGCCCCAAAGGTCATCGAGGAAGTCCGCCACGGTGAGGATTTCGATTCCATCGCTGGTCCGGCGGCTTTTCGGCTCACGACTGACGACGATCTGCCTGCCGGTCGAAGGATGCTCCAGCTTGAGTTCGCGAAGACCTTTCAAGTGATGTGTCTGCACGGCAGTGGAGGATTTGCACTCGATGACGCACTGCAAGTCGTCGACGATGAAGTCTACCTCCACACCCGTGCTCAGACGCCAGAAACTGAACTCGGCGAAACGCTCGCGGTAGCTGTTGTAGCAGCACAGCTCGTGGAAGACCCAGTTTTCAAACGCTTTGCCGAACAGCTCACCTCCAGGCTCCAGCGCGCCGCGCCGCGCCAGGAAGTTCACCACGCCGATGTCGTGAAAGTAAAACTTGTCGGCCAGGGACAGGCGGCGCTTCGGCCGCTTGCGGTAGGGCGGCAACAGGCGCGCCAGCAAAGTGTCGCACAAGATCTCAAAATAACCGCGCACGGTCTCGCGCGAGACCCCAAGCTCCCTGCCAAAGCTCGTGAAATTGATCTGCTCCGTGTCCGTGAGTGCCGCCGCGTTCAGGAAGTGCGAAAACGGTGGCAGATGCCGCACCAACCCCTCGGCCATCACCTCCTCCTTCAGGTAGTCGGCCACATAGGCGCTGAGCAGCGGTCGCGGGCGGTTGCTGACGTAGAGACGTGGCAGGGTGCCGTGGTTGAGCATCCGCCCCAGATCGAAATCAACTCCCAGCTCATGAGCGGAGAGTCCGTAAAGCTCGCGCCGAAGAGCACGACCACCGAGTAGGTTGCCCTGACCACGCTTCAGCTTCCGGGCACTCGAACCACAAAGCGCAAAATGCACCCTTTTGTTCTCATGCAGCCAGTGCGCCTCGTCGAGCAAAGCGGGTACCTTCTGCACCTCGTCCACCACGACAAAGCGGCTGCCACTGCGTGCCAGCTCCTCTCGCAGGAGCTCAGGCCGCGTGCCGTAACGGCGGTATTCGTCCGCCTTCAGGAGATCGATCCACACCGCCTCCGGGTAGCGGTCACGCAGGAGGGTGGTCTTGCCCGACTGTCGTGGTCCCCAGAGGAAAAATGTCTCCGTACCCGGCTCGGGCAAGTTCAACGCTCGCTTGCAATTCGTCATTCGAATTTGCATATTGCATGCAAAGCGCAATCGAACAACACTATTTGCATCGCCCCTGCAAGTCGTGCAATTTGGGACACCCATGCACTTTTTCTTCGAAACCGACCGAATCCGGCACGATTTCCTCTGCAGCGATTTCCTCTGCAGCACATCACGACATGAAGCCAGGTTCACAGGATCAGGGAATGCCGACACGGCGCAGCCTCATCAGCCGGCTACGGAACTGGGACGACCATGCGAGCTGGCAGGAGTTTTTCGACAGCTACTGGAAGCTGATTTATGTGGTGGCGTTGAAGTCCGGGCTGAGCAACTCGGAGGCGGAGGAGGTGGTGCAGGAGACCGTGATCTCGATCGCGAAGAAGATGCCGAGTTTCGAGTATGACCCGGCGAAGTGCACGTTCAAAAGCTGGCTGAAGCACGTCACGCGGCTGCGGATCCTGGATCAATTCCGGAAACGGCGGCCAGATTACTACCGGTCCGCCCCTGGCGACGAGGAGACGGAAGGCACCGCCACGGTCGAGCGCATTCCCGACCCTCACGGCCAGGACATCGAAAAAGTCTGGGATCAGGAGTGGGAAGGGAACCTCCTCGAAGCTGCGATCGAACGGGTGAAGGCGAAATCGAAGGCGGCGCAGTATCAGGTGTTTTACATGCACATGGTTCAGCAAATTCCGGCGATGGAGGTGGGTCGGATGCTGGGCATCAGTCTGGGCCGCGTGTATTTTGCGTGCCGCGGGATCAGCAAGCTGGTAAAGGAGGAGCGAAAACGACTGGAGAAAGCGGCCATTTCAGCGCCTCACCTTCCGCTGCCGCCGGACCAGGCCAGAAATCTTTGAACTCCAAGTAACCGCGAATTTCCGTGCCGCCATCCGCCGCCATGCTTCCGATGCCCCGCCGTGCCGCCGCCCTTTTCTGGCGAATGCTGGAAGTGCTTCGACGGCGGCTTCGACCCGCGCCGTTCCGGATCGGTGGTGCGGACCGCCGATGTCTCGAGGGGCGGCGGCGGATGCTCCGGGCACTCTGGGAGCGGCAGGGGGCCGGGGTTTCCGGGGAGCCCCCCGTGGGCCGGCAGCGAAGTGACGAACGCCCGTGAGGCCATGGAATCGCCGCCGCCACAGGAGACACTGCTCCTTTCGATGCACGGTCCGTTCGCGCAGGCGGGCCGGCAGCTTCCGCCGCGGGCGCGGGAGGAACTGCCCGCCATTCCCGATCACGAATTGCTCCGCTGCATCGGGCAGGGTGCCTACGGCGAAGTCTGGCTCGCGCGCAACGTGTTGGGCACGTTCCGGGCGGTGAAGGTTGTCTTTCGCGATTCCTTCGGCAGCGACGAACCGTACGATCGCGAATTCCGCGGCATCCAACGGTTCGAGCCGGTTTCGCGTTCCAATGACGGGCTGGTGGACATCCTGCAGGCCGGTCGTGATGACGCGCGCGGCTCGTTCTATTATATCATGGAACTGGCGGACGATTCGCGGCCGTCCCGCGGTTCCGGCCTTGCGGGGGTGCAGATCGACGATCCCGACACCTATGTGCCGGAAACGCTGGCGACACGGCAGCGCGCCAGCGGGCGACTTCCGGTTCCCGAGTGTGTGCAAATCGGGCTCTCGCTGACGTCGGCCCTCGGCCACCTGCACCGGCACGGGTTGATCCATCGCGACATCAAGCCGTCGAATATCATCTTCGTGCAGGGTGTGGCCAAACTTGCAGACATTGGATTGGTGGTTGAGGTCGAGGAAGCCCTCTCGTTCGTGGGGACCGAAGGGTTTATTCCGCCGGAAGGTCCGACTTCACCACAGGCGGATCTCTACAGCCTGGGAAAGGTGCTTTACGGGGCCTGCATGGGGAAGGACCGCAAGCAATACCCGGAACCGATGACGGGGTTGCGTGACCTTGAGGACCGGGCCGAGAAGGAGGCGCTCCTGGAACTCAACGCCATCATCCTGAAGGCCTGCGCGGAGAACATCAGCGAGCGCTATCAGTCCGCTGAGGAAATGCAGGTCGAACTCGCCCTCGTGCAGAGCGGAAAGTCCGTGAAATGGAAGCGGCTGGTTGAAAAACGCCTGGCCGCCGCAAGGAAGATCGCCGCGGTGGTGGCGGGGATGGCGGCGCTGGCGACGGGCGCTTACTTTTATCAACGCGATCAGACGAGCGAGGCGAAACGCCTGCAGACGATCGCCGAAGACTTTGAAGCGAGGGCGACGATTCAGCACGCCGAGGATCTCCTCCGGCGCGGCGAGTCGTCCTTGGCCCTTGCGCACCTCGCGCAGGTCCTCCGGCGCCAACCCGGCAATCGCGTCGCCGCAGAACGGATCGTTTCGGCCCTCACGCAGCGCCAGTTTCCCCGGTTGGTCACCAATCCGTTCGTCCACCCCGGCCGGCTCGGCTCGGCGCACCTGAGCCCGGATGGTCACCGTGTCCTGACGGTTGGCGAGGATCACACGGTCCAGGTGTGGAATGTGGAGACGGGCGACGCGACGACTCCGCCGCTTCGTCACAACGACAAGGTCTTTTCGGCGGAGTTTAGTCCGGACGGGGCGAAAGTGGTCACCGCTTCGGCGGATGGAACGGCTGGTGTCTTCGAGACGCAATCGGGCGCTCTGGTCTTTGAGCCTTTGAGGCACGACGGGCCGGTCAATGCCGCGATTTTCAGTCCGGATGGCAAGTGGATCGCGACGGCGTGTGCGGACTCGAACGCGCGCCTCTTCGATGCCGCCACGGGCGGATTGCGCGGCCCGCCGCTCTCACACGTGGGACCGGTTAATACCATTGCCTTCAGTCCGGACAGCGAGCGGCTCGCCACGGGAATGCACCATGGGCGGGTGCGGATCTGGGACGTCAAATCGAGCCGGGAACAGCATCGCTTTCGGCTTGAGGGCCCTGTCCGTCGAGTGCGATTCAGCGGGGACGGGAAACGGCTCGCCGCCTCCGTGTACCAGCGCCACGAGAGCGGAGACTGGTTGGTGCGGATCTGGAACGTCGAGTCCCGCGAATCGGTGACCTCGGAGCCCGTGATCGGAACCCTGTTCCACGGGGACAGAATTTATTCCCTCGCCTTCAGCCCGGACGGTCAGCGAATCGTGACGGCGACGGCGAACAACATCGCCCGGGTTTGGCGGGTTGAAACCGGTGCGGAACTCTTTCAGTTGCCGCACACGTCGCTGGTGTACGCCGCCGCTTTCAGCCCGGACGGAAGCCGCATCCTCACGGCCTCGGTGGACCACACCGCGCGGCTGTGGGATGCCGCGACCGGCGCGGCGCTTTCGGAGGCGATGACCCACGAAGGGCGCGTGATTCACGCCGAGTTCAACCAGGATGGCTCCCGGGTGTTGACCGCGGGCTGGGAGGACAAATCCGCAAGGCTCTGGGACGTTCGGCCCCGGAAACAGGTGCGCCGGGAACTTCGACACGGGACAGTGGTGGCGGCCGCTGAGTTCGACGCCCGTGGGTCGGCGGCCATCACAGCCACCGCGGGATCGCTTTTCACGGCACCGGCAATCAACTCGTGGGACTACGGCGGACCGCAGTCGGTGTCGGTGTGGGATGTGGTCACCGGTGTGGCAACGTCCGCGCCTGAGCTCCCGGAATCGGCTGAGGCTGTCGCGGCGCAATTCACAACAGCCGGACCGATTGCGCTGATCTCGAAGCGAACGAACGAGACGGCATTCTCGAAATCCGCGTGGATCCTGGACTTGGCCCGGCGGGCACCGGCCGGCAGCCCGCTTGAGCACGCCACGGAGGTGACATGCGCGCATTTCAGTCGCGATGGACTCAAGCTGGCCACCGGCTGCGAGGACGGGATCGCGATGATCTGGGACGCCTTGCAGGGCGTGGCGCTGGCGCCGCCGCTCGAAACCCTGGGCCGCGTGCAATCCGTTCGGTTCAGCATGGATGCCACGAAACTCGTCGCCGCCGGCGAGCAGGGCACGGCGACGATCTGGGACACATCCATCGGGAAGCGCATCGCGCCGCCGCTCACTCATGAGGCTGGGGTTTGGTTTGCGCAGTTCAGTGCCGCTGGCGACAGAGTGGTGACCGCCTCACTCGATTACACCGCAAAAATCTGGTCTGCGGAGGGCGCCCCGATCGCTACGCTTCGACACCGGGGGCCTGTCGAGTACGCGGAATTCAGTCCCGACGGGCTCCAACTTGTCACCTCCTCGGGGAATGAAGCGTACCTTTGGAGCACAACGTCCGGCAGGCAACGGACCTTGCCACTGCAACATGCCGAACTCGTCATGAGCGCGCGGTTCAGTCCGGATGGACTGCGCGTGCTCACCGCCTCGATGGATGATACTGCCCAAGTGTGGGATGCCGCGACCGGGCTCAAACTCGGAGAACCGTTTCGACATGGCGATGGCGTCGTCTCCGCGGGATTCAGCAGTGACGGCCGGCGTGCGATCACGGCGTCGCAGGACAAGTCGGCCCGCCTGTGGGACGTGCCGATGGCCTCGGGGCCGGTGCCGCTGTGGCTTGCTGATCTCGCCGAGGCCGTGGGTGGACGGCGTCTGAACCCGGAGCTGGTCACCGAGACCGTGTCGTGGGCCGAGTTCGCGACGGTGAGCAGGCGGCTGGGAGAGATTCCGGAGTCCGATCCCCACGCTGAGTGGGCCCGCCAGGTTCTCGGCGACCCGCCGTCGCCCGGACGCTGAGCCCCGAAACCTGCCATCAGGAGCGCCATCCATGACAGTCCTCACTCATGCTGCTCCGGAAGAGGCGAATGCGGCAGCCACCGCGTTGCTGGCCGGTTGGCTTGCCACCCCGGGCGTCGTCAACGTAATGCTCGCCGTGGGGAACACCCCACTCGACCTCTACCGGCGCATCGCGGAGCGGCACATGTCACTTGCGCACTTGAACATCTTCGCGCTGGACGAATATTTCGGGGTGCCGCGCGACGAGCCGCGTAACTGCGCCAATCTTATTCGGCGAACCGCCGTCGAGCCCTGGGGCGTGCTGGCGGACCACTATTTCACGGTCAGTTCGCTGGAAGGCGAAGCGCTCAAGAGCGTGCGGGCCCACGAGCGGCGTCTGACTGAGATCGGAGGCCTCGATGTCATCGTTCTCGGCCTCGGGCAGAACGGTCATCTCGGGTTCAACGAACCGGGGGGTGCCGAGGATTCATCCGGACGCGTGCTGGACCTCGACCCGATTTCCATCGAAGCGAACCGCCGGTGGTTCGACGGCGATTATGCCCCAGCGCGCGGAGTCACTGTCGGGATGAAAACGATTCTCGCCGCGCGCCGCGTGTTGATCCTGGCCTTCGGCTCGCACAAGGCGGCGGCGGTCGAGGCAATGCTCCGTGGGCCACGCAGTGAACAGTGGCCTGCCTCGCTCCTGCAAGGGCACGCGAATACCTCGCTGTTTCTCGACGAAACTGCGGCCGACTCACGAGCGCCGCCTTGCAGATGGCCAGCGTGTGCTCGCAATACTTGAATTCGTCAATGTTGAACGCGGGCGTCCACGGGTCGTCATTGTCGTTCTGCGGCTCGTGATCGTGGCGGATATACAGATGCAAGAAATCAGTGCGCACGTCCTTGAACAGGGCGCCGTACAGCCTCTCCTGCTCTTCGGGCTTGTTCCCCGCCGCGAGGCTCGTCATGTGCGCCTCGTAAAAGATGGCTCCACACCCAAGTCCGTCGAAGGTCTGCAGTGGCTTGGAAACCTGCACCGTCACCTCGGTTGGCGCCGCCCTGCAGACTGGCTGAGAGCATCAACGATCCCAGCCCGAGGACTCGGGAAATCCAGAAGAGTGAAGGGCAGAGCATGATGCCACTCTGGCTCAGGGTGAGGACGTTTGCCACTACGACGGGCGAGAGAACCTAAAGACCGGAACGGGAACCGCGAATCACACGGATATCACGAATCGTAAAGGCGTTGCGAAAAACTTGACTTTCACCTTTGGACAGAGCTGGAGTGAGGCCGTATGGGACCACGGTGTCGCAGGATCGGGAAACCAGTCTGACGCGCGCGGCGGAGTTGATCGAGGCGGCCGATGGCCTCCTGGTCACCGCCGGTGCCGGCATGGGGATTGATTCCGGGTTGCCCGACTTTCGCGGGCCGGGCGGCTTCTGGCGCGTCTATCCCGCCCTGGAATCCCTGGGGCTCAACTTCATGGATGTGGCGTCTCCGGCGGCCTTCGATTCCCTGCCCAGAGCGGCCTGGGGCTTTTACGGTGACCGGTTGGGGCTGTATCGTCAGACTGTCCCGCACGAAGGATTCCGGATCCTCCAGCGCCTGGCGGCCAGCAAGCCCCATGGGTTGCGTGTTTTCACGTCCAACGTGGACGGCCATTTTCAGAAGGCCGGCGTTCCCCCCGAACACGTCGTGGAATGCCATGGCTCGATCCACTCTCTGCAATGCCTGCATCGATGCCGTCGCGAGTGGTGGCCGTCCGACGACCTGGTCCCGAACGTCGACGAATCGCGCTGCGAATGGCTGGGACCACTGCCGGAGTGTCCCGCATGCGGCGCACTGGCGCGACCGAATATCCTCATGTTCGGCGACTACGGGTGGATCGACACGCCGTACGCCGCCCGCAAGACCTCACTGCAGGCGTGGCTCTGCGGAACAGAGCGCCTGGTTGTTGTCGAAATCGGCGCCGGCACGGCGATCCCATCGGTCCGGCTGTTTGGCGAAGCGGCCGGCCGCCCCATCATCCGCGTCAATCCGGGCGAATCGGCAGGCCGGGAGGGGTTCGACGTCAGCCTGCCCATGGGTGCGTTGACCGCGCTGCGGGAACTGGAACGAAGGCTGGCGGCGGCATCGATGCCCGGTTTCGCCAGTCCGTGGGTGGCCGTCCAGCACGGGGCCTGCGGCCGGACAGCGGACGGCCACCCACGGCTATGATCTGCCATCCTTTTGGGATGGAAGGCGCTTGGGATCAAAAGTTTCCAGCCAACGTCGCCGTTGGGGTGGTGCATCCGCTTTTTTGATTGGCGGAATCCACAATTCGGTTATTATGGAATCCATGAAGACCACCATTGATATTCCAGATGAAGCGTTGGCGGATGCCATGCGCTTCACCGGGGCGAAGACGAAGCGCGAGGCCGTGGTCAGGGCTCTGGAGGAGTTTAATCGTCGGCGAAGGGTGGATCAGTTCATCCGGGAGGCGGCGGGATCGATGCCCGATTTCCCCAGTAATGATGAAGTCGAGGCGGCCGACGTGGAGCGGGAGGCACGGCTGCGGAGCCTTTGGGGCCGGAAGGGAGATTCATGAAGGTGCTCGTCGACAGCTCGGTGTGGATTCCGTTTTTGCGTGGGCAGGCAGTGCTTCCGCCGGAAGTTTCCCTAGCGATGGCGGAAGGGAGATCGCACCTGTGTCCGGTCGTTTGGGTCGAGATCTACAGGGGCATTCGGGGCAAGCGCGAAGAACGCATCGCTGCGGAACTTGCCGATCTTTCTCCCTCGCTGCCGATGGATGCTTCGAGTTGGGAAGAAGCCGCCCGCCTCGGTCGAACTGCCGCCCAGGCCGGCTTGAACTGCCCTTTGGCGGACGTGCTCATCGCGGCCTGCGCACGGCGCCACAAGGCAAAACTTGTTCATGACGACAAGCATCTGAAAAGCCTCATGGAGCTTTAGGCTTCCCAGGGATGCGGCTGGGTATCTGGCGCGGGGTGAGGGGAACGTGAACGTTCCCTTTACAAGCTGGGCATCGCGTCGTGGTGTCCTCACCATCAACGTCTTTGCATCGCTATTGCGGCAAGAGTTTTGGTTTTGAGTTCCACGTTCTGAATTTCGGCTGATAGGAATTTGCTTTCGGGGGCCGGCGTTGGGATCGGGTGGTCGGGTCATGTGGGGAGGGGGGTGGGAAGGGGTCTGCCGATGAGGGCGATGGCCCTTTCCGCGAGGAGATCGCCCATCGGGGACTTTCCATCGTAGGGTGTAGCCTGGTCCGCGGGCACCTCGAGTTGGCTGGAGTCCACGGCGGTATAGGCCTCAATGGCATGAGTGAGGGCATCTATGCCGCTGTCCGCCGTTGCTCCTGGCGGACATGACAGGGAGAGCATGGGATCAACGATGGCGAGGGAAGGCCGCAGGTATTCGCTGAGAGTGCTGACCTTGATCCGGTTCGCAGTGTCGGTGAGCACGGCGGAATGCGAAACTTCACTGCCGGTGCCGGCCGTGGTGGGAACGCAGATGAGTGAAGTGACGAGGCCGGGAACGCGGTCGTGGAGAAAGACGAAGCTGCGAGCGGCACCGTCGTGTTCAGTGGGGCGGCGGCCCATCGCGCTGTAACTGTATGTGAGCAGCGGCCCGCCGGGCACCGGACCGCCTGCGGTACATTCGGCGCAATGCGGCGGAAGCTCGACAGCAGGCCGCGCCGCTGCACAGTGTAGAGCATGAACTCACCGCCGGCCCCCCCGATTTTCCAGCCGTCGTGACTGCCAGCCACAGCGGAGGCACTGCTGCCGCTGGGCTATGAAGAATTGCGGCGGCTGGCCGCGGCGCGCATGGCGCAGGAAGCGCCGGGCAGGACCATTCAGGCGACACTGCTCTGGTGCATGAAGCCTGGCTGCGGCTGGAGCGGGAGCAGAAGGCGTGGGAGAACCGCGCGCGGTTTTTCGCTGCCGCGGCGGAGGCCATGCGGCGCATTCTCATTGAGCAGGCGCGGCGGCGCATGGCGGCCAAACGCGGCGGCGGCGCGGACTGTACGGAGCTTTCAGAGTCCATCATCGCCATGCAGGCGCCGGATGAGGAAATCCTCGCCGTGCATGAGGCGCTGGAAACGCTCGCCGCCGAGGATGCCCGGGCCGCGGACCTCGTGAAGCTGCGCTTTTTCACCGGCATGGAAATGCAGGAATGGCTCCGGTCTCTCCGGCACGCCCACGCTCGCCAGCCTCGGCACCCACGCGGCGGCCAGCAACACCACGGCATGGGTGACGACCGCCCGCGATCCCGATTACTACGCCTTGCCCCTGACGCTGCCCGCGCCGGTGCTTACCTGCACGCTGCCGGGGCTGCGCTCCGTCTCGGAGCTGGTGATCTGGGGATATCACTCCGGAGTGGGACATGGAAATGAGGGCCGGACGTTCGACGTGGCCTTCTCCACCAACGGCTCGACCTTCGCCCATACCGTCACCGTCACCTCGCCGGCTCCGCTGGCCAGTGGGGCGCTGCGCCTGCCGATGCCCGGCCCGCGGCGCGTCGCCACCCATGTGCGCGTGACCATCACGGACAATCATTTCGGCACCGCGAACGGCGGCAACCACGCGGGGGTGGGGGAACTGCGGTTCGCCGGGCAGCCAGCCATCGTGGTGACGACTCTCAACAACTCCGGCCCCGGCTCCCTGCGCGCGGCCATCGCCACGGGCGGCGTCACCGTGGATGCCACCTCGCTGAGCAGCGGGCTGACGCTCACGGACACTGGCACGCCTGCCTCCGGTTACCGCTGCTTCTACGTCTTCGCCGGCAGCAGCCTCACCCTGCGCGGCCTCACCCTCTCCGGATTCACCGCGCCGTCGGGATCCTCCGCCGGGGCGATCTTCAACAACGGCACGCTGACGCTGGCGCAGTGTTCCCTGTCTGGCAATTCCACCACCTCCGATTGGTCCGGCGGCAACGGCCCGACTTGGGTCGCCGGCGCGATTTTGAACTACAATGGCACGCTGACACTGACGCAGTGTTCCCTTACCGGGAAGACCGCCGCGGCCGGCGGCGGCGCGATTTTCCACCTCAGCGGCTCACAGCCGCTGACGCAGTGCACGCTCTCCGGTAATTCCTCCGACTACGGCGGCGCGATTTCCAACCGCGGCGTCAGCACGCTGGACCGCTGCACGCTCTCCGGCAATTCCGCCACCCGCAATGGCGGCGCGTCTTTGGAGACCAGGGAGACGCTGATGACGCAGTGCACACTCACGGGGAATACCGCGGGTGAATACGGCGGTGCCATTTATGTGGAGGGCGAGGTAACCCTCCGCCACTGCACGGTGGCGGGGAACTCCGTCGGTAACAGCACCGGTGGCGGCGGGGTGTATGTGGACAGCAGTCGAAGGCTCGACCTGCAAAACAGCATCGTCGCCGGGAACACCTTCACCGGCGGCAACGGCTCGGACGTTAACAATAGAGGCATAGTGATCGCCAGTGACGCGAACCTCGTGCAGGCCGCTGTTTTCACCGAGGTTTCTGGCACCGTGAATGGCGCAGGTACCATCACCGTGGCCAATCCCCGCCTCGCCCCGCTGGGGAACTACAGCGGCCCCACGCTGACGATGGCCCTGCTCCCCGACAGCCCCGCCCGCAACACCGCCACCGTGCTTTCCCCCGCGCTCACCAGCGACCAGCGCGGCTTCCCCATCGTCGGCGCACCAGACATCGGCGCGTATGAAGCCGGCACCCTGGCCAACTACAACGACCCGGAGCACCCCATCGCGCTCGCTGCGGTGAACAATCTGGCGATTATCTACCGCGAGGCCGGCCGCAAAGACGAGGCGCTCAAGCTGCTAGAGGAAGGGCTGCCGCTCGAGCAGAAGGTAAATGGCCCGGAGCACGAAAACACACTCGGGGCGATGACCGACCTCGCGGCATCCTACGCCCAATCCGGGCGTCTGCCCGAGGCCATCAAACTTCAGGAGGAATCGCTGGCCATCAAGCGCCGGGTGCTCCGGCCGAGCCACCCCTTTTTCGCCAGCGCGCTGCAAAACATGGCGATGATGTACGAGATGGCCGGCCGCAACGACGAGGCGGCGAAGCTCCGGGCGGAACTGGAGGCGCTCCCGGCCCCTGACTGGGCGCCCGCGCGAGAGTGAGTGCAACGAACGCTCGACACTGCCGCCGCCGTTCCCACACTGGCGCTCATGAATCCGAAGCCCGGCGATGCCACTTCCACCGCGCTGCCCCTGCCTGGCACAGCGGAGGAATTGCTGCCGCTGGTCTATGAGGAACTCCGCCGCATGGCCGCGCACAGGATGGCGGCGCAGATGCCGGGACAAACCCTCCAGGCCACCGCTCTGGTGCATGAGGCGTGGATCCGTCTGCACGGCGACGGAGTCTTTGAAAACCGTGCCCAATTCTTCGCCGCGGCGGCGTACGGACGATGGCCCTTGGTATGCCCGGCTATTGCCACGTGATTCCGGGGTCACCGCCTCAAGGAGCCGGTCGCCCTTTTGCGCGACGCGTCACTTGTAACAGTCATGCGGATTCCCCTGCTTCATTACTGGAGTCCAGTAAGGACTATCCGGCAAGTCCGGCGGCGAAGCCAAATTTGTGGCGGTGGATGAATTTGCGCAGGCGATAGGTGGCGCTCGGCGGGCCGGCTTCCACGGGTTCGTGGGCGAGGTGGCGGCGCACGTCCGCGGCGAAGGCGTTGGCGGTTTCGTAGCGGCGCGTGCGGTCCTTCTCCAATGCCTTCATGACGATCCAATCGAGGTCGCCGCGCATTTGTTTGGTCAGGCGGGACGGTTCGGCGCTGCGGTGTTTGGCGGTGTCGGGCAGGGCTTCGCCGAGAGTGCTGATGCGCGTGCTGGGTTTGGGCGGCTCCTCCTCGCGGATGAGCCGCTGGATTTCAGCGTAGCCGGCTTCGCGGAGTTTTTTGGCATCCAGCGGGGTGCGGCCGGTGAGGAGTTCGTAGAGGACGACGCCCAGCGAGTAGAGGTCGCTGCGGGTGTCCACGTCGAGGGCGTTGGTTTCGGCCTGCTCGGGGCTCATGTATTGCGGCGTGCCGATCATCTGGCCGAGGCCGGTGAAGAGCGTGCGGCTGGTGAGTTCCATGCTCAGGGCTTTGGCGATGCCGAAATCGATGACTTTGACGCACGGGCGGTCTGTGGTACCCGCCGTGGCGTGGACTTCCAGTCCACCAGGTGCCGCAGAG
>JBJXFS010000035.1:0-3707 GCA_046155625.1 Verrucomicrobiales bacterium | reverse complement strand
GACGCAGTTTCTTCAAAGTTCTCGCAGGCCCAACGGAAGCCTGCGGCCGGGGTCTCCCACCCCAGAAGAGGACGCTGCTCGGCAGCGCACGAGTGGCGGGCTGGGGCCGCCATGGAAACGAACACGTTTTAACATTGCGAGCGACCGGTCTGAGTCGAATGCTCGAGTCGGTATGGCGGTCTTAGCCCGCCACTCCCAGTCGTCCCCCGATTTTTTCATGCTTTTTTCGCCCGTGCAAAAATCCGCGGTGACAGGGCGTTTTTCTCCCACTGGGATTATGCCCAGCGCTTCAGGGCGGAACTCTCTTCGGCACTCCGAAACTGCCTCAACGTGTAAAAACTCCAGCGGGCGGCAATCGCCGGCCGGAATCGCTAGACAAGGCGCCAATCATTTTTATCTAGGAGCCAGAGCCCAGATCATTTCCACCATTCCCCTTACTCCATCATGCCTGTCGTCGCCAAAGGACTCGAAGGAATCATTGCCGCTGAAACCCGGATTGGAGATGTGCGTGGGCAGGAAGGCATACTCCTCTACTGTGGATACGACATCAACGAGTTGGCCGGCAAAGTCTCCTACGAAGAAGTGGTCCACCTGCTTCTCCACAACCGATTGCCGACCGCAGCCGAGCTGGACAGCCTGACGACCGCCCTGCGTGCCGAACGCGAACTGCCCCAAGGAGTGATCGACTACCTCAAGGCGGCGCCGAAATCCGCCCAGCCCATCGACGTGATGCGCACCGCGGTTTCCATGCTGGGAACCTACGATACCAGCCGCCACGACTTGATCATGGGCGAGGCCTTGGCCACGGCCATCCGGCTCGTGGCGCAAATCGGCATTGTGGCCGCGTACTTTCACCGGGCGCGCCAAGGGTTGTCGCTGCCGCCCGTCCGCAAAGATTTGGGAGAAGCGGCCCACTTTCTCTATCTGGTGACGGACGAGGAGCCGAGTGTCGAGGCCACGCAGACGCTGGATGTCGCGTACGTCTTGCACGCCGAGCATGGGTTTAATGCCAGCACCTTCACCGCACGCGTTGTCGCCTCCACACTCAGCGATATGTACTCTGCCATCAGCGCCGCCATCGGCGCCCTCAAGGGACCACTGCACGGCGGCGCGAACGAAGGCGTCATCCACATGCTCCAGGAAATCGGCTCGCCCGATCGCGTCGACGACTGGGTCAACGAGGCGCTCGCGCAAAAGAAAAAAATCATGGGCATTGGCCACCGGGTCTACAAAGTCCTCGATCCCCGCGCCCCACACCTGCGCGCCATGGCCATCAAGCTGACCAATGGATTGGGCGAGCCAAAATGGATTCAGATGAGCGAACGCATTGCCGAGCTCATGCGCAAAAAGAAAAACCTCAACGCCAACGTGGATTTCTACAGCGCTACTGTCTACCACAGTCTGGGCCTGCCGACCGACCTCTTCACCCCCATCTTCGCCATCGCCCGCATGGCTGGTTGGACCGCCCACGTCCTCGAACAATGGAACGACAATCGACTGTTCCGCCCACTCAGCGAGTACACCGGCCGCCCGTACGGCCAAAAGGTCGTGCCCATCGCCGAACGCGCCGAGGCTCGGTAATCCTCCTGAGGAACTTGATGGTGGAGCGGAGCCAAAAAGCGCCTCCCGCTTCCACACCCAGGCGTGCGCCGGGTTGCCGTGCCGAGAACCGGGATCGGAATCACGAATCATACGAATATCACGAATAGCCAAGTGGTTGCTACATGAATTTCCTCCACCCGACATGTGAGGGGATGGCTTTTTCATCACTCCCTGGTCATTCGCGGCCCTATGTGCCATTCGTGGTTCCATCGTCCTTTTTTGCGTAATGAGAAGATGCCTGCCGCGCGATGCCATTTGTCACCGGCGCCGCCCCCATGTAAATTCGGGCATGTCCACGCTCGTCCTCGCCGAGGCCGCCCGCTCCAAGCGGGTGCCGTCCCTCGCCAATGGCGATTGGCTGAAACGTGACGACTTCCACCGCCGTTATCTGGTCACGCCCGGCCTCAAAAAGGCGGAGCTCGTCGAGCACAACGTTGTCATGCCCTCTCCCACCGGCTTCGCCCGCCACGGCGCCCCTCAGGCCCACGTCATCTCCTGGCTGGGCTTTTACGCCGCTCATAGGCCTGGCCTCGAGTTGGGCGATAACGCCACCGTGATTCTCGACGACGCCAACGAACTCCAGCCCGATGCCCTGCTGCGCCGCTCCGAGGAATCCGGCGGCCAGAGCCGCCTCGGCGAAGACGGGTTCATCCACGGGGCTCCGGAATTCGTCGCCGAAATCGCCGCCACCAGCGCCGCCTACGACTGCCACCAGAAAAAGGCCGTGTACCTCCGCCACGGCGTGCTCGAGTATTTCGTCTGGTCGGTGGACGAAGGACGGATCGATTGGTGGGAGCAGATCGATGGCGACTACCGGACGATCCCGCTCGACCACGATGGACTCGCCCGCAGCCGGATCTTCCCCGGCCTCTGGCTCGATGCCCACGCACTCATCCGCGGCGACTTGCGCGCCGTCTTCGCTGCTGTCCAGCGCGGACTGGATGCCACGCCATGAAAGTCCACCTCCACGCCTCGTGTTGGAACGAGGAACGCATGCTCCCATTTTTTTTCCGTCATTACGACCCGATCGTCGACCGGTACTTCATCCACGACAACGGTTCGACGGACCGCTCGCTCGACATCCTCGCCGCCCACTCGCGCGTTACCGTGCTCCCTCTCGTGCTCGAGGGCGAATCGCTCTGCCAGGCCGCCTTTGAGCAAGTCAACGATTTCTGGCTCTGCAGCCGCGGTCAGGCCGACTGGGTGGCCGTCTGCAACATCGATGAGTTTTTTTACCATGCCGACTTGGCGTGGTATCTCGCGGCCTGCCGGCGTCGTGGCATCACGTTTATCCCAACGCGCGGATACGAGATGGTGAGCGACACGTTTCCCGCGCCGGGGGACGACCTCCCGCGCACCGTTCGCCGCGGGACCCGCGCCCCGCATTACGACAAACCATCGTTCTTTAATCCGGACGCGATCACGCACTCCGGGTTCGCCATGGCACGCCACACCGCCGCACCTGAAGGACGCGTTTACTTTCCAGACCGGCAGGAAATGGTCATGCTTCACTACAAACATCTGGGACTCGAGTATTTGGTAGCGCGCCACGCCGAGTTGGGAGCGCGCCTGCGCGAGCTCGACCGCAAGAAAAAATGGGGGTTCCAGTACGACCCCGAGATCACGGTGCGACGGTTTCACGAGTTCGGGGCGGCCGCGCGCGAAGTGGTCACGGCACCGGCCCGCGGGCGCCGCGCCTCCCCCGATCGCCGCGTACCGCGGCCGGTTCCTGCGCCGCGCTCATAAAAACTCGAACCGATCGCTGCGGACGCGCCGGCGACGCGCAGGATCGCCGGTGTAAATCCCCCAGGGCTCAGTGTCCGCCTTCAGCACCGAGGCGATGCCGGCCAGGGTGCCTTCGGCCAGCCGCACGGTGTCGTTGATGACGCAATTGGCGCTCAGATAACTCCATGCCCCCACTTCGCACCGACCGCACACGACAGCCCCCGAAATCAGGGTGGCGTGGTCACCAATCGCAGTGTGATGACCGATGTGGACCCTGCACCAGATCACGACGTTATCACCGATTCGTCCAAAGGGCTGGATGCTGGTCTCTTCGAGGATAAAGCAGTTTTCGCCGATCTGGTCGTGGCCCACCGTGGCCC
>JBJXFS010000011.1:0-12580 GCA_046155625.1 Verrucomicrobiales bacterium | reverse complement strand
GGGATGAAAGACCGCCTTCTCGCCCAGCGGGTGGCGCAGCACGCCGGTCTTCAGGTTGTCGATGATGACGGCCCCGGGCGTGCCGCCGAAAAACTCAAAGGCGTTCGCATGGCAGGAGAGAAAGTGTTCCATGCCTTCTCCGATGGTGAACTCGACATACGCCAGCCGGCTATGGCAGAGGACCATGACGAAAAAGGACACGCGGCGTTGCGTGCCACCCAGGGTGATGGTGCCCGCGTAACCCCAGTCGACCTGAGCCGCTTCGCCGGGAGCGAAGGCGAGGGTGAGAAAGGCCGCTCGGCGCACTGGCCGCACCGCCCGCACGTAGTCTTTGACGATACTGGCTCCACCACTGTAAGCATGCTCGTTCTTGAGACGCTGATAGACTTGGGCCGCGCTGTAGGGATAACGCTCCAGCCAGATCACGATCATCGGCTTGTAGGCATCGAGCTTGCTTGCCCGCTTGGCATGGCGCCGCCGAGGATAGCTTTCCATGACGGCATACCGAGAGACGGTTTGGGCATGGAGTTGGAGCTCCTGCGCGATCTGCTCATAACTGAGCGTCCCTTCTCGATCCAGATGCCGGATGCGACAGTAGGTCTCGTAGTCGATCATGGGGCGCCCTCCTCTTTATTGGCCAGCAGAGCGCGCAAGACATCTCCCACCGGACGCATCCCCCCCGCCCGGATGGGTGCCACGACCGGAGCCGCTCCCACCGCTCCGCTCGCCGCCACCCCATCCAAGCTCAGCACTTGGTAAAAGGGCCGACGGTACGCAATGAGCCCCGCCTGGATCAGTTCCTCCCGCGCATCCCTGATGGACTCGACACCGAGCCGCAGCAGCGCACCGACCGACCGATCCGAGTAATAGCTCATGCCCCGCGCATCGCTCACCGTGCACAGGAACAGGTACAGACTCAGCGCCGATGGCGATGGTCCCTGAATATGCCGGTCTCGCACCAACCGGTGATCGATCCAGCTAAACTGGCGAGGCACGTGCCGCAGCCGTTCCGGGCACAAGAGGGGTGTTTGTTTGTTCATATGTCGATGAGGATCTCCCGAGCCCCATGCCCAGGATGTCCTCCCCCCGACTGACGAACCGCCGCACGGTGGTGACTATGTCGTCTTGTAACGCATAGCCGGTCAAACTGGCGATAAGACCCACAATGAGAGAGGGTTGCGGCTCGCAGATCTCTTGTAACGCATTGGAGATATCTGGAACAGCAATCCCCTTATCATCAGCGTTTTGCACCGTGCAGATCTCTTGTAACGCATCTCCGCGCCCAGTTCCCTCCTTCCTCCGCCAGTACCCGGGGTTCTTCTCCCTCCACCGCTTCACCCGTTCACAGCTCTCCTTCCCACGCCAGTAATCCGCGTTCTCCCGCCGGCTCATCCAGGCCCGTTGACTGGCCGCCTTCGACGCCTTCCGGCAGGCCTCTTTTGAGCAGTACCGCTGTCGCCCACGGTTGCGAGGTTCGCTCTTTTGTACCTCTTTACAATTTAGACACTTGAAACAAGTCGAGACTCTCATCGCCGGGGCCGCCACCGTCCCCACCAATCCCCCCGCGCCCCCCTAATAAAATCCACCTCGACCAACACCACGCCCTCACCAAAAAAACACCCCAAAGAAGACCCAGGAAGAAGACTCGGGCAGGGAAGTTCCCGAAGAAAATCCACACCAAGAAATCACGACGTTCATTCCGCCCATTTTACCCGATTTCCACTTCGGCCATGGCACTTCCCCATAGCGCTCATAACGGCCGTGCCTGTACAACCGGCATTCTCCCCCACATCGCTCGCATTTCCGCGGCGCCTCCGGTCGATCCTTCCCTCTTAAGCTGCACTTAAAAACCTGCATCCATCGCCCTAACCACAAGAGACCCCCTCGCTGGAAAATAATCCGGCCCGCTCTTCAATTCCGCGGCGGCCGGCAGGCCGACTCCGCTCCACACTTTCCGAGCGGGCCCCGCCTCCCACCCCCACAAATCACCTCGAATCCACACCCACCCGATTACCCGTCTTTAGCTCGCCGCGGCACAGGCCTGCCCTCTCGAGTCAAATGGGATACCACATTGCCCCGGTGGGGGCCAGATCAAAACTGACATGAAGATTAGGCAACTCGGAAGCCGCCAGAAAAATGGATTTTGCACGTGCCGCATCGACTGTCATGGTTCACCTCGGGGTTGGAATCTACACTCAATGCCCCGTCCAGCCAGAGAGTGTCTCACGAATTCCAAACTATTTTTCCAATTCTGTTCGCAGCCAGGCCCGGGCGTATTTCTGAATCTGAAAGGAATTTGCTTTCGGGGGTCGGCACTGGTGAAGGGGGCGTGGGTCATCGGGAGGTGGGGTGGGTAGCGGTCTGATATTCAAGGCCGCCATATTCCCCAGAAGAATGGGGCAGGCATAAAATCGAGTCTGGGTTGCCAGTGTCCCCCGTGGTCGTACTCACGCGGATCGTCTCCTGGGTCGGAGTTCCCGCGAGGGACTCGTCACCGTGAGCATTTCTGGATGTTCATGAGCACGCCGACGGCCGCTTCCCGTTCCATCCTTCCGTGAGGGATGGGCTGGGACGGGCGATGGAGGCGGGCCGCTTTTGGAGGGAGGGCGGTCCGAGAGGGGATTAATCGGATTTGGATTCCTTCCCCTTCTTTTTCTTTTTCAATTCCTCAGCCGCATCGGCCGGATTTTTCGGTTGTTTCCCCTTGGTGATGCGGACCGGTTTGCTTGGCTTCGCTTGCGTTGGTTTTGTTGATTCCTTGGCCCGTGGTTGTCGAGAGGACGGTTGCTCCCGTTTTGCGGGGGGCTGGTGTTGTGGTTCCGCCTTTTTTCGATCCTGTTTTGGCGGGGCGACACTTGGTTTGGATTTGGGAGGGGAGGTGCGTCGCCCCTCCGGCTGATTCTTCCGATCCGGAGTCCTGGCTGGCTTGTCACGATCCACTTTCGGCCGACCTTCGCGATCGTTCGCTCGATCGGGCTTGGCCGAAGTCTCCGGGCGCGATCGGCCTCGACTGGACGGATCGGCTATTCCGTTTGATGGCGGCTTTCGGGTTTCACTCCGTTGCGAGGGCTTTGGTCCGGCGACCGGGGAGCGGGGCGGCTTGACCCGGCCACTGTCGGCCACTGCGGGATCCTCCGGCTTCCGACCTCTGGGGCGATCATCACGGGCTTCGCGTTGGGCGCGGTACCGCCTCAGTTCATCGCGCTGGGTGGTGTAGCGTTGACGCTCCCGCGAGCTGGTGCTCCGGAATCCGTCCTTGCGCTCCGCAAGCAGTTGATCCCAGCGCTGCGCCACGCTCGAATCCTCGCGTGAACGGCCTGATTTCTGCCGGGAGGAATAGGCGGACCAGGTTCGGGGAGGCCGTTCATCTACGTGATCCCGTCGATACTCGAACGACTCGCGACGATTCCGCTCCCACGCCTGATCGTGCCGGTTCAGCCATCGATAATGAGTATAAATGGGGTCGTAACCGCGCCGATCTGAAGCGTAGGAGAACGAGGGATAATACCCCCGTTGCCGGTAGCGTGAATCGTAGTAGTCCCCGAAGTAATAGTGACCATAACGCGGCCTGACGAACAGGTGATTCGTCAGGACGGCGAGTGTGATCACAATCCGAGGCGCGTACTGAAAGTCGCCGCGGGAGCGGTAGCGCTGGTCGAACCGAACCGGGGCGAACACCACCCCCCGATGCACGACCGAGTAGTCCCAGTAGCCACCGACGTACACATACCCGCGGGGTGTCCAGTAATAAGAAGCGGGAATCCAAACCCAATCGGCGCGCGGATTGGACCAATATCCCCCGCTCCAGGCGTAACGGCCGCCCACATGTTCCCAATTGCCGGGAATCCAGACCTGTGATTCGGAGTCGGCCGGGACGTTGGGACCACTCTCCAGGCTCCGGGGAGGAGCAGGCAGATAGGTCGATTCCGTGATTTCCAGTGGCTCCCAATAACCGGAAATCCACTGATAACGCTCCCCGATGTCCATCCACTCGCCCGGCACCCACTGACGGTCAGGCGGCGGGTTGCGCCAAATGCCGCTGACCCACAAGAAGTCACCCAGGTCCTCGTCCCAGGCCCAGTAGCCGGGAATCCACGCCACGTTGTCCCCGACAGGACGTTGGCTAGGAACGACCTCCTGGACCGGCGCCGGAGGCGCGATGTCGACGATGAGACCCGGCACGGGATCGAAGGCGATGGCGGCGGCAAAGGCCTCGTGCATGGGGCCTCGCGTGTATACTTCGGCGACCCCGGCCTCACCTGGCGTGTCCTGCGCACGGCCGGGCCAGGGAACCATGAGTGCGGCGCCTAAAAGGACCGACGCCAGGCCGATCGAGAGATGGGATTTCTCCATGAGTATCATGATGAGATGTGGGGGTTCCGTTCGGTTGGACGGGAGGTTCTGCGCGGTTGAGGAGCGCAAATAGAGTGCGTCCAATGACATACACGTCCTCTTTCTCCTTGTACAAAGCCGGCGGATACCGGAGTGGGCTCACCGAGACGCCTGTCCTGCGTGACGCATTGATGGCGCGGTCGAGTCATTCGGTAATGTTGAGGTCCCTCTGAGCGACCGCGATGGAGATGGCGTATCCAGCCATCAGGTCGATAAGTGACATCAATCCCAGGAGAGCGAAGACCGCGGTCCCGGCAGCGGGCACCACGATGAATTCCACCAGAAAAATGATGAAGACGAGGACCGAGAGGATGTGTTCGGTGGTTGCCTTGGCCGTGGTGCGGGTGGATTTCAGGAGCTCGAGGAAGAGCAGTACCAAACCGCCGGCGAGCAATGCGACATTCCATCCGGCAAAGAGGGTGGCCCCGGAGACGAGTGTGAAGTGGAGGGTCTCGGGAGATTCATGGCTGGCAAAATCATGACCGGCCGCAACGGCGGCGTGATAGGCAACCAGGGCGATCAGCATCAGCGGAATGAATCGTGACAGTCCGGGTTTTTTCTGTCTGCCGAATGTTGGCATGGTCGGGCGAGGTGGGTGGCTTTACTCCGGGGCGAGCAGGTTTGTGAGAGGAGGCTGGCTGCGGCCAGCCGTCTCCAGCAGCCGGGGGGATGGGAGACGACTGACCGCGAATGGGGAACTCTGGGCCCCAGGACTTACCGGCCGTCGCCGTCGGCATCACCGGGCAGGGCGCGCTCCAAGCGATGCCACGCATCGCGGGTAGCGCGACGCGCCTGTTCCCAGGTCAGCGGTGAATCACCACGATTTTCCTCGTAATCGCGTTCGAGGTCCAGCTCGGCGTCCTCGAAGGGAGTGTTCGCGTAGCGAAGCCGGCCTTGATATCCGGTGCGGTAGGCAGGTTCATAATCCTCGTAGGACGCGCCCGTTTCGATGTACGGTTGTTTGATGTAGTTTTCCCGCCAATAGGCGTCCTCCACGGTCGGGTCGACGGTCTCCGCGAGCGCCTTCCCGGTCAGTCCGCCGGCAATGGCGCCGCCGACCAGTCCGACGGCCGCGCCGACTGGTCCGGCCACCGCTCCCAGTGCGGCACCCGCAGCCGCGCCACCTGCGGCACCGAGACCCGTCCCTACGGGGTGGGCGCCCGGTTCCCCGGTGATCGGGTCTCGGTTTGCTTTGGTGTCACCGGCAAGGGGCGTGCGTGATTGTGTCTGTGTGTTCATAGGGTGTGCAGGGTTTAGGTGTGGTTATTGCGGCCCAGGGTGTCTACCTGTGAGTCGCTGGAAGGTTGCAGGCGACCCGTCATCCTGAGCACACCGCACGCCAGCGTGGTGTTGTCATGTCATAACATACGCACCATCATTATATTAAAAACTACACGGACCGGCTCCAAAGGCCCGCGTAGACGGGCTGCGGCAGGGCATTCTGCACGCTTGATGCTGACGTGGGTGGCAAGGTGCATGGCATCTGGGCTGGTGGATTGCGACTGACTCGGCGACCGGGGCATTCGAGACGAGGATGTCGATCCGGAGAAGCCCGACCAGGGAGTGGTGTGGAGCGCGGCCACGGGAGGCGGGAGGAGCGCCAACCCAAAAAAAAAGCGCCGGCAGGTGCCGGCGCTTTGCTTTGAAGGAATTACGGGAGCGGGGGTTACTGCTGCTGGTTCCGTTGTTCGGAGTTCTTTTTGCCGCTGTCCCATGTGGTGATGTTGTCTTCCCAGGTGGACGGGTCCTTGTCTTCACCGGCCGAGTACACCAGCACGCCCTGGTAGAGTATGGTGGTGGTGGAGGTGGTGTCGGGGTGGTCGATGTCGCCGCTGTAGTCGGCATCCATCATAACGCAATATTCCTCGCTGCTGATAGGAATTTGCTTTCGGGGGCCGGCGTTGGGATCGGGGGGTCGGGGCATGTGGGGAGGGGGGTGGGAAGGGGTCTCTGGCAGCGCGCGCCGCGCCCTCCTACGAGGCATCGCTACCATCAGTGTGCACTCCCCCCGCTTCAGGAGCAATCAAAAGTCGTGCATCTTGCACGCGGCGCTGTCGGGGGCAGGGCAGGATGCATGTGCCAGAGTCTGTGCCGGAGGTGACTCGAACGATGCCCACTTGTAGCATGACTGATTGCTAATCAGCATTCTACAATCGGATTCCCCTTCCTTGGCATCTCCCCTGCGAAGAGGAGTTGACTCAATACTGGTTTCACCGGCCACGGAACTGGCTCACCCGCACCCACAGACACCATGCTCCACTATTCCATCATTTTTCTCATCATCGCGATCATCGCGGGAATCCTGGGTTTCGGAGGCATCGCCGGCACCGCCGCTGGCATCGCCAAAATCCTGTTCGTCGTCTTCCTCCTGATTGCCGTTGTCAGCTTCATCATGGGCCGAAAGCCCGGATAACAGCCATCTTCGGCGCCCGCTGCCCGCGCCGCCGAAGCCAGAGCGAGTCGTGCACTGTGCACATCGCCTCCGTCTCCAGAATGCATGATGCACTGGTCGGCCGATTCTCGGCGGCAGCTGAGGTAGCCGTCTTGATCTCACAGTCCGCGCGCCACCAACGGCTTGCTGAAGCCTCCGAGACCTCTGGCACAGGTCAAGCGAAGGAAAAATGGCGACGCGTGGCACACCAACCATGGCATGGAGATTCGCCTCAACAAACGCGGTCCAGCAACCCCATATCCCAAGACATCCCATGAAGAATCCAATCCAACTTCCCGCCGCTGATCCGTCAGCACATTTCACCCCCGATGACGCGATCGGACAATGGACCCCTCAACAGGCTCAACCCCATTCCGGGTTTCCTCAGGAGGTGCCCCGCCACCCACCCGAGAAGAATCCGGACTGGGGGCCAGGAAATGCGCAGGAAGCGCCCGTCCACGAGCCCGCTCCCATACCGGACTGGTCCCCGAGCAGTTCTGCAGGATCACCGATCGTCAGACACCAGCAGGGAACGACCAAGCACGACAGCCCTCCCCTCCCTGAGGGCAAGCACGACCAGGGGGACGCACCTGATGAGCGCGGCGATCCAATCGTGGTGGAAGACCCGCGTCCAGAGGATCACCCCGTCGACGAAGGAGGCGACGTCGAGGAGCCGGAGTCGGAAAAGCGCGCTGTTCTCGTCGCGGGATCCGGTGCCGCTCCGATCCGAGTCACACCTTCGGGCCGGCTGATGCGGTTCACTTCGGATGAAGTTTACTACTGATGGTGGCCCAATAACCCCCTACGACCATGCCCGAAGGAGACATTATGAACCTCACCGATCCGCCCATTCCGGCCGCTGCCGGGGATACTCTCTCGCAGACCAAGCAGCTCTTCGACCAGGCCAAGCAAGATCTTCAGTCGCACTTCACCCATCTGAAGGATGCGACCAGGCAGGCGACGGCCGAAGTGCAGGAGGCAGCTGCAGGCACCGCCGCCGCCGCCCGCGACGGATATCACGCGCTCCGCCAGGACACCGCGACTCAGTTCGCGAGTTACCGCAAGGGCCTGACCTTTCAAATTCGCGAACAACCGATCAAATCCGTTGCCCTCGCCGCCCTGGGAGGCGCTGTCATCGGCTGGCTCGTCCGTCGTTGATCCCGAAGGTTTGCGCCAGTTCCGCCCATTCTCATCCTCCTCTTTACCCCGCTTCCCTCCTCCGAACCCACGACCTGATCGAACCATGACCCACCGTTCTTTCAGCTCCAATTTCAACGAGGCCTGTCAACGACTGGCCCGCGCGGACCCGACCTTCCGCCCCGGCGACCCTGCCCGTCCGCCAGCAACCCGAAACCACCGCGCACCATGAACCGCTCCACCCCCATTCGCCCGGAACTCGACCACGAACTCCAATGTTGGCAACGGCAGTCGGAATCCAAAATCCCGCCGGGCCCGCCACGCCATCGGATTCATGAACTTCCCGGCCTCGCTGCCGAGAACGAGGCGGCGTCGCCCCCCACGATCGACGAGGAACTGCCCGTGAGTGCCCCCGATTTGGAGCCACTTATCAACCCCGACGAGGTCTCGCATGAGGAGGAACCACCCGCGGCTCCCCAGCAGGGCCCTGTCGAGGACGTCGTCCTCGAACGCTTCGAAGACGATGGCGGACCGGCCGACGGAGAAACCGCAGGCATTGAGTCCGCCCGCGCACCGTCGACCGACCCGACCGTTGCTTGCGCTTCGGTTCCACGACGGCCCGCCATCCCGTCTCTCCTGCAGAGAACTAGCGACCGGCCCAGCGGCCTATCTTTGTGATCATCCAAACCCAAAAGAGTAGTTTTCCCTCCAGGTCTCAGCGGCACGATCGCTGCCAGGGGCGAACAACCGATGCAGCACCGTGAGGTACACCGCGCGTTCCAGATCAAATTCATGCCGTCGCCGGGCCGCCAATCCCTTGATGATTTCTCCAAAGCCCAGCCGCTCCCACAGCCGTGCAAAAACCAAATCCGGTCCGATCCGCTTTACCGATACTTCCTTGGTCTCCCCTGCCGCGTGCGCATCAAGCACCCTTAGCTTTTCGCTGAAGCGCACGCCGCTGCGCAAGAGCCGGTCCAACTGCCCACTGGCCTGCAAATCGTCCAACCGCCCCAGCGTCGCGATAATCCGCTGCTTGACCTTTGTCCCGTCGCGAAAGCTTTCGGCAATCTGAAGATACTTCCGCTCGGCTGTTCCTTTGACTCGAAAAAACATGGTGCCCTCGGCGCGGCCAGGACAACACAAAAAGTTTTGGAATCAAGATAAAAAAAGTCTAAAAATACTGTTTGTAGCACTACAAATTTCACTTCGCGCGCCGTTCTACACTGTAAAATCGCGAAAATTTCTCCCGAACTGTCGAAGATGGGTCATGGATCCTCCGCGCTTCCATATCCACCGCCCGCCTACCGCCAGGCAGAAGATCTCTACATTATCGGGGAAAAACTCGAGATTCCTCCGCCAAGGTGCCCGGGAGAGCTCCCGGAGTCCTAAGAAACACCGGGACCATGTCCGTCGGGAAACATTTCGACATCAACGAATCCCAGCACCGATGCTGGATCCGGTCACACAGTCAAAAATGTATCACTAGATCTTCAACGTTCAAAGGAAAACGCATGAACCATGACGCTCCGATCGCCGTGCTTACCGACCGCCTGCAATGTCTCCTGCACGCAGAATGTCAGATTGGCTTCGCCTTGCTCAATTTGTTTGAACAGACCAGTCACACGACGCTCAGGGAGCTTATAAGCGAATCCATGAATGCCAGCGACCGCCATGCGTGCAAGCTCTTGGGCGTCTTCAACCGACTCGGGGCGGTTCCACGCACCGCAAGGAGTCCGATCACGGAAATGATTCGTGACTGCGAAGACGGGCCTGATCGCAATGCCATGGGCTGCCTTCGCCAGTTGATGATTGTCGCGCGTTTCCGACGTCTCCAGACGTACAAACTCCACGAATATGAATTCCTGCACCACTTGACCATGGGTTACCGCCCGCCACAAGAAGGCGCCATTTTCGGCGAACTGTTGCACGAAGAAATCCTCGTGGCCCGAAAACTTCATCACCTGATCGGTGATGTCTACGCTGACTTCGCCCTGCAGTTCACCCCGGCGGGGCTGCAAGCATAAGCTGTCGCCGGGCGCGGTGCCTGAATTGTGCAATCTGCACTGCCAATGCGGTATATTGCAATGTTCCAAATCAACCGTGGATGGGTCATCACCCCAGTCACTTCGAGAAGCGCAGCATGGCGCGTAGGATGCTAATAATAAAGTCGGCTGCACAGTGCAGCCTGATTACCTGATTCAACTTAAAACCTCAAAACTATACCACTGCCATGAAAACTCTCATGTCTATCTACGTATTCCTGACGTGCCTTCTCGGGGCGGCTGCCGTCGTTGAGCCACGGAAGGAGCCCCCGCTCATGCCCGCGGAAGTGAAATTCGTGGAAAGGGCGGGCCAGTCTTCGCTCAACGAGATTCACATCGCCACGCTGGGGACAAAAAAGAGCCAGAATCCCGAACTGAAAAAACTGGCTGGCACTCTCGTGACCGATCATACCGCCGTCCTGGCGGAAGCCAAAAGCCTTGCCGTAAAAAATGGCATCGTCCTGCCAACCGCCAGCGATGAAGTCGCCGCCAAGACGTACAAGGAGTTGGATCAGAAAAGCGGGAGCGATTTCGATGCCGCGTTTATCGCCTACCTCGATAAAGGTCACATAAAAAGCATAAAATCCTTCGAGGAAGCCCAAAAGACCTGCCGGGATGCTGATCTGAAGGCGTGGATCGACCAGACCCTGCTTGTCATCAAGGCGCATCATGAGCTGATCAAAAAGCTGAAATGATGACGTGGTACCCAGCGTCGGGCTGCCGGTCCATTCCAGGTTTGGCGCATCTCGACGCCTTGGGTCATCAAGGCCGCCAGTTCCGTCGTTGGCTGCCAAATTCGACCTCAAAGCGACCCCGTGCCCAACCCCCATTCCGATGAAACCCTGTGCCACCTGCGGAAACGATTACGACAAAGCGTTTCAAGTTACGACCAGTGGAGGCGAAACCCTGTATTTCGACTCCTTTGAATGCGCCATCCATCGACTCGCCCCCGCCTGTGCCCAGTGTGGATGCCGGGTGATTGGACATGGAACCGAGTCCAGGGATGGCTTGATTTTCTGCTGCGCTCGTTGTGCGGCCCAGGCGGGGTCGCGGGTGTCGATGATCGGCAGGACAGCGAAACACCCCGTGTCTCGGGAGATTCAGTGTACAGCCTCGATTGATCCTTCGTCGAAACCCATTAAGATGATACCACCACCAGCCGGAAGCCCTCCGGCCCCGCCGTTGCCACCGACCTCCTGTTGGTTGGATTTCACGACGCGGATGCGCGACCGTTTTGACGCTCTGCACCGCAAGGTCACGGGCACTCCCCTCGAACAGGAGGTGGGCCTCCTGGCCAGGGATGCCAGGAAATTGTTTGACCACGTGGAACTCCTGCATCGGGAAACGCGCCGCTGGTGGTCGGAAGCCAGACCATCCGCACCCGAGGGCGAAGACACCTCCAAAGACGTGAACGATCCCGAGATGCAACGCGCTGCCCTCAGCATCCGGCGGGAGCAGCACGAACAGAGCAGCGACTCCATGGAGTTCATCAAAGCTCTCCTGATGTGGGTCGAAACTCCGGAGGAACACGCCGGCGTTGGTGCTGATACCCGTACCCAACCTTGACTCTTTGGCACACGAAACTCCAACCCGATCCAAACATGAAACCCACGTTCACCACACTTATCTGGCTTGTGATTGCATCCAGCTTTCTCGCCGGTTGCCGGACAACTCGCGGCCTTGGAAGGGATATCCAGCACCTGGGCGCGAAGATCGAAGAAGAGGCGGCCGAGAAGACGCATGATTAGGACTTGGTGTTCCCGCTTTTTTCATCGCGGGACGCGGCTCGACCAGGAGGTGATGAAGGCGTGCGAGTGGCTGAACGGGGGTTCAAGCAGGAAGTTGTCCAGCGACAATTAAAAATTCCCTCAGCGACAATTAAAACTGACCCCTGACGTCAATTATTGTTGGGCGGCCTTTATGGGAGTGGGCGCTAATTTGCCTGTCCCATTATCGCGTGCGCTTATTTGCCCGTCCCATTATCGTCTGGCGTGCTCGCCAACGAGCTGCACTGTGCTGGCAATCAGTGGCCGTAGGGCGCTAATTTGCCTGTCCCATTATCGCGTGCGCTTATTTGCCCGTCCCATTATCGTCTGGCGTGCTCGCCAACGAGCTGCACTGTGCTGGCAATCAGTGGCCGTAGGGCTTCCTGTTGGCAATCGAAGGCCGGAATTGTCCGCGGTTTTACCCAGGGCGATGGTGCTCCAGGGCGGCGGCCGTAGCCTCCGGACATGCGAGTCTGGGCCAACATCTGGAGATGCGGCCCTCAGCGCATGGCAATGATGTGGCCTGGTCTCTTATTCGACCGCGCGCACTCTCAGTGCCCGGGCGACGCGCAACGGACTCTCCAAATCTAGTCGGCTGAGACGTCGCGAGCCGGTCTGTCGTTTTTCAGAAAACCTCTTCCGGTGGGCTTGGAAGACCGACTCGACGAAGGCTTGGCTTCCAAGCACGGCACCATCGGTGAAATACCGCACCCGCAGGCGCAGGAACGCCGCCAGCGGTAAGCGGCCTCCCGCTTCGATCACCTTTTGGATTTCCTCCTCGCTAAATCCGCGCTTGATGATGGTGCCCTCCT
>JBJXFS010000352.1:0-29489 GCA_046155625.1 Verrucomicrobiales bacterium | reverse complement strand
GCCCCGTCCGGCGGGCGGGACGCGCCGCCCTACCCGAGACCGAAATCCAGATTCAGGACGGTGTTGCGATCGGGTGCCAGGCACCGTGACTATGACCGACTCGGTCGAGATTCTGAGCAGTCAGTTTCACCTCTCCGGCCGCGGCCAAAATTCGTCTCTCTCACTGAGCCCGTCCGACGGCAGCCTCCATATGAAGGACGGCGCAGTGACCCAGACCCTCAACATGCCAAGCCGCCAATTGGCCGAAGTGCGCTCGCGCCTGCTCAAAACATGGCCAGGAAGGAAGGTGGTCGACGCCCAGCTCGCACCTCTGCTGACGGAAAGCGAGGCGGGGACAGCGACACCCCCAGGTCATCCGACGGAATCAAAGTGACAGGCAATTTAGCGCGGGAGTCATTCTCGACTTTTCCGATCAGATTGGTCGCCTTTCTTTGGCTCGGTGGGGTGAGGTGGCCTCTTGGTGGGTAGAGTCAACTGGGTTGAGGCCGGCGGGGTTTGTGCGCGAGGAGGCGGCCGGCGGGTCTGGGTGGCCTCGAGGTGTAGACGGTCTCTTTGTGACCTGGGGGATTTGGGGGTCGTCGTCGCCGCAAGCCGCGCCGGATCGTGGGCGACGCGGGGGTGGGGGTGGAGGGGATGCTGGCTGAGGGGTGGGTTTGGGCGGGTTCAACGCAGGTGAACCTACAAACCGGAATGGGAACCACGAAAAACACGGAACACACGAAAAACCAAGGCGTTGCCAAATGATCGCCGTCCACCTGATGGATGAGGATGTCGTTTGTTCTAATCCATTGATTTTTCGTGTGTTTCGTGACTTTCGTGGTTGAAAAGTCCCTTTTTAGGGTGAAGGAGGTGGAGTAAAAAAAACCGGGCTTCCCTGCCAGGAAGCCCGGTTGTGCGGAGAGAAGATGAGGGACTCAACCTCCCCAAACACACACACTGACACACACACGGTCAGGTTATGCCAATGGTCTGGGGGAGCAGGCAAGAAAAAATTTGGGGTTCAGGGGTTTTTTTTTGAGGGGGAAATGGACAAGACCGCCTGGAGGTCGAGGCGGTGGGAGAGAGGTGAAAGCAAGGCCGCATAAAGGGGTCGAGTGGAGCCGTGGGGGGAAGGATGACGCTTGGAACCACGGGCGGGGGCCATTCGCCCTGGCGCGATGCAATGGCCCTGGAGTTTGTCCCGCATTCGCGAGGGTGAGCGACCTGAAAGATTCCGGAGTCGACAAATGGGTGAATGCGCTGACGATGAGGTTATGGGATGGGGAATGGCATGGCGGCGACTGGGGGCGACCTGTCTGGTCGGTCTCGTGGGCGTGGGGTGGGCAGCGGGGCAAGGGGTTGTCGATCCGCCGCCGCTGACAGCGGAGAAGTTCGAGGAACGATCGCTGGCGCTGCGCACGGCGCTTTTTCATGATCCGTCACTGGACGCGCCGTTGCAGAGTTTACTGGAGTTGTATCGCAAGGCGGGCCGGGAGGATGAATTGTTGGGGTTGTACCGGAGCCACATGGCGCAGTATCCGGACGACAGTGGATCGAACGCGGTATTGGTGCGATTGTTATTGGAAATGAAGCGACCGGAGGCGACGGCGGTGGCGGCGGCGGCGGTGGACGCGCATCCGAAGGACCCGCTGATCCTGTATTTGCGATTCTCGGACTTGCAGAGGCAGCGCGATCCGCGGGCGCTGGAGGCACTGACGCAGGCGATCGAGGCGGAATCGGACGCGCTGCGCAAGGCGGAGTGGACGGACGAACTGGTGCGGGCAGCGCTCGCCGAGGACCGGCGAGATTTGGCTGAGGCGGCGTTACGGACGCTGGTGACAGGGCCGGCGCCATCGATGGTGCATCGAGCCGCTTTGGTGCAGCGGTTGAATCGCGATGAATTTCCGGAATTGGCTCTGGAGGCAGCCACCGCGGCGCTGAAGGACGGGCCCTCGCCCGAGCTGGGGGTGGAATTTGAATTGCAGGCGGCGGGGGCGGAGGCGGCGTTGGACCTGGTGGGGGAGGCGTCGGCTCGTTTGGACCGGCTCTTGACGCGGGTGGCGTCCGACTATGTCCGGCGGAGTGAGATTGTGGCGCGCCGGGTGGCCTTGTTGCGCACGGATGCCGAACGATCGGCGCATCTAAAGCTGGCGCGGGACGGGTGGACGGCGGCACCTGAGTCGGAAAGCGCGGCCTTGGATCTGGCTGAACTGCTAGTGGCGTGCGAATTGCGACGGGAGGCGTTGGACGTCTTGCGCACGGCGACGGGGCGGCTGACCGGCTCGCTTCGGCTGGAAAAGGCGACGCTGGATTTGCTGGAGCGGCTGGGGGACGAGCGGGGGATGCGCGACTTTTTGCGAGACCGGCTGGCGGCGCAGCCAGAACGCAGCGACTTGGCGGCGCGGCTGGTCGGCGCGCTTTACGCCCTGGGGGAATCGACCGCGGCAGCGGCTCAGTTTGATTCGCTCCTGACCGGCCTGCCTCCCGACGAACAAGTTCGGCGCCGGTTGGATTTGGCGCGCGCTCTGCGGCGGATGACGCTGCCCAAGGAAGCGGCGGCGCAGTTGGAAGAAGTATTGGCGGCCGATCCGAAGCGCCTGGACGTCCGGCGGGAGCTGGCCGAAGCCTTGCTGGCGTCGAACGACCCGGAAGGGGCGCGCCGACTCATGCGCGAGGCGATGGCGCCCGATGCGGCCATCGAAAACTTCCTCGATGTGGTCGCTTTCATGATGGGGCCTGAGTCCTCGGCGACCTGGCCGGAGGCCCGCGATGCCTTGCGCGGCCGGCTCGCATTGGAGCCGCGGAATTTTGAAGTGGCGATGCTGTTGGTCGATGTCCTCGGGCGGTTGGGCGAACAGGCGGAAGGCGAGGCTGTCCTTGAGCAGGCGCGGGGGCTGGCGGACACCGATGCCCGCTACCGCCGGTGGATCGAAGTGGGACTCGCCTTGGCGGAAGCGGCGGGTGGAGCGGAAGGATTTTTCGATGCGGAACAGGCGCGGTTGGTCGCGGCGGTCGATGAGGCGACGGGCGGGTGGACTCCGGAGCGGGCGGCACAGTACCTGTTGTTTTGCGAGGTGACCAAGCAGGCGGAAGTCGAGCCACAACTCATCGCGAGTCTGAAGGCGCGGCTGGACGATCCGGCCACACCGGTGGAATTGCGGGTTCCGCTGCGGCGGTTGTTGGTGGAGGCGCTGCGGCGCGACCCGACCCAGTCGGTGGAAGTGCAGAACCACCTGCAGGTCCTGGCCGGAGAGGATGTCGCCCGAGCGGACGAGTACCGGCTGCGGCTGGCACGCGCGGGGCACGAATCGGCCCAACGCGACGGCGGCCGCCCGGACCAGGTGCGTGTGTTGTTGCAGTCGATCGATGTGGAAAAGATCGACGATCCCGTGCTGCTGCGCGGAGCCCACATGCTCTTCCTTGACTACGGCTATTCGGGCTCGGCGCTGACCGTACTAGAGCGATTGACGCAGTTGGAGCCGGGGGACGCAGGGCATTGGGAACGATGGATATCCGCCCTCGCGCTGCAGGGAGAGGAGGAACGCTTGCGGGAAGCACTGCGCCAGGTCCTGTCCGGCGTGACCGCGGAGCCCTTGGCGGCCGAGACGCTTGAATTGTTGCGCGGTCACCTGGTCGACTCCTGCTGGCGATCGGTGGCTCGCTTGTTCGCGAACGACGAGGCGGAGCGGTTGCCCGAAGTTCTGCCGCTGCTTGAGACCATCGAACGTCTCCGCTCGTCGAGTCCGGAGCAATTATGGGTCACTTGGACGCGCGGTCATGCACTGCGGCAGGCCGGGCACGTGGAAGCGGCGGCGGCCGCGGCGTCCGAGCTTGAGTCCCTGGCCAGCCGATGGCACGCGGAAAAGGGAGAACCACCCCAATTGTTGTTTCCGGATGGGCTGATTCTTTCGCTCGAGCATGGACTTCGGCTGTTGCGGGACGCGTCTCCGGCATCGTCGGGCCTGGCCGAGTCGCCGACCGGTCCGGATCGTGCACCCGCGATGCAGTGGGGGTTTGTGACCGACGGAGGATCAGTGATCGTGCAAGTTGAGCCGCTCGGCGAGGGAGCGGGTGCGGGTGTGGCGGTCTTGGATCAGGCGGGCACGGTGTATGTTTTGGATGCGGCGACCGGCAAACTGCGATGGCGGCACCCTGGTTTGTGGGAGGCAGGATCGAGTGCCCCGACGCCGATCGCGCGGGGACGTCGGATGCGATCGGCCGCGGGGTTCTTCGGTCAGGACGGCAATATCCCAATCCGAGTCATGCCGCGCCTCGCGGTGGACGAGGCGGGTGGTCGACTGGTGGTCAGTCGCGACGGGGAGATAAGCACCCTGTCGACCGAGGACGGCGGAGTGGTGTGGCGCGCCTCGTTGCCCGGTGTGTCGCGGCGGGTGCCGCCCCAACCGGGCCTGATGCCCTTGCCACCCTTGGCCGACGAGGTGTTGATCGATGAGGCGGGGCGCGTCCTTCTCTGGCGCGCGGAATCGGCGATGGCGGCTGCGTTTCATCCTCGGACAGGAAAGTTGTTGTGGGAGCGGGAAGTGGCCTTGGAGTCGCCACCTCCGATGCTTGGACCGTTGAATGCCGGGGCCTCGTGCGACGGCGCGCGACTGCTGGTGTACGGGCATCGGCCGTGCGTGCTGGAGACGGCCACTGGAGCGATCCTCTGGGGGTTTGGGGGCGAAACGGTGCGGGAGTTTCCGGTGGCGTTGAAGTCGGAATCGTCGGTCGCGTCGAGCCCAGGCGCCGCCGCGGCGCTGCCCATGCCGGTTTCGATGCCGGGGCGCGGCGGCTATCTGCCCGGCTCGGCCGGTGGCGTGGGGCCACGCCGGATATCGCTGAATTATCTGCGGCCGCTGGCGGATCGGGCGAGCGTGCTCGGTCAATGGATGGCGGGAAAAGGAGTGCTGGTGGCCCCTGCGGTGGCGTGGGCCGAACAAAATTGGCAGCCGATCGGCGGCGAACTCGCGCGCGGCCGGTTGATTCTGATGATGCCTGGATTGAGTCTGGCTCCGTCGATGGACCTTCCGCTGGGTGGTGCGCGGCTGGACGCCACACCGGGCACATGGCTTGGCGTCACCGGTGGACGCGCGGTTTTCCTCAACGATCAAGCGCTCACGCTCTTCGATTTGGTGCGAGGCGGATCGACGGCCGTGCCTCTCGCGGCAATCGCGGCTCCGTCCGGGGAGGCGCGCGTCGCGACGACTCCCCCGTTTTTCGCGGTTGAAGGCACGGTGGCCGGATCGCGGGTCTTTGTCACCGGACCGGGCGGGTTGATGGCGGTCAACCCGTGGACCGGGCGCGTGTTGTTTGCCGAAGGGTGGCCCGAGGCGGTGCGTCAATTCGCCGGATTAGTCCCACCGGAAGCCGCCACGGAGTCTGATCCGTCCGCGCTCGCAGCCGCCCAGGCCCGCGGTGTGCAATTCACGCCGCGCTACGTGCTGCATTCGTCGCCCACCGCCAACCTCGGGCTGCGGCCGCGGCACGCCGCGCGAGGGCAATGGCTCTTTGCGGTACTGGGGGCGGATCGACTGGTCGGGCTGGCCGCGCAGTAAAGTTCAGCGAAATCGATCCGCACAGAACAACGAGATGTCGTGCCGACTGACGCCGCGGAGGACGAGGTCGGCGAGCACCTCGCCGATCACGCTGCAAAACTTGAACCCATGTCCGCTGAAGCCGGCGGCGAATCGGACTTGTGGATGCCGAGGGTGAGTGCCGATGAGAAAGTGAAGGTCGGGGGTGAGGGTGTACAGGCAGGTTGAGGCGCGGAGGAGCGGGCCGTTGAGCCCGGGCAGAAATTCGCTCAGCGTTCCCCGCATTCCGGCGAGATCGTCATCGCGGATGCGGCGGTCGACGTTTTCCGGAGTGCACACTTCCGATGCCAGCTTCCTGTAGAACGCGATCTTGACGCCTCCATCCGGGCCGTCGACCGCCGGAAATCCATACGGCGTGGCGCCATCCAGACGTTGCCAAATGTGGATGGGAAACCGTTGAGGCAGAAAGTCAGCCACTCCGTCTGGCGGCTGGAACCAGAAAAGGACTTGGCGCTCGACCACGAGCGGCACTCGAAGATCGGCCAGCAGAGTGGGAGCCCAAGGGCCAGGCGTGATGACGAGCTGATCGGCGTGATAGGTGTCCCGAGGCGTGGTGACCGCCACGCCGCCGCTTGCCGTGGTCATCCACGAGGAGGCCGCTTCTTCAAAGCGCAGGTCGGCTCCGAGTCGCGAGGCCACGCTGAGGTGGGCGGAAACCGCGCGCTCGCAATACACCAAGCCCGCTGCCGTTTCGAAGACGGCCACCGTGTCGTCGGGAATACGGAAGGCGGAAAAACGCCGGCGGATTTCCCGGGCGTCAAGGCATTCGTGGGCGAGACCATGGTCCTTGGCGCTGCGCCGGCTACCGGCGACTACTTCGCTACTTTCCGTTCCCATCATCAAACCGCCGCACAAGTTCAGCAGCTCGACTCCCGCCGCGCGCTCCAGTTCGCTCCAGAGTTCATAGGCTCGGAGGAGCAGGGGCACATACGAGGGATGCTCAAAGTACGCCTGGCGAATCACGCGGGTGTGGCCGTGGCTCGACCCGCGGTCGTGCGGCGCCTTGAACTGCTCAAGCCCGAGCACCCGTTGGCCGGCCCTCGCCAGATGCATCGCGGCCGCGCTCCCCATGCCGCCAAGGCCGAGAACGATAGTGTCGAACGTCCGCATGGGTCGTTACCGCTGATAAGACTGCGCGAAATCGGCGGCCGATGCGGGCTTTTTAGTGATCTGTTTTTTTTGAAACACACTGGTTTCGGCCCGGTGGGTGAGCTGGCGTTCGTATTCGGCGGCGTCGATCGGGAGGTCGATGGTGCGGCCGAACCATGTGCTGAGCAGAGCGGCATTGGCGAGTTCCACGCTGCGGACGCCCTCGGCGGCCGGGCAGAGGAGCGGTTCGCCGTGGAGGATGGCGTTGGTGAAATTCTGCAAGATCGCGACGTGACCCGGCCCACGACCGTCGATGGGAATGGTCACCGATTCGACCTCGGGCTGGACGAAGGCCGCCTCGGCCGACTCGCTGAAGGCGCGCACGCTTCCGGGCGTCTTGAGCCATGTAATTTTGCCGGTTTCCACGGTGATGTGGCCCCGGTCACAGGCGATTTCGAGGCGGTTGCGGCCGGGGGCCTCGCCGGTGCTGGCCACGATGGTGGCGTGTTTCCCGTCCGGCCAGCGGCAGTAGACCGTCACGTCGTCCTCGACCTCAATCTGATGGTAGCGGCCGAATTGGCAGAAGCCGCTGACCTGAGCCGGTTGTCCGAACAACCACTGAAAAACGTCGAGGTTGTGCGGGAGTTGGTTGAGCAGGACGCCGCCGCCCTCGCCGCGCCATGTCGCCCGCCAACCGCCTGAGGCGTAATAATACTCGGTGCGGAACCAGTTCGTGGTATCCCACAGAATGCGCCGCACCGGGCCGGTCTCGCCGCTGTCGAGGAGCGATCTCAGCGTGGTGTAATGCGGGTCGGTCCGGACTTGAAACATCGCGGCAAAGACGCGGCTCGGGTCGGTGTGCGCCGCGAGCAGTCGGTGGCAGTCGGCCACGTAAACGCCCAGCGGCTTTTCCATGAGCAGGTGCAGACCGGCCTGGAGCGCCGCCACGCCGATGGGAGTGTGGGTCGGATGCGGCGTGCAACAGAGCAGAGCGTCGATCTGACCCGATGTGATGAGGGCGTCGACCTCGGTGAATCGATGTTCATCGGGAGCTTCGGGCAGGGCGGCCAGGGTATCGGCGCGCCCACACAACGCGGTCACGCGGAGGCCGGGCACTTTGCCATCGAGGATGTATTGCCGGTGAGTGCGACCCATATTGCCCAGGCCGACGATGCCAAGTCTGACTTCCTTCATGCGGCCCAGAGTGGCCGGTAGGGAGGTGGGATGTCAATCGCCGGTCGAAAGAGGTGAAAGTCGCGCGCTGAAACGGACGTACAGAGGAATTTCGTCCCAACTCGGAAGGTTAAAACAGCAACCAAACGTACAATGCTTGCATCGATCATAAAATCGTCGTACGATATCTCCATCGATATGGAGATCGTGACAATTTCCCCGAAATTCCAGGTGGTCATACCCAAGGCGATCCGGGAGTCGCTCGAATTGACGGCAGGCGAAAAACTGCGGGTTTTTCAGTATGGGAACCGGATTGAGTTCATTCCGCGGCGGCCCGTTCGGGCGATGCGAGGATTTCTGCGGGGCCTGGACACGACGATCGAACGAGAGGAGGACCGCGTGTGAAGACGGCCAACGTGGTGGATTCATCGGGGTGGCTGGAATACTTGGCGGACAGCGACCGGGCTTCCCTTTTCGCCGAGGCGATCGAGGACGAGGAGAATCTGTTGGTCCCGGTGATCACACTCTATGAGGTGTTCAAGAAAGTGTATCGGGATCGGAGTGAGGACGAGGCGCTGCAGATTGCCAGTGTGATGCAGGGCGGCCGGATTGTTCCGCTGGATGGGGCACTGGCACTGGAGGCGGCACGGCATGCCTTGCCATTGGCGGACAGCCTCATCTATGCCACGGCGAGGCGGCATGGCGCGATTCTCTGGACGCAGGATGAGCACTTCAAGGATTTGCCTTTCGTTCGCTATTTCCCAGACGCCCAGGCCCGGTGACCGATTCGCCGACTCCCCCCTTCCCATTCCCCTTCCCAATTTCCATGATTCCTCCCTGCGCGCTCAAGGCGCGGCGGCTTCCGTTACTGGCGGGAGCGGCGCTGCAGTTGCTGGCTGAGCCGGCATTCGCGGCCGACCTCCGGCTGGTGACATGGAATGTGGAGAACGGGGTGGGGCGTCCTGGCAGTGCGGCGTTTGGCGCGGTGCGCGAGACACTGGAGCGGCTGACCCCGGATGTGATTGTATTTCAGGAGGTGGATGTTCAGGACGCGTCGCCCTCGAGTTCAGCCCATTTCGCCGACTTGCGAGCGCTGCTCACGGCGCTCGGGCTTTCCACCGACCGCGCGCATTGGGTGGCGACGGGCGACGTATTCCAGGCGCAGTCATTTGCTGCCGGCGACTTCGGCAATGGCAGCCAGAGTCTGGTGGTGGCGAGCCGGCACGCGATCACGCGGGCGGTGCAGATTGGCCGCGGCGTGAGTGGGCGACGCGAACAGACGCGGTTCCCGCTGTTTGTCTCGATCGCGGTGCCAGGGGCGGAACGCGAACTCGCACTGGTGGCGGTGCATCTCAAGCAAGGCGACACCCAGGCCGACGAATTCCGCCGCGCGGTCGAGGCGCTGCGAGTGCGCGAGTTTCTCGCTGGCGAAGGCGTGTCTGGTGCCTTTGGCCGGGTGGTGGTGGCGGGCGATATGAACGAGGAATTGAACGAACCGCAGACCGCCTCGTTCCCTACGACCGGCGTGCGTGGAGGGCATGTGTTTGGAGACGGGAGCGCGCTTCCACTCGCTTACCAGGTGGGCGCGGGCGTGCCCGAAGTGCTGAGGTACTCAGTATTTCCGACCAGCGGATTCACCGAGGCCGACCTCAGCGTGGTCGCGGCCACTCAATCCGACGGCAGGACCGACCGCACGTACACGTATGCCGGAAATTCTCGGTTGGATTATGTCCTTGTGAGCAGCGCGATCTTGAGCGCGGGTGCCGTGCGCGCGGAAGTCTACCACAGCGGCCGCGAGCCGGTGGGCGATGGGCTGCCCAAGGCCGCCTCGCTCCCCCGCCCCGACCTCAGTCTGACCGCCAGCGACCACTTGCCGGTCGTCGTCGATCTCATGTTGGAATCCAAACCAGCGCTCACCCTCCGTCTGCCTTTGGACGCGGTGGCTGTCGGTTTTGAGGCCACCGGAGTGCCCCGGCTTGGGGAGGTTGCCATTGACTCGGCCCGTTCGGAGCCGCTGATGGTAACGATCGCGCCGTTTCGGGCCGCCCCGGTAGCGCGCATTCCGCCGGTGGTGATTCCGGCGGGTGAAGTGTCGACGACCTTTCCACTCGTGATAGCGGGTTCGCCTTACGCTCCCGACCGACGAGTCACCCTGGTGGCCAGGGCGACCGGTCATCGCGATAGCATCGGGTCATGGCGCACAATGGGGACCGGGGTGAGCGGTCCATTGATCATCAGCCAGTACACGGAGACTCCGAGTGGAAGCACGCCGAAAGCCATTGAAGTGATGAATGTTTCATCACGGACAATTGACTTCGCCGCCGAGCCCCTCGAGGTGCGATCGTTTGCGAGCGGATCGTCGACAGGTTCGGCAGAAATCCTGGCGGAAAACGGCCGGCTTCCCGGTGGAGCGGTCATCGCCATCGGGGACACGGCCACGGCGCAATTTCTGATCGCGCGCGGAGTGCTGCCCGTCACCGCCGCCCAAGTGGCCAATGCCCCCACCGGCACCGTTTTTACCGATACAGGCGATCCCGACGGATGCGCCGTCTTCATCAAACGCGGGTTCCTTTTCAATGGCGACGACGCCTTGGAGGTCCGACTGAATGCGCGCCGCTGCGACATCTTCGGCCTGATCGGCCAGGATCCCGGCACGGCTTGGTCTGGTCGCGGCGTCTCCACGGCCAATCAAAACCTCTCGCGTCGACGGTCCGGAATCACAGCGTCCCCAGGCTGGACCGATCCGAGTGCGGTTTTCGAAACCGCCGGCACCACGCCAAGCACCGCCTTGGATGGATTTGGGGCGGCCCCCGTTCTGGACGATCCCTATGTCGAATGGGCATTGGACCGCGGGCTGACCGGTGCTCACGCCGCGCTCGATAGCGATCCGGATGGAAACGGAATTGCCAATGGGCTCGAATTCGTCTTCGGGCAAGCAGGGCCCGTCTTGACCCCGATCCTCCTGTCGGACGGCCGTTGGGAATGCCGCGTCGGGCCACAAGTGCGTTCGCACTTTGGCCCGCTCCGCTGGGGCGTGGCCACGGCCACCTCGCTCGACGACTGGACCGTGCGCTGCGAGGCCGCTTCCCCGCTCGGGCCGGACGCAGCCGGCTTCAGCCCGCTGAGTCTCGCGCTGCCCTCGAGAGCGGCCGCGAGCGGCCAGGCGAGGGTCTTCGTGACGCGGCCCTAATGGGAAATTGTTTTGACTCACTGCCGCCTCTGACCCATCCCGTGGCATGCTCAATTACATCTGGCTCGGGATGATTGTGATCGGCGTCGGCTACGGCGCATTGAATGGGCGCGCGCCCGAGGTTTCCCAGGCCTTTCTCGACTGGTCGGAAAAGGCCGTGATGAGCGTCGCCCTACCCCTGGCGGGTATGTTTACTTTGATGCTGGGCGTGATGCGACTGGTGGAGAAGTCTGGTCTGATCGCGGTGATTGCGCGCTGGTTCCGCCCGTTGATGCGGCGGCTCTTTCCTGACGTCCCGGCGGATCATCCGGCCATGGGAGCGATGATGATGAACATTGCCGCCAATTTTATGGGGGCTGGAAACGCCGCCACGCCATTCGGGCTGCGGGCCATGACTCAGTTGGAGAAACTCAACCCGCATCCGGGAACGGCCACCAATGCCATGTGCACGTTCCTGGTGCTCAATACGAGCGCGCTCACCCTGATCTCGACCACCGGTCTGGTCCTGCTCCGCAAAGGCGGCGCTACCAACCCAACTGCCGTCATTGGCCCCTCGATTCTGGCCACGCTCTGCGGGCTGATCGTCGGGCTCATCGTCCTTCGGATCGGCCAGCGCCTTCCGATCTTCGCCGTCAAGAGCGCGCCACCCACCGGTGCTCCCGCCTCGGAGTCGCCGGCCCCACACACCGATGCCGGCGCCGACGAATCGGTCGCCCAAACTCCCCCGCCGTTCGGTGCCAAGCATCTGATTGTCCTGGTCGCGTTCCTCGGCGTGCTCGTCGGCGGCTTCTGGATGGGGCTCGAAAAGGCCAGCTTCCGCTCCGCGATGGGCTCCGGCGATTGGACAGCGGCGTTCGTGGCCGTGGTGACCGCCGCCTCGCCGCTCGTACTGCCCGGATTGCTGACATTCTTCATCCTGTATGCGGCTTTGGCCGGTGTGCGCGTTTTCGAGGAATTTGTTGAAGGCGCCAAGGACGGTGTTCAGACGGTGCTTCGGATCATTCCGTATCTCGTAGGCATGATCGTGGGAGTGGGCGTACTACGCGGATCGGGCGCGATCGACGGTCTGGCCTGGCTACTCCGGGAAGGGCTGCGCATCAGCGGCGCGTTTCCGGACTTGCTGCCCATGGTGCTCATGCGACCCCTAAGCGGGAGCGGGTCGCAGGCCGTCTTGGCCAATCTCATCGATACCTTCGGCGCCAACAGTTACGAAGCACTGGCCGCCGCCACCATGTACGGAAGCACCGAAACGACCTTTTATGTCCTCGCCGTCTATTTCGGATCGGTCGGCATTCGGCGTGTGCGTCACGCGCTGGCCGCCGGCTTGGTGGCCGACGCGGCAGCCATGGGGATGGCCATGGTGCTCTGCCAATGGCTGGTCGACTGACGACCGTGCCGCCCAATCCCTCATGGCCCCGTCATCGCGACCCCGGGTGGAATCACGATCACTTTGGAAAGGCTGAAGCTCGGCCCCTCTTTCCGCTGTCGCCCGGCGCCGGGCAAACTCAGCACTTCGACCCGCACCCACGCCGGTGGGGCGGTGGCCGTGAATTCCCCGAGATTAACGAGCACCGAGTCGCCGGACGCCGTGGTCGGCTGGACCTCCAGGGTACGGGGTGGTTGGCCGTCGACCGTGAGGCGGACGGTGGCGCCGGCACCGACCTCGCACGCCAGGCGCCACATCATGCGGTACCGGCCCGCAGGCAGTTTTGGCAACGTCCATTCAGCCGAGGAATCCTTGCCGGCAAATTGGAGTGGGCTGTGAGCGTCCCCGATGACCGTGGCCCCGCCCGCAGTTTGAGCTTTTTTTCCTAACAATTCAATGGGCGCCTTGGGCGCGACCGCCTGATCGGAGTTGGCGTTGACGGCCGGAGTCGCGCTGGAACCGGTTGCCAAAACGGCTTGCACTTTGTCCAGTTCGGCGGCCACCTGAGCGGCAGCCGGATCCCGACGTTTGTCCAAGGTGTCTTTGAGGGCCGACAGCCGTTGGGCGTAAACGGCGAGCAGCGGTCGCTCGATCGATTCGCGCTGCGCTTGGTACTCGCGCACTAGGCGGTTCAGCGTTTCGATGCCGGGGGAAGTGGGGGATGAAGTGGAGGGCGGCGATTGGCTGAAGGCTCTGGCCGCGACCAGCGCGAGGAGAATCCAAGCCGCCCCTCGTCGAGGTGGGCGCAATAGCATGGAATTCCGACCCGTCATCATGGTTTGTTGGCATCGGGGTCCTCACCCCAGTTGGTCAAGGGATCCGCCGCCGGATCGGCCGTCGCTTCCCCGGTGGCCGGTGCCGGAAACAGGCGCCGCCGAGCCTTGGCCACCGCGGCAGCGGCGGTCTCGTCGCCGGCGGCTGTGAATGATTGCTCCAATTTCTCAAATTCTTCGATGAATCGCGGCCGGAGCGACTCGGTGATGCCGCGAAGCACGTCCCGATGGCGCGCTTGCAGGTCCAGGAGGAGGCGGGTCGGTTCCGAATCCGTAAGGTTCGGCCCCGCTGATTCCGCGGTGCCGACAACCTTGACGAGCTCGATCTGCCGAAGCCGGAGCACGCCGCCCTCGGTGGCGCTGGTGGCTTCTAATTTTACCGTAGGCGAGGCATTGCGAAATTCGTACCGCCCCAGACTCTCGCGGATGAAATTGTCCCAAGCCCCGGTGCTCACCACCCGTTTTTCGAGCGTCGGGGCGGTTCCACCCGCCAAGCCAGTGGCCTGACTAAAGGCGATCGCGCCGCCCGGCGCGTCGGGCGGGTCGTACGAATCATCGCTCAAGGCTGACTCGTCGAACCGCGGCAGCCCGACGGAGTAAGTTAAGAAAACTTCAAACGTCCCCTTCCCCAAGCCCAGCACATCCCAGAGAGCCTTGCCTCCCGCTTTGCGGAAATCCACGTACTCCCGACCGCCTTCGGTGTTGGCGCCGTCCCGCGTGAGGGCGCGCGCCGCCGGGAGCGTGTGCGTCAATGGGGGCGGCACGATGGCGGCGGCCCCGGGATTCCGCTCCATGGCCTCCAGGCGTTCCTTGACGAGCGCGGCCGTGTCATAGTCGCCGGCCTCCGCGCGCTCGCGCTCCAGTTGTCGCAACGTCAGTCGATGAATATCATCGACTAATCGACTAGACGACGCCAGGGATTTTTCATGCTCAGCACGCAGCTTGGTCAGCTCGGGATCCGGCCGCTGGGCACTCGCCACCTGAACAGCCACGGCTACCAGCCCGGCGAGAATCGGGCTGCGAGGGCCAATGGAGCAAAGGAAGGTCATGGCGGGCTGGATTCGCTGAGCGGCACGAGTTTGACCGCTCGGAGAAGGAACAACCCGTCGCCTTCAACCGTCAAGGCGGACATGTTCAGGCCGGTGGCATTGGCCTTGATCCGCAAGGTCCCGAGCGTCTGGCTGGTAAATTCATCCCAGCCGCCGGTCGGCGTGACGGTGCGGGTCAGTGTATGGAAGTCTTCTTTGATCGTGATCTTGCCTCCACTGCCCGGGGCACAGGCCATCTCCAGGACCACTTCGTAGCCGCCAGCTTTGAGTGGAAATGGAAGCGTCCACGTTGCGCTGGCTTCCTTCGACTTCCACCCCTCGAGCGCGTCCTTCTGCTTGTTAAAAACCACGCCACCCGCGGTATTCGCTTCCTTGGCTGCCAAGGTAATCGGCCCGCCCGGGTAGGGCCGGACGGTCGCCTGCGCCGGTGACCGCTTGGCCAGATCCGTCAGCCGTTTTTCCGCGCGCAGTCGCTCGTTTTTCACCGCTGCCGCCATAGTGTAGTCGCGCTTGCCGACGCAGAGACGCTCCAGTTTAAGCAGCTCTTCTCGGTATTTCTGAAGCGCTGGCGCGGCCTGCCCGGCCAATTCAGCCTGATACGCTTGGCGTAATTCCTTGAGTCGAGACGGCTCGGGCGGCTGCTGAGCGAATGCTGATACCGGGGCCGCGAGCCCGGAGAGTATCCCCATCAGCCCCGACCAGCGACTCAATGACCGCAGCAATTTGTGCACGCGAGAAGGCTAGGCACCCTGCTTCCCGATGCAATCAGCGAGATGCCGCGATCTCCGAAAAATTCCCACAACTGGGCGTGACGGCCGTCATCGTTGAGACGGTGACCTCGATTTCCAATTCCAACTCCGCCCGGCAGACATCCGCTTCCAGAAAAAATGCCTGATCGGCGACGGCCCCGAGGTGTGTCTGAACCGCCGCCAAATCACCGCGCCGCCGCAAATACACTTTGGCCAGCGAGGCCGAGCCATCCGGCATTTCCGTCCCCAACGGCGGCAGATCCAACGCCGACAATACGACATCGAGATTTTGCAGAGTGACCGCCAACTGCCCGCCCACGTCCCCGGGCGCGACCGACTCGTGACCGCGGATGCTCGCTGTACCGGAAACCCACGACCACCGCTGACCACCGGCCTCGGTGCGCGCCGCACGCACGAAACTCGGTGCCTTCGGGCCGTAAGCCGCCGGGTAACGCCAAGCCGGCACTTGATGAGGATTCTCGATCCGTTCCACCGGAGCCCGGGTCGCCACGAACACCGTCACAAGCATGTCCTCGCGCAAGCCCACGGCGGAAGCGGCCGGCAGATGGTTCGTCCATCGGTCTCCGAAGGAGTCGTGGTACGCCTGCCAGCGACCGAGGTTGAATCGGCGGTAATTCTCAAGGCCAGTGGTCTCGCTGTTGATGTGGGGGACGTAGTTCCAGACCCTCCCGATGTTCCATCCGCGGGCATGCAGGAGCAATTCGCGGTAGAGAGAGGCGGACAATTCGTCGAGCGGCCCGTGCCATGGGCGCACAAAGGCACCGGCCATCCACGGGCCACCCGATAGCAACACCGAACCCGGAAGCGGCGTCTCGACGACTCCCCCCGGAATGGCCAATACCACCTCTTCCATCGGCCCGGCCAGATGGGGTAAGGCCAGATCGACCGCGATGCCGTGCTCGTCCGCCACCAGCCGCGTGGCCAGCCGGCCGAAACACACCCGCAACGAACGCAATGAACCTGATGGATCCGCCACCATCTCACATGCGAGATAGACATGGCCCGCCGCGGTGTCAACGGGCGGTGCTGCCGCGTCGCCCATCCCGGTCATCCCTCATTCGCACCAGAAACCCGGAACCAAGAACGAAAAACGAAAAACGAAAAACGAAGAACAAAGAACCCAGAACCCAGAACTGCATACGATCCACTTCCCATTGTGGAAACGTGTGCTAGCGTCCGCGTTTCCGCGGGATTCCGGTCCTGTGGGGCTTCCGCTCCGGAGGCAATTCACGCAATCCTATTTCAATGGGCAAGACCTTGTTCGAAAAAGTCTGGGAGGCGCACACGGTGCGCACGCTCCCGAACGGCCAGACGCAACTTCTCATCGGGACTCATCTGATTCACGAGGTGACGAGCCCGCAGGCGTTCGGGATGTTGCGAGACCTTGGGTTGAAGGTGAAGTACCCGCACCGCACGTTCGCCACGGTCGACCACATTGTGCCGACCGACCGCCAGGAAGAGCCGTTCGCCGACCCGCAGGCGGCGGAAATGATTCGGGAGTTGCGCAGGAACGCCGAGGATTTTGGCATCACGTATTTCGACTTGAGCACGGGCAAGCAGGGGATCGTCCACGTGGTCGGGCCGGAGCAGGGCATCACGCAACCCGGCACCACCATCGCGTGCGGCGATTCGCACACCGCGACGCATGGGGCCTTCGGGGCCATCGCCTTTGGCATTGGCACGACGCAGGTCCGGGACGTGCTGGCCACGCAGACGATAGCGCTTTCCCGGGCCAAAGTGCGCCGCATCAATGTGGACGGGCGCCTTGGACCCGGGGTGTACGCCAAGGATGTCATTCTTCACATCATCGCGCTTCTGGGAGCCAAAGGAGGGATCGGCTTCGCCTACGAGTATGGCGGCGAAGTCTTTGACGCCTTCTCCATGGAGGAACGCATGACGGTCTGCAACATGTCGATCGAAGGCGGGGCGCGCTGCGGGTATGTCAACCCGGACGAAAAGACCTTTGAGTACCTGAAGGACCGCCCGTATTCGCCGAAGGGCGCTGATTGGGACGCCGCGGTCGAGCGCTGGAATTCGTTCGCCAGCGACCCGGACGCGGTCTACGACGACATCGTCAACATTCGCGCCGAGGACATCGCGCCGAGCGTGACTTGGGGAATTTCCCCAGACCAGGGGTGCGCCGTCACGGAAAAGATCCCGAGATTTGAGGACCTCGAGACCGACAGCCAACGCGCCAGCCTCAAAGAGGCGCTCGAGTACATGCAACTCGCCCCCGGGGCGCCAATCAAGGGGACCAAGATCGATGTCGCCTTTCTCGGATCGTGCACCAATGGCCGCCTCAGCGACTTCCGCGAGGTCGCGCGCTTCCTCCGAGGGAAAAATGTCGCTCCCGGCGTGAAGGCCATTGCCGTGCCTGGCAGCCAGATTGTCGCCGCGCTCGCGGCCAAGGAGGGACTGGACAAAATCTTCACTGACGCCGGCTTCGAGTGGCGCGGCGCCGGCTGCTCGATGTGCTTGGCCATGAATCCGGACAAACTCGTCGGCGATCAGCTGTGCGCCAGCTCGTCCAACCGCAATTTCAAAGGCCGCCAGGGCAGCCCGACCGGTCGCACCATCCTCATGAGTCCGGTGATGGTCGCCGCCGCCGCGATCACCGGCCACGTCAGCGATGCCCGCGAAGTCTTCGGCCTCGCCGCGGAACCGGTGACGGCGTGAGCGGAAGGGGAAAGGACGGCCGAGGGACAGCGACTGGGAGTGGCTGGGCCGCCATGCCGCGGAATCCATACTGGTCGCCGATCGGCCGATTTGTTGTATGCTCCGCGCCATGAGGAGAATTTTGACCACCGCCATCGCGCTGGGTTGTTTGGGGGCCGCCACGGTGTGCCCTGCGACCGCGGCGGACCCGTCGATAGAACCGCGCTTTGAGTTGTTCAGCCGCGGGCCGGGCGGCACGACGGTGATGATCACGAAGTCGAACCTCGAGACGATCAAGCTGGAGAAGCCGGTGGTGATTTCCGAGACGTTGACGATTACCCACGCCGGCGTGGGATATTTCGAAAAGGACGGCCGGACGGGACCGCTTTTGTTTCGGCCCTCGGAGGAAGTGCCCTACAAGGTGGGGCAGGGATTTGGCTGGGTGCTGAAAGTCGATACGACCGAGAATGAGGTGGAGGTTGTGGAAAAATTCACTCTGCCGAAAAAGAATGGCACCTGGACGGTCGATCCGGAGACGACCAAAATCTCGGATGACGGACTGACGTCGACGACAACGGAAACGCATACGTTTTGGGATTTTCTGTGGCGCATGTGGACGCTGGAGGACGGGGATCCGGAGGGAGCGCATGGGTTCTCCCTCAGCGTAGCCGGAAAAGCAGTCGCCGAGCTCAGGTTTACGATCGTCAAGAAATGAGCGAGGCGGCAGGAGCGGCGGCCGGCCAGAGGGGACACGATTGGATCCGGATCACGGGCGCGCGTCGGCACAACCTGAAGAACCTCTCGCTTTCGCTTCCGAAGAACAAGCTGACTGTCATCACGGGTGTCAGCGGGTCGGGAAAATCGTCATTGGCCTTCGACACCCTGTACGCCGAAGGCCAGCGGCGGTATGTCGAGAGCCTTTCGGCTTATGCCCGACAGTTTCTCGAGCGCTGGGAGAAACCCGATGTTGACGCCATCGAAGGACTGTCGCCGGCCATCGCGATCGAGCAGCGGACGAGCGCGCCGAACCCGCGGTCGACGGTGGCGACCACGACCGAAATCTACGATTACGTGCGCGTGCTGTACGCCTCCTGCGGCCAGCCGCACGATCCGGCGACCGGCGTCCCGCTTCAACGCCACACCATCCCGCAAATCGCGGCCACCTTGCAAGCGCTGCCGGAAGGGACGCGCCTCATGATCCTCGCCCCGCTGCCAGTCGCGGAAATCGGAGACACCGGCGACCTCCGCCCCCTGCTGACGCGGCTCCAAAAGGCAGGCTTTGTTCGCCTGCGCGTCGACGGCACGGTGCATGAATTGGAGTCATTCGCCGCGGAGCAAGCGTCCCGCGAAACACCCTGGCGTTTCGCCTCGGGCTCCCCGCCGCCCGTGGAAATCGTCATCGATCGCCTGGCCATCCGTCCTGATGACGGCGACCGGTTGATCGACTCCGTCCGCACCGCGCTGCGCTGGAGCCGCGATGAAGTCTGGGCGCTGATCGACGAGCGATCGGGCGAGGCGCCGCCCGGCTGGCGAGAACACCGCTTCACCACGGCATTTCTGAATGGGGAAACCGGCTTCCGGCTTGCCGAGCTGACTCCGCGGCACTTTTCGTTCAACAGCCCTCTCGGAGCCTGCCCCGACTGCCAGGGGCTCGGCGTGCAACTCGAAGCCGATCCCGATCTGCTCGTCCCGGACCGATCGCTGTCTCTGGCCGAGGGAGCCGTGAAATCGTGGTGGTCCGGAAACCCGACCATGCTCGGGATTCATAAACAAGAGCTGGAGGCCTTGGCCGCCCACTTCCAGGTCCGGAGGGATGCCCCGTTCGACTCTTTGCCCGCTGCGTTTCGCGACGCGTTGTTCCACGGCACCGGCACCACCGCCGTCAAGACCGGATGGAAAACCAGCGGCACCACCCGCAGCCTGGCCAAACCATTCGAAGGACTCGTCCCGCAGGCACGCCGGCTCTACGACGCCAGCGAAAGCGAAGCGCTCAAACGCCACATCGCCCGCTTCATGCGCGGCCGGACCTGCCCCAGCTGCGCCGGCCGTCGCCTGCGACCGGAAATCCTGGCGGTGACGCTCACGAGTCGCCCGCTGGCCCCCGGTTTCCGTAACCCCCCGGGCCCCGGCGAGACGGTGGCAGAATTGAGCTCTCACGCTTCCACTCCCGCCCGGGCCGAGCGGGCTACGGAAGCTTTCCGTAACCCCCCGGTTTCCGGCGGGCCTAAGGCCATCGACCAATGGTGCGCTCTTTCGGTCACGGAAGCGCGGGCATGGTTGGCCGGCTTAGAGTTGACGGCGACCCAGCAACTCATGGCGGATGAGCCGGTGAAGGAGATTTCCGCCCGGCTGAAGTTTCTGGAGGACGTTGGGCTCGGATATCTTACGCTGGACCGCGAAGTGGGCACGTTGTCCGGCGGCGAAGCGCAGCGCATCCGGCTGGCGACTCAAATCGGGTCCGGATTATCGGGCGTCCTCTATGTTCTCGACGAACCGAGCATTGGCCTGCACCAGCGCGACAACGAACGGCTCATCGAAACGCTCCATCGCCTTCGCGATCTGGGAAACACCGTTCTGGTCGTCGAGCACGATGAAGAAACGATGCGCGCGGCCGACTGGCTGGTCGATTTGGGTCCGGGCGCCGGACCGCACGGTGGCCAGCTTCTCGCCGCCGGCTCTCCCGAGGCCGTGGCCCGCGATCCGGCCTCGCTGACCGGCCGCTTCTTGTCGGGCGAACTCCGGGTCGGGAGCGGCGCGCGGCGGCGCGAAACCCTGCTTTCCGCCGGTCAGCTCACGGTTCACGATGCTGCCGAGCACAATCTCAAGAAACTCACGGCGAACTTTCCCGTCGGGCTGCTCACTTGTGTCACCGGAGTCTCCGGCAGCGGCAAGAGCACACTGGTCGATGACATCCTGCGGCGCGCACTGGCTCAATGGTTTTACCATGCCAAGGACGTCCCCGGCCGGCATCGCGAGATCACGGGGCTTGAGCATTTCGATAAACTCGTCGTGGTCGACCAAGACCCGATTGGCCGCAGCCCGCGCAGCAATCCGGTGACGTACCTTGGTGTCTTCACCGAGATACGAAAGCTTTTTGCCGCGCTGCCCGTGGCGAAGATCCGCGGCTTCACGGCCGGGACGTTTTCCTTCAACACCAAAGGCGGGCGGTGCGAAGCGTGCGAAGGCGACGGGCAGATCCGCATCGACATGCATTTTCTGGCGGATGTGTTTGTCACCTGCGAGGCGTGTGGCGGCCGGCGCTACCAGCGGGATGTGCTCGACGTGACCTACAAGGGCCGCTCGATCGCCCAAGTGCTCGACATGAGCTTCGAGGAAGCGACCGCCTTCTTCCGCGCCGTGCCCCAGGTATCGGAAAAACTCCGCACCATCTGCCTGGTCGGGCTCGGGTACCTCCGGCTCGGCCAGGGCGCCAACACGCTCTCGGGCGGCGAGGCGCAGCGGCTCAAACTGGCCGCCGAGCTGGCCAAACGCGCCACCGGCCGCACGCTTTACCTGCTCGACGAGCCAACCACCGGGCTGCATTTCCAGGACATCGATGTATTGCTCGGTGTCCTCTTTCGTCTGCGCGACGCCGGGAACACCCTCATTGTCATCGAACACAATCTCGATGTGATTCGTTCCGCCGATTGGGTCATCGACCTCGGACCGGGAGGAGGTGCGGCCGGCGGCGCCCTGGTGGCCGAGGGAACACCGGAAGCCATCGCGGCCTGCGCGGCGAGCGAAACCGGGCGCTTCCTGCGCCGATGGACGGCCCACTCCCTAACGACGCCCGCGTCTTGACATTCCCGATGCCGCCGGGAATTTACCACATCGTTTCCGGGTTCACGCGCCCTGGCCGAGACATTTCCCATTTTCATCCCATGAGTGACGCTCCTGAACTCCCCGCCCTCGGGATCTTCTCCGAACTCGATCAGACGCTCCGCGAACGACTGGCGGCTGCCGGCCGGTTCGAAGTCTACAAGCCAGGCACTTACATCGCCGTCCAAGGCGAGCCGCATCACCAGCTGACGTTCGTCATATCCGGCCACCTGGACGTGTATGTGCGGAGCCGGGCGGACACCATCAAAGTCGCGACGATTGGGCCCGGTGAAACCGCGGGCGAAATGAACCTGATTGACCCGAGGGCGGCGAGCGCTGACGTGGTGGTCAGCCATGAACCGGTGCAGGCCTTCACCATCAGCGATGCGGATTTCGAGCTCTTCGTCAAGGAGGACTGCGCCGCTGGTTACATCGTCCTGAGGGCGCTCGCTCGTGAACTCTGCCGAAGGTTGCGCTTGAACTCAGAGGCGCTCTTGCGTCAGGCCGACCGCGTGCGCACTCATTTCCGCGACGAAGACTATTAGGGGTCGGTCTTGACATTGCGGTGCGCATCCTGACGGTGCCCCGATGCCCGCCAAAAAAGCCGCAGGCCGCAGATCCGCGGCCAAGAAGGCCGCCCCACCCGCCAAAAAGGCCGCGCCTCACGCGATGCCGGCCGCCAAGCCGGCCCGCAAGGCGACGGCGAAACGCCCTCAACCAGTCGAAGAAGAAGGGCTGCGGTTGGCCGTGGTCGCTGCCCGATTGGCGGAGGACATCAAAGCGGAGGACATCATCGTGCTGGATGTCAGCGCCGTTTCATCGATCACCGATTATTTTGTCATCTGCAGCGGATCGTCCGCGCCACATCTCAAGGCCATCGCTCGTGAAGTGCGGGCCGGCATGGCCGAGAGCCAGGGGGTCAAGCCCACCACGGCCGAGGGCAACCATGAGAGCCAGTGGGTGGTGCTCGACTATGGGATCCTCATGGTGCACGCGTTTCACCCGGAGAAGCGGACCATGTACGCTCTGGAAGACCTGTGGGGGGACGCGAAACGCGTCGATTGGCGAGCATGCGCATTGACCTGATCAATACCGGCACCGAGTTGCTGCTGGGTCAGACGTTGAACACGCATGCCCACTGGCTGGGCGGTGAGTTGTTCAAGCTGGGACTGCGCATCCAACGTCAGGTCGGGATTCCCGACGGCGACGAAATTCGCCTGGCGCTGCTGGAATCGATTCCGCGCAGTGACGTCGTTCTGGTCACGGGCGGGCTGGGGCCGACCAGCGATGACATCACCCGCGAAATCACGGCGGACCTGCTAGGCCTTCCCCTGGCGGAGGAGGTTGGGGTGCTTGACCACATTCGCGCCTACCTGGCGCGCCGAAGTCGCGAACTCAATGCCAATTCGTATCGGCAGGCGCAAGTGCCGCGGGGTGCCCGCGTCCTGCCCAATCCCTTTGGCACCGCACCCGGATTGCACATCCCTCCCCAGGCCATCGCGATTGCCGGCGTGTCCCGCACGCCGCATTTATTTCTTCTGCCCGGACCCCCGCGGGAACTGTACCCGATGTGGAACGACCATGTCGTGCCGATGTTGCGCGGCATGATGGAGACCGAGCCGCCGCAGCTGCGAAATTTCAAACTCTTTGGCCTCGGAGAAGCGCAAGTCGCCGAGACCTTGGAGCATCCTCTGCTAGCGACCGGTATTGCCGAGTTGGGCTACTGCGTCCGTCCCGGCGAGGTCATTCTGCGCGCCATCGGCTCCCCCGCCGCGCTTGATGCCTGCGGCACGCTGGTCCGCGGAGCCTACGGCGACCGGCTCTTCTCCGAGACGGACGAGTTGATGGAGGAGGTTGTCGTGCGGTTGCTGCGCGAGCGCGGCGAATCAGTGGCGACCGCGGAAAGCTGCACCGGCGGCCTGATCGCCCATCGCCTGACCAATGTGCCGGGCGCCTCGCATGTTTTTGGTTGGGGGTTCGTCACGTACGCGAACGAAGCCAAGACCGGCGCCATCGGCGTCCCCGCCGCGCTGATCGAGAAGCACGGGGCGGTGAGTGAAGTTGTGGCGCGCGCCATGGCGGAAGGCGCATTGCACGCGAGTGGCGCCCACCACGCCGTGGCGGTGACAGGCATCGCCGGCCCCGACGGTGGCACTGCAGTCAAACCGGTCGGCACCGTCTGGATCGCCCTGGCCTCTACACGCCGAACGATTGGATCACCTCCGGCCGAAAGCGCGGCCGAACGAAACCCGGTGCCGCACCTCATCGCCCTGCGCGAGTTTTTTCCCTTCGATCGCGAAATGTTCAAGACCATGACTTCGCAGGCGGTGCTCGACCTGCTGCGACGGCACTTGCTGAAGGCGGAAGTCCGCTAACCCCGCCAGGGGGAACAGATTGAACCAGGCATAACCGGACACGACGACGGGCGGCGGGCGGTGGCAAACTCGAATCACCCGGCTTGAGCGGCTTCCTGAGCGATGCGGCGCAGCCCTTCGCGCACGACGTCCGGGGGGCCGGAAAAGTTGAGGCGCAGGCACTCGCGCGAATGCGGCCAGTCGTCCGGGAGGCCGAAGAAGAACGGTTCGCCGGGCACGACGAGGACGCCGCGTTCTTTCAGGCGTTGGTAGAACGCACGGGTCGGGATGGGCAGGTCGCGCAACCAGAGCCAGTGGAAGAAGGCGCCTTCGCTGGCGTGGACGGCGTAGTCGACGCCGGCGCCGCCTAAGAATTCATCGATCCACGCCAGGGCGGCACGGCTGCGTTGCTCGTAAAATGGTCGGAGCACGGTGCGGCTCAGGTCGAGCAGTTCGCCACTCTCCAACATCGGCTGGACCAGCTGCTGGCCGACATTGGTGTTGGCGAGCCCGACGACCGCGGTCATGGCGGACAGGGCGCGCACGATTTCCGGTGGGCCGATGACGGCGGCGGTGCGGGTGCCTGGCAGCCCAAGTTTGCTGAGGCTCAGCGTCAGGATGGTGGAGGGCGACCAAAACGGGGAGGCCTCAGTGAAGATGACGCCGGGAAACGGCGCTCCATAGGCGTTGTCGATGATCAACGGAACTCCGTGCTGATCGGCGAGCGCGGCCAATCGGCGGATCTCCGCGTCGGTGAGCACATTTCCGGTCGGGTTGGTCGGGCGGGATACGGCCATGGCTGCGATATCGCCGGTGGCGAGAGCGGATTCCACCGCCGCGAAGTCGACGCGGTACTTGAATTCCCGCGCTGCCTCGCCGTGCGGCCAGTCGATGGCCGGTCGGCAGGCGAGGAAGAGGTTGGGTTCCAATCCTAGATCGGCATACCCGATGTATTCGGGACAGAGCGGCAGCAGGATTTTCCGGTGCCGGCGTTGGCCGGCGACCTCGGTCGTGCCCGCGAGCAGGTTGAATAAGAAAAAAAACGCGGTTTGGCCGCCGAGGGTGACGGCGATGTTTTCCGGTCCGATCGACCAGCCGAACTCGCGGCGGAGCAGCCCGGCCAATGCTGCCGCGAATTTTGGGTTCCCCTGCGGCGGGTCATAATTGCCGAGCATGGAGTCGAAGGTCGGCCCATCGGCGAGCAACTCTGCCATGCGCTCGCGCCAGCGCTGCTGCATGGCCGGCACCGAGGCTGGGTTGCCGCCTCCGAGCATCAGCATGTCGGGCCGTTCGTTCAGAGCCCGGCCCAGATCGTCCATCAGTGAGACGATCCCGCTGCTTGAGTCGAACTTCCGGGCAAAGAGCGAAAACGACAGATCCATGCCTCAGTGTAGCGAGGGAGAAGCGGCCGTCGACCCCGGGACCCGGTGCAACTCCCACTTTCCTCCGCCGCCACCCGCGTCATGCTCGCAATCGTGAGACGACCCGATCGCCGAACCCACGCCGCGCTTGGCCGCCCGCCCGCGCAACTTCACGAGGATGCCTTGATCAAGTTGTGCGCGCAGACGCCGGATGCGCTCGTGATGATTCTCGATTGCGTCCAGGACCCGCACAACCTCGGAGCCTGTCTCCGCACCGCCAATGCCGCCGGCGCCCTCGCCGTCATCGTGCCGCGGGACAAGTCAGTCTCGCTCACCGAAGTCGCCCGCCACGTCGCCGCCGGAGCCGCCGAAGTCACCCCCTTGGTCACCGTCACCAATCTGGCGCGCTGCCTGGACCGGCTGAAGGAAGCGGGGCTTTGGCTTGTGGGCACCACCGATCGGGCGACCGACGACTTTTACGCCCTCGACCTCACCGGCCGCATCGGCTTGGTCCTTGGCGCTGAGGGCCAGGGCCTGCGACGGTTGACCGCGGAAAAGTGCGACCATCTGGTCCAACTCCCGATGCTCGGCACGGTCGAATGCCTCAATGTATCAGTCGCCGCTGGCGTCTGCCTATACGAATGTGTCCGTCAGCGACTAGGGATACCGTCCTCGGCCGATCGAGGCCAAGCCCACGGCGGTTTTCTGGTCGAATGAGCCCCTGCCCCGCTCCAACTTTCTAAAGTCTGTGTCGCGCGTTGTCGAAATCCTCCAGTCCCTCATCCGGCTGCCCAGCGTCAATCCGGACGGGGCGCCCGACTCACCCTACTCCGGGGAGAAGCGCGTGGCCGAGTGGACGGCGGATTTCCTGCGCACGCTCGGCGCGGAGGTGTCGTTGGAGGAGGTCTTGCCCGGCCGCCCCAATGTGCTCGGCCATTTCGCCAACCACGGACGATCGAAGCCGCGCCTTCTGCTCGCTCCGCACACGGACACAGTCGATGTCGAGGGCATGACGGTCGATCCCTTTGCCGCGGAGATCCGGGATGGGAAGATCTACGGCCGCGGCGCCTGCGACACCAAAGGCACCATGGCCGCGATGCTCGCCGCGCTCGAGGCAATCGGGGCCTCGCGCCTCGACTCGCTCGACAGCGCCGTTTCGTTCGCCGGGCTGATCGGCGAGGAAACCGGCCAATACGGGTCGCGCCATCTGGCAAAGCACCATGCCGGGAAATTTGCCTTCGCCCTGGTCGGCGAGCCGACCTCATGTGCGGTCGTGCACACCCACAAAGGATGTTCGTGGCTGACGCTCGAAACCCGCGGCGTCGCCTGCCACGGCAGCACGCCCGAACGCGGACGCAGTGCCATCCTCGACATGGTGCCCGTCATCATCGCTCTTTCCGCCGGCCTGCGCGCCCGGTTCGGCAGCGGAGAATTCGACCACCCCGTGCTCGGGCCGCCCACCGTCAACATTGGCACCATCCGCGGGGGAACGCGGCCGAACATCGTGCCGTCCCGCTGCGTCATCGAAATCGACATCCGCGAAACTCCGGCCCTGCACCGGTACGGCGTTCGGCGCATCCTCGATGAGTGGGCCGAGTCCGCCCGCCTCACCGACAAAGTCACCATTCAAGGAGGGTCCAGCTGCGCGCCGCTCGACACGCCCGTCGACAACCCATTCGTCACCCGGCTCGCGGCCCTGGGCGCACCGCTCGTCGGCGCCCCGTGGTTCTGCGATGCCGCCTGGCTCGCCGAAGAAGGCGGCATCCCCAGCGTCGCCGCCGGCCCCGGCAGCATCGCCCAAGCCCACACGGCCGATGAGTTCATTGAGATCGAAGCCCTCGAGCAAGGGGTGAGGTTTTACCGCCAATTTCTCGAAAGCCTGTAGAGATCTCCCATGGGCCGCATTCCCTTCTTTTGATGAACGGATCGCGCGCGTGGACGCGTAAACGGCGGCGTCATGCCGTCCACTCTTGCCAAGTTGTACTCCATCGCGCCAAAGGGCGTGGAGGCGGTGGAAGGTGAAATTGAACCGAATGCCGCGCCGAGCAAGGAAGTGCAGGGGATTATGATCGTGGGGTTGCCGGAGGCGGCGGTGCGGTCAGGGTGCGGCCGGCGGCCGGAATCGCTAATCACATCCCGGCAGTGGCGGCTTGGGGGGCGGTTCCCCGCAGTTCCGCCAGTCGCTCTTCGAGTGGGCCGATCATGCGGCCGGCAATGGAGGTCCAGTTAAACGTCTCGCCGAACTTTTCGACTTGAGCGCGCCAGTCGGGGGCGAGGGACATCGTGGACAGAATTCGATCCCGCCAGGCGATGGGGTCATCGGAAATAGTCGCGAACGCGGGCGGGGAATCCTGTCCACAGGCGCCGTGAGTGGTCGAGAGCACCGGGACGCCGCGCATGCAGGCGTCAAAGAATTTCAGCTTGCTCCCCGCGCCATAGGTGAACGGCAGAATTGAGAAGTGGGCTTCCTCGAAGACCGCCGTGACCTGTTCCTCGGTGAGGTTCTCTCGCAACTCCCAATCATGCTCGCGGCACAACTCCTGAATCGCGCCGCTGGGATGCGCTCCGGCGATGATCACATCCACATGATCCTCAAGCAGCGGCCAGAACGACGTCGCCAAGTGCCTCAGGGCGTCATAACTCATTTTGCCATACAGACTGGCGAAAAATAATAACTTCTTGCGGGGGGCTTGGTAGTTCGGCGTGCGCTGGCGCGGTTCGAGGTCGCCGCCGTTGGGCACGACGATATGGCTTAAGTCCGGCCGTCGTTCGCGATAGGCCGCTGCATCGGATTCAGAGACGTGGGCCATGAGCGTTCCACGGGGAAGCTCGCGCATGATCGCCGAGGCTCGGTTTTTGGAGAAGCGGCAGACCTGACCAATCAACGGATTGCGGCTCGACTTGGCGAACGAGTCGTACCATTCCCATTCGCTGTTATGAGTGTCGATCACCAGCGGACGCTGGCGAATCAGGCTGGCGATGAGAGGGTAGGTAAAGAGGAAGTGGCAATAGACGGCGTTATAGGCCGGATTCGCCAAGTGCGGTCGGACGAAATTCAGCCAGCGGCGGGTGCAATGTTTCACTTCGTTATAATGTCCGCATCGCAGGAGCGCTTCGATCCCCGTGAGGGCGCGAGGCCATTCACGAAACTTCCGTGCGGCGATTTGCTGGACATCCTCATCACAGCGATAGATGAAATCCTTGCCGACGTAGACATTCGAAACGCCATTCCGCAGGAAGCCGCGCGCGAGGCGATGAATGCGCTTGGCATCGCCCATCATCGGCGGATGACTGCTCGTCGGCGCGACGGTCAACAGTCGCAATGGGGAAGCGGCTTGGGCAAGAGCGGCGGGCATTACGCGGTCTGAGCGGTCTCGAAAATGGTGTTGGGCGAGTTGGAGAGAACCCGGGCCTGATAGCCGCGCTGCTCGAGCCAGGCGCGGATCTCCGCATCCTGCCCTTCAACGATCAAACGGGGCTGATCACGCTCAAGCAGTGCGGCCATGCCTTTGAGCACCGGAAACTCGTGTCCTTCGACGTCGATCTTGACGAGCCGCACCGGACCGGGGAGGGACAATGCGTCGATGGGCAGGCAATGGACGTCAATCGTGCCGGCGTCGTCGGAGATTTGCGCAAGGGCGGTGGCGGGCAGTCCGGTATCCGTCAGCGGCATCGCCATCCGGGCCAGACGGCTGGCATCGGAGGCGCCGACATTCAGCAGAGTCACGTTGCGGATGGGAAATCTGTCGACGTTGCTGGTCAGAAAACTGAACGTGATGGGAACGGGTTCGAAGGCGTAAACGTGTCCGCGTTCCCCGACAAGTCGCGAGAGCCTCGCTGTGTAAATGCCAATGTTCGCTCCGATATCGAGGGCGATGTCCCCCGGGCGGAGCCAGTCGGTGAGCCGTTGGTATTCTGGTTCCTGGTGGATAAATGAGCCGCGGCGAATCCGCCAGGCATACCAGCTTTTATGCAGGGAATGCTGCCAGGACTGGGGCAGGCAGGTGGCCATTCGTTTGGCGAGATTCAGCATGGTCCGCGCTCCGTTACTGTGTCTTTTTGAATTCGAGCACCGAGAACTAAGCCCACTATTTCAGTCCGGGAATCCGCAACGGCGCGAGATCCAGCGCGCGTCCGACGGCCATGACGGGACCGGGAGGGGGGGCTGATAAGAATATGTTTTCGGGGGCCGGCACTGGCAATGGGGGTGTGGGTCATGTGAGGGGAGTGGGTAGGGGTCTGGGGGGAGGGCGGGGG
>JBJXFS010000348.1:0-49868 GCA_046155625.1 Verrucomicrobiales bacterium | reverse complement strand
GGGATGGGAACCACGAAATACACGAAACACACGAAAAACCAAAGCGTTAGCCAACAATTGCCGTCCATCTGATGGATGACAAGGCCGCTTGTTCTAACTCAGTAATTTTTAGTGTGTTTCGTGATTTGCGTGGTTGAAATGTCCCTTTCTAGGTTGAGCGGTCCCTCCGATTGTCTGGATGGGATTGCCGCTGCCGATGGACCCCGACTTCACCCAACCGACCCGCTGGAGCCTTGTCTGGCGCGCCGGCTATGGTGATACGCGGGAAATGCGGCTGGCCCGCGAGGAGTTGGCCAGAATTGACTGGCAGCGGGTCTTCCATCACAGCCGGCGAACCGGGGTGTCTTTGGAGAATGCGCAAGACCTCGCGCAGGGGTTCTTCGAAAATTTGATCCAGCAGGACCTGTTCGCCAGCGCCGATCGCGATCGCGACCTGCTCGATTGTCTGTAAGCTCCATTCCCACCGCATGACATTGCACCTCTACGACACTCTGAGCCGAGCGAACCGCCCGGTCGTCCCGCTCGACGGGAAAACTTTGCGCTTCTATTGCTGCGGGCCGACGGTTTATGGACCGGCGCACATCGGGAATTTCCGCACGTTCGTGGTGCAGGACGTCTTCCGCCGGGTCGTCGATGGGACCGGTCTGGCCACCCGCCACGTGCGCAATTTGACCGATGTCGATGACAAAACCATCCGCGGTGCTCAGGCGGAGGGCCGGTCGCTCGTCGAGTTCACGTCCGTCTGGCGCGACAAATTCCACGCCGATTGCGCCGCCCTCGGCTGCCTGCCGCCCCATGTCGAACCCAGCGCGGTGGCCCATGTCCCGCAGCAAATCGTCATGATCGAAAAACTCATCGCGAGCGGCCACGCGTACGCCACCGATGACGGATCAGTCTATTTCAAGATCGCGTCGTTTCCAAACTACGGCCGCTTGTCGCACCTCGACACCCGGGAGCTCAGACACGGTGCCACCGTGGCCACCGACGAGTACGAGAGCGACAAGGAAGGCGTGGCCGACTTTGCCCTGTGGAAGGCGCGCAAACCGGACGACGGCGAGAACTTTTGGCCGAGCCCGTGGGGTGACGGCCGGCCTGGATGGCACTTGGAATGTTCGGCCATGGCCCTTGAGTACCTCGGCGAAACCTTCGACCTCCACTCCGGTGGCGTGGACCTCGTCTTCCCGCACCACGAGAACGAGATCGCCCAAAGCGAGTGCTGCACGGGCCGCCCGCTCTGCGCTCATTGGTTTCATGTCACCCACCTGCTGGTTGACGGCCGCAAAATGTCCAAGTCGCTCGGCAATTTGTACACGCTCGACGATTTGGCCGCACTGGGCCACCACGCCATGGCCGTGCGCTGGGTGCTCCTCAACGGCCACTATCGCCAGCCGCTCAACTTTACCCTGGAGAACCTCGCCGGCGCCCGGTCCGCCCTCGCCCGCCTCGCGAAATTCACCGCCGCCCTGGAAAGCCAAGCCGCCGGCACCCCAGCCGATCCTCGCCTGACCGCCCCGGTGCAATCGGCCTCGGAAGCGCTTCTCGATGACCTCAACGTGCCCAAGGCTCTCGGTCAATTGTTCAGCCTCGTGAACGAGACATCCCCGGCCTCACTCACCCCCGACGAAGCCGCCGAAACGCTCGCCGGTGTCCGGTTCATCGTCGTCGACGCGCTTGGGCTCGCCCTGCCGGCCGTGGCCGAGGACGCCGCCGCCAATGTGCCCCCCGAGATTCGCGCCCTCGCCGAAAAACGCTGGGCCGCGCGCACCGCCAAAGACTGGGCCACCGCCGACTCCCTGCGCGCCGAACTCGGCGCCCATGGCTGGTCGATGAAGGACGGAAAGGAGAGTTATACTCTCACGCGCGGCTGAGGATTTCCAGCCCGGGAGCGACGGAATACAGGGGTCAAAGAGGGTTGTTAGGGCGATGCGGATGAACGCATGTTTCTTCGGTTGGTCCTACAGCGGGCTCAACCAGGATCCATTTTGCACGCATGGTGAATCGATGAAATCCGTTGGCCCGCGCCCCGCGATGGGCGATAATTCTCTCTGCCATTGTCGGCTTGTTCTCACCCCCTTGATTTCATGAAACGCCACTTCATTCCGTTCCTTGTTTTGGCCACCCTCGGGTTAGGCGCCTCAATTCTCGTCGGCGAGGACACGGTGCCTCAGCGCCCACCGGCTCTGGACGAAGCGGCCAAGAAGGCACGCGACGAGGAAGCGAAGAAGAAGGAGGCGGAGAGCGAAAGAGCCGAGGAGGAGCTGAGGAAAGAGGCAGAGCCATACACGCGGCGGCTCAAGGGCGACACGGCGGGCAAGCTGTGGGAAGTCGTCCAAAAGGGTGATGATGACGCACTGAAGGCCACGGGCCTGCCCGCCGCTACCATTGAAACACTGAAGGCGGAGCGCCCGAACCTCAAAGGCCTGCACAGCATCCTCTCCAACGAAAAACTCGGGAAGGAAGTGCTCAAGCAACTCGTGAGCTACGGCGGATCGGCCAAATTCGCCAAATCGATCGAACAAGCGGCCAAGGAGAAGGAAAAAGCGGAGAAAGAACGAGTGCGGGAAAAGAAAAAAGCCCAGCGCGAGCGGGAGAAGGAAAGCAAATAGTTCCCAAGCCTACCCCGCGCGCCATCATGAAACCTCAACGCCTTTCGGGGGCGACGATCGCCCTGATGGTGGCGACGACGCCGTTGACCGCCCAGTTGCCGGTCATCGAGTCATTCGCTTCCGCCGACGCTTCCCCCCTGGCCTTCGGGAGCCAGCCGACCTTGTTGTGGGAGGTGACGGGCGCCACCACGGTCACGCTGAGCCCAGGCGTGGGGGTGGTCCCCGACGCCGGATCCGCAACGGTCGGCGCGCCTGGCCTCGTGACCTTCGTCGCGAATGGCGAAACATGGCGGTATCTCGACACGGGCGCCGACCTGGGGCCTTCCGACCAACCAGCGAGCGCGGCCGCGTGGTTTCACCCTGACTTCGATGACACCGAGTGGCTGACAGGTCAGGCGCCACTCGGCTACACCAATGACAATTCCTCATCCGCCACCCCCACCGACCAGACGTCCGACTTGCGGTACGGCCCGCTGCCGAGCGATGACCCGCTGCACCCGAACAAGTCGAATGATCCAGCGGCCAAATTCGCGACCACGTATTTTCGGAAGTCGTTCGATGCGCCGGCCGGCCAACTGGCGGAACTTCGCACACTCCACTTCAGTCTGCGGCGCGACGACGCCGCCGTCGCCTACTTGAATGGCGTGGAGATTCTGAGGCACAACCTGCCGGATGGCAGCGTGGGAGCCGGTACTTTCGCAAGCGCGACCGCCGTGGGCGGCAGCGAATTCGGCACGTTTTTCCGGGTCGAGGTGCCGGTGACGCGCCTGCGGTCGGGGACGAACACGCTGGCGGTGGAAATCCACCAGGCGAATGCCACCAGTTCGGACATCGTCGTGGACGCGCGGCTCGAGGGGGTGATCGCGCCCGGACTGCAGACGTTGCTCCCCCGCGGGACAGTCTGGAAATACCTTGACGACGGCAGCGATCCGGGCGCCGCCTGGATGACCGCCGGCTTCAATGACACCCACTGGACACGAGGACCTGGCACGCTCGGCTACAACAACAATACTAACACCGCCGGGGGCGCTAATACACTGGCCGGCTTCGGCCTCGATCCGAGCAACAAACCGATCACCCTGTGGTTTCGCAAATCGTTCGTCGTCACCGATGCCGCCTCGCTGATCGACTTCGCGATCGCGGCCAATTACGACGACGGCATGATCGTGTACCTGAACGGCATCGAGATCGCACGGGCTCACATGCCGGCCGGCGGGGTGGATTTCGACACCCTGGCCGTCACTCACGAAGGCGACAATGGGCTGCCCTTTCTGATCAATGACACCAACATCGTCGTGGCCGATCCCAGCACGATCGCGGCCGCTTTGGTCGAGGGCAACAACCTGCTGGCCGTGCAAGTCCACCAAAGCGCCGCCAACTCCAGTGATGCCAGCTTCAATCTGGCCATCGAGGCCAGTGACGGCGTCCTCGATCGTATCCTGATCAAACCATTCGACCTCTGGGCCTATCTGGACTCCGGCGAAGATCTGGGCGCCTACGACGGCTCGGGCACCAATCCTCACCCCTGGGTGACCGCCGGCTTTGACGATTCGGCGTGGAAACGCGGATACGCCGAGATCGGCTATGGCGACCCGAACGACGGACGCGCGCCGGCCACTTCGATCGATTACGGTCCGGACCTGCCTCTCAAACACATCACCGCCTATTTCAGGCGATCACTGCTGGTGGCCAACCCGTCGGCTTTCGCGAGCTACACGCTGGAGCTGTACCGGGACGATGCCGCAGCCATCTACATCAACGGGGTCGAGGTGTATCGCGACCCGCACCTTCCCGAAGGGGCGGGCTTCGACACGCGCGCCACGACCACCCTCAACACCACCACCACGATCGTCATTCCATCGTCCGCTTTCCAAACGGGAGCGAACACGCTCGCGGTCGAGGTCCATCAGGAATCGCCGACGAGCAGCGACTTGTTTTTCGATCTCGCGGTCCATGGCAACCGGCCCGCCGACACGCGCACGTTCACGCTGAGCGCCACCAATGCTGCCGGCACCGTGACCCAAGACATCACACTGGCCTTCGCCCAGCCCCCGGCCTCCCCCGTGCTCGCGCTCACGTCAGTCAGCGGATCGGTCAGTCCCGAACCCGGCTGGAATCATCCGGCCCTCTGGCGCGATCAGGTTTCCCCCACTCCCGAAAAGGCCTATGCCGTGCTCGGTTCGCTCGCCCGCGTGCTGGCCACGGGAGACGGCCAGGCGCATGCCGTCTTCGGTGGCGGGTCCCTCACCCTCGGCCCGCGCGCCATTCTGGTTCACAATGGAGCGAACGGGGTTGTCGCCACCTGTCCGCGGTTGATCCTGGACGGAGCGGAAATCCAGTCATCCCACAACGCCAATCCCGGCGTGCTGCAATCGCGCACGCTGGCGGGCGCCATCGAAGTCGCGGCCCCATCAACCATCAATCCCAGCGGCCCCAATCGAGGTCTCGAGATCTCAGCAACCTTGACCGGATCCGCGCCCCTCACCGTGGCAGCGAATGGCGCCGGCGACGCCCCAAACCTCGCCAGCCGCGTGATTGTCTCCGGGGACAACGCCGGCTTTGCGGGCGACTGGGATGTCTTCAGCACGGGCTTCATCACGACCACCGCCACGGCACTCGGCGGATCGGCCGCCGCGCCGAATACGCTCCGCCTCCACTCCGGCGCCCTGCTTGAGCCAACCGCCCCGCTCCACGCCCCCCACACCCACGTCCTGCTCAACAATACGGGAGGCAACAACCCGGCCCGCATCGCCCTCGCTCAAAACGTTCACTTCCGCAGCATCACCGTGGAAACCACCCCAATCGCCGAGGGAACCTATACCTTCGCCTCGCTTAGCCCGGCCGAGCAGCTCCACTTCGTCGATGGTCCCGGCACCCTGACCATCGGCGGTTCCACCGCCGACGACACCGATGGCGACAGCCTGCCCGACTCGTGGGAGATCACCCATTTCGGATCGCTGGTATGGTCGGCCACCGACGATCCCGACGCTGACGGCTTCAACAATGCCGCCGAGTTCAAGATCGGGACTCTGCCCAACAATGGCGCTTCGCAGTACCGGTTCGAGGGACCCACCGTAGTCGATGTCGCTGGAACCCCCGCCATCCGCCTCGCCTTCCCCGCTCAGCCAAACTGGTCGATCCAGCCACAATGGACGTCGTCCCTCACCACCGGCCAGTGGCTCAACCTCGGACCTCCGCTCACAGGCGCAACCCTCCATTCCGTGATCGATAACGGAACCCAAACGGGCGGCCTGCCCCCGCTCTCTCCTGCCGCCCCCCGCCGGTTTTACCGCGCCAGAATTGGGGTTCCGTGATCTCTCTCTCCGAATCTTGTTTTAAACTTTTCACCCTTTGAAACCAGGTTTAAGCGGGCGATTCAGGCTGGAGGTGGGACGAGACCTCCCGGGCTCGTAGGCGGTGGGAGCGTGGCGAAAGAAGCGCCTCCTCACCTTCTCAGGCGGTACCCAAAGCCAGAAAAAGCGATGAGCCAAGCCGCGCTAATCGGGAATTCTCCGGGTGTGAATCACGCGACCATCATTCGAGAAGTGGTGACCATTCCCGGATGGTACGCCTTCACCGCCTACGCGCCCGGGAGGTCGCGTCCCACCGCGATGCCACCCACTCTCATGCGCTTGGTGCGTCGTTCCGATCATTAACCTATTCGGCGCAACCAATCCCACGCGAAAATCCGCCGTGACGTGGCAACTGACTCCGACAATTTGCGCGGGTGTCGGATGACGATTATGGCAGCCTCATGCGAGTCGAATCCCTGCTCAGCGAGCTCACGTCCCTCCTAGGGGCTGGAAAGGCGACGGCTGAGGCGGAGATTGTGAGCACCCACAGCGGGGACAAATGGTTTGCGGCGCATCCGCCGGAGGTGGTGGTCTTTCCAGAATCCACGGCCGATGCGGCGGCGGTACTGCGGTTCGCGGATGAGCGCGACATCCCTGTCACGGCGCGCGGCGCGGGCGTCGGGTACGTCGGCGGATGCGTGCCGGTGCGCGGGGGAATCGCGCTTTCCCTGGCCCGACTGAACCGGATCAAAGAGATCGACGTGGCCGACGGAGTGGCCGTGGTCGAACCGGGCGTCGTCACCGGCGATCTGCAGGCGGCGGCACGCCGGCTCGGGTGGTATTACCCACCGGATCCAGCGAGTCTCAAAGAGTGTTCGATCGGCGGCAATATCGCCACCAACGCCGGGGGACCCAAATGCTTGAAGTACGGTGTGACGCGCCACTACGTCCTCGGTCTGGAGGTCGTTTTGGCCGACGGATCGATCGCCCGCGTCGGCAGCCGTTGCCACAAAAACAAGACCGGCTTCGACTTGGTCGGATTGTTTGTGGGCTCCGAAGGCATGCTCGGCGTCGTCACCGAAGCCACCCTCCGCCTCATCCCGCACCCGCCCGCCCGCGCCGGCCTGACCGCCACCTTTGCCGATTTCACGCACGCGGCCGCCGCCGTGCAGGCGGTTTTCCAGGCCGGTCATCTGCCGGCGGCTCTCGAAATTTCCGATCGCTTTACCATCGCCGCCGCCCGGCGCCGGCTCGGACCGGACGCCCTGCCCGACGGAGACGTGCTTCTCATGCTCGAAGTCGACGGACGACCGGCCGCGGTCAGGGAAGAGAGTGCGGAAATTGGGAATTTGTTAGTCAGCCTCGGCGCTCTCGCGGTCGTGCCGGCCACTGATGAGGCGGCCGTGGAACGCCTGTGGGATCAGCGAAGGGAGTTCTCGTACAGTTTGCGCGACACCGGGCTGACCAAGCTGAATGAGGATGTCGTCGTGCCGCGCGGCCGGCTGGTTGAGCTCGTGACCTTCTGCGATGATCTGCAGGCGCGGAGCGGGATTGCGATCGCCTGTTTTGGCCACGCCGGCGACGGCAATATCCATGTGAACTTGATGGTGGGAGACATGGCGGATCCGGCGGTTTCCCGGGCCGCGGACGAGGCGCTGGATGCCCTGTTTCGCTTTATCATCGGGATTGGCGGCGCCATCACCGGCGAACACGGCGTCGGACTGGCCAAGCGTCGGTGGTTTGCCGAGGCCGTCGGGCCCGGCGCCGTCGATCTGCATCGGCGGCTGAAGCGGGCGCTCGACCCGCGCGGCGTGCTCAATCCGGGGAAGTTTCTCGATAAGCCCGCTGGTGCTGAAACGCCTCGCGCAGGCGCACCTTCTGATCGGCACTGACGTCGCTGAGCACCAAATTCTTGTCGAATTCGAGGGCGTAGGCGTAGCGCAGGGAGGTGGCTTGCGCCCCGGTGCCCGGATTGACCGGCAGTGACCAGAGAAGCAGTCCTGTGGGCCGCTCGAAGCGCACGTAATCGCTGTCTTCGCTCAGCGGATGCGAAAGAGTGCCCAGGGTGACGCGCAGGCTGGCCGTGTCCTCGTAGTGCGGCAAGCGCTCGCGGACATGCACGATGACTGGCTGGTCCTTCGAGCTGTCGATGACGACTTCGGTGGTCACCGTGACACGGCGGTTGCCGCCTTGCACATCTTCATTGCGATCGGCCAGGGTGCGCCGGGCGCGGAGCTGGCCGTCAACGCCGAATCCGAGAGTGACGGACCGACCTCGGGCGATGGTCGGGAGCATGTGGCGGCCGGTAAAGGCGCCGTCGAGGTAGATGCTCACAGGTCCGCCGAGCAAGTCATGGTCGGATGTATTCGCGACGATGGCTTCCCGAAAGACGGCGGCCGTGAGGACTGGGGCCGCCACGTGTTGGAATGCGGCGGCCGTGGAATGACGGAGGACGGGGACGATTTGCGACTGCCGGCGGCTGACCACGGTCGCCCGCTGCGCCAAGGCATAGTCGATGGCCAGATCGCGGCCGAGTCCCACTTGGTCGAGGCGGCGCAGGTCGCTCAGACGATTGGAAAGCTCGATCAACTGCACTCCCGCCGCGGAATCATTGGCGGCGGACTGCAGCGCCTGGTCGCCGGCCGAAGAAACGCCCGGTCGGTCGGTCAGTCCCGCGATGGGGCGCGCCGGGTGATTTCCGTAGGCGCTCGCCAGGGCTCCCGTTTCTCCCTGTGGTGCCAGGGCGACATAAAGCGGTTCGAGTCGCGGATTGGTGGCGGCGGCGGCGGGGGAGGCGGTCGACAGGATGAGCGCCGTGTCGGCCCAGTCCTCGCCGCTGACTTGGTGGATCAGGGCGTTGAATTCGATCTCCGCCTCGTTGCGCCGCGTGTCGCCGCGAACGTTGTACGACGGCATCCAACCGCAGTCGCGCACGAGATAATGCAGTTGAAACGAACCTCCACCGCCCTCTCCGGCATCCAGGTGAACGACGGCCTCAAAGGTGACCGGCGGCCCGGCGGCGAGCTTCTCGCGTTCGCCGCGCAGCGCATTCAGCTTCTCCGCGGCGTCCTGGAGGTCGAAATCATTGTCGAGGATTTCCTGCGAGGCGGTCTCGTACTCGCGAAAATGCATTGCCGTCACCTTGGCCAGTTCGTCCGCCTGCAGGACGCCATGGGTCATTTCCTGGGCGGCGGCAGGGGCGACGAATTCGCCCAGCGACCGCAGGTACTCCTGACGGATCCGGCGCAGGGCGATCTCATTGCGCGCCATGGCCATCGTCCTTTCGGTTTCACGGATCGCGCGGTCGAGACGCGCGACCTCCGCGTTCAAGTGGTCCGGGTTGAGCGGGTCGCGCGGACGGCACGTCACGGAACGAACCGTGATCCCGGCCTCCCGATCGGCATGCACCGACTCGGGCATCGTGGCTGCCGGAAGCGGGGAAATGATGAATTCGCCCGCGCCCGCTCGCCCCGCCGGCACTTGTACCCCCCGCGTCACGCGCGCCGTATCGCGGTATAAAGTCACCGCCGCGACCTGACTGGTGAGATCGGGTCGCGGCGGCACGGGGGCGGGAGGGGAAGGTGGGGAGGCGGGCGGTGGGGTCGGAGCCGCTGAGGGGGCGGGGGGCGGAGTGGCGCGATCCGCCTGCGCCAGCAGGCCACCGATCAAGACGAGGGAAAACGACGCGGCACGGAGAAATGGTCGGGACATGGAATCGGTAGAGTGAAACGTGGAGTGGGCTGACGACATCCCGCGCGCCTGCGCCGGTGTCTCAAGCACCGCCCCAACGGCCGCCGCATACCGGTTCTTTCACCCAGTTGTTCGTTTTTCATCTGAATCGCTTTTTTCCGCAGGACGGGGAGACGCAATAGCCGCCAAAAATGGCCGGGAATTATTTGCCTGTCCCTCTGTGTGGCCTCCATCGGCGAGTATCCAAAAAAACGGGCGCCTCATGACTGAGGCGCCCGTCGTCAGGGGATTTGGGGAAGGAATTATTTCATCCGGCGACGCAGCGCGCCGATGCCCGCCAACGCCAGACCGAGCAGCGCCACCGCTGATCCACCTTCCGGCACCTGGCTCAGGCCCGGTCCCGTGAACACGAATTGGTGGTCATCATAGTCCAGATCATTGTCCGGGTCGGTGAGCGGTGAAATGTCCTCGACGCCGACGTAGGTACCCGCAGGGATGCCGAAATCGCCTCCGGCATAGGCGGTGGAGTAGATATGTTGCGAGCCCGCGACTGGGTTGTCGTTTTCGTCACTGCTCAGGAAGTACGACGGGTTATCGGGATCAGCCGGGCCGAAGCTGTTACCGGTGTCGACGGAAAAGATAAACTCCAAGTTGTCGCCAAGGCTGACGTTTCCCATGACGAATGATGTCCCCAAAGCCGTGCTGTTGTTTTGGAGACCCCAGAGGGTCACGGGACCACCATTGATGCTCAAGCCGACGACGCTGCCGTAACCGGCGGTCGATCCGGCGAAATACGCCGTCACCGGTCCATTGCCGCTAGCGGTGAAGGTATAGGTTGCAGCGTTTATCACCCCGGGAGTGGGGTACAATGGGAGGGCGGCATGCGCGGCTGGGACCGTACTCAAGGTCGCCAGGCCTACCAAAGCGAGTGCGCGCAGGGGATTTTTTGTCTTCATAGAGTGTATGGTGTTTATGTTTGCTGGCCGGAGCGGAGAGGCCCACGGCATGGCAGAAAAGTGCAGCAGCATGCGCGCCAAAGTTCACATGAACACTATCAATTGACTCACGATATAATTCATATATGCTTGAAATGCAATTACTTACGAATTTTATTGACGGCTCTTCACATTTTTTTAGTCGCGGTTTCCAGCCCGTGCTTTTTGTAAAGTTTTCCAGACAGCTGTAAAGGATTCCGACAGTCGCTCGTATGGGACCCACGGTGATGATGGCACCATTGAGCGCCCTCGATGACCTGTCCTTTTCATCAGGCACTGCGTATTTTTATCCAATACCGCCGGTTGGTGTACCGCCGGGTTTCCCCGGAGGGCGAAGCCTTACAGCGCACTGCTTCTCGCGCCTTGCTTCGCGCCCGCCTGAATGGCGGTGCTTGAAGGGTCATTCGCTCCATCGCCGGCCGTCAGCGCGTCGACACGTCCTCGTTGTAGTAGAGTTTGATATATTTCATGCCTTTCTCCTCGTCCTGCCCGCGTTCGAGGAGCCAATCGGCACCGGTGGCGGCCTCGGGTTTGATGTGGATTTCGAATCCGGTGTCGAGGGCGACGATGGACTGGGCCTGTTTGCGGACTTTTTTGGCTTCTTTGGCGGAGATTTCGAAGTTTGTTTGGAGCGCCTGTCCGCGTTCCTGTTCGAGTTTTTGTCGTTCCTCGGTGAAGTGGGCGACGGCCTGTGGGGATTTCAGGGTGGTTTTCTCGAATTCCTCGAGGTCGAAGAACTCGCGATCGTCGAAATACGAAACGACTTCACCCAGGGCGCGGCTGGCTTCTTCGGGAGGAGTGGCGGCGTCGAGTTCCTGGCGGACGGCGGCGACGGCGAGTTCGGCGTAGGTGTTGGTCAGAAACGCGGAGTCCGGCACGGCCTGCAGTCCGAGAAAATCGCGCACCCAGAAGCGCGATTCGCCACCCGAGCGATCAAATGTGAGCACGTAGTACCCTTGATCGGCCCAGTGGTTCACGATGAGGCAGCCTTTGTCGATCTTTTCGGGATTGATGCCTTCAGCGGTGTGGAGCTTGAGATCGCCGTCCTCGGCCGAGATGCTCAGAAACGGCGTGATCGTTTCTGATTTCAGGATGCAGAGCGCGTTGGTCACACGGCCCTCGATTTCGATGTCGTCGATGAGCGAGAGGCAGAGGTCACCGGACTTGATGTTCGGGTGGTTCGATTTCGAGTAGAGGCGGCGAGCGATGTCGGTGCCGTGGTTGAGCAGACGGCTGGGAGCGGCGAAGAGGGCGCTGGCCAGTCCATGCATCTCGTGTTTTTTCAGTGACGAGTGATGCTGGAACCGGTGGGCCATGAGGTTCCGAAACGGCTTGAGGAAGAGCGGTGTAAGGACTTCGCGTTCCTCCATGTCCACTTCGAAGGCCTGCTTGGACGTCTGCAGCGGCTCGTCGCGCACGGGGTTGCCCACCTTGGCCAGGAAGAGGCGGGTGACGGCGGCGGATGTGAATCGGATGACGACGGGCATGGGGGGGCGCACGGTACGGGAAACCGGCGAGACGCAAGTTCCATGACGCGGCCCGGTCCACTCGGGCGGGTTCGTCCTCAGGCGCGGCCGAGATACTTGCCGGTGCGACTGTCGATGATGAGTTTGTCGCCCGTCTTGATGAAGAGCGGAGCCTGCACGATTTTGCCGGTCGAAAGAGTGACGGCTTTCTGGACGTTGTTGGCGCTGTCGCCCTTCACGCCTTCGGGCGCTTCCTTCACTTCCATGATGATATTGGGCGGCAGGTCGAGGCTGACCGGATTCCCTTCGATGAAGAGCACTTCGACCTGGAGGTTTTCGATGAGCATGTCTTTCAAGTCATCGACCAGATTGCCCGGCATGGTGATGGTGTCGTACGATTCCGGATTCATGAAATGATATCCGGTGTTGTCGCTGTAGCTGAATTCCAACTTCTGCCGGTCCACCTCGATGACGTCGACCTTCTCGCTCGCATTGAATCGGAAGTCTTTGCTTTTGCCCGAATTGAACGAGCGCATGATGACCTGGACGAAGCCGTTGAGATTGCCCGGGGTGCGGTGTTCCAGGTCGAGAATCAAGCCGAGTTCGCCATTGACCTTGATGGCCTGGCCTTTGCGGAGGTTGGTGGATGGGACGAATGCCATGGATGTGGTTGGAAACGGGGATTGAAGGTGCCGCGGCGGGAAAATCGCAGCCGGGAGAAACGAGTGACCCTAGCTCCAGATCGTCGGCACGCAAGCCGCCCTGGAGGGCAGGGCGCGACGCCACGGCGGATTTTTGCACGGACGAACAGGGCGTGATTGAACTGGCGATGGCTGGGAGTGGCGGGGCATTGAGGTCGCGTCCCACCGGCGGCTTCAAGCGCTCTGTTGGGACGGGTATGGGATGGGTGGGCGGAGGGATTTCCAGGGTTCTTCGCTGAAGCAGTCGACGACGTCGGGACCGGATTCTCCGGTGGGGCTGAGGATGGCGAGGAAGCGCAGGGTGGAGGATCCGGTGTTGTAGGTGGCGTGGGGCAAGCCGGCGGGGATGTGGGCGAGCTCGCCTGCCTTAATAACTCGGTGCTGTTCGCCGACGTACTGGGTCATTTCGCCTTCGAGGACGTAGAGGATTTCTTCGTGGACTGGGTGGAAGTGATAGTTATGAGCTTCGCCTGGGGGAAAGGTGGCGCGGACGAGGAGGAGGTGTTTGGCCTCGACCATGCCGGGTTTGGCGAGCCACTCGACGTGGCACCAATCGAGGTCGACGTGTTCCGCATCGGCGGCGGTGATGTAGCGCTTCATGGAGATGGGGATGGGCGGGTTGAGGGCGTGCCTGGAGTATCTTCGCGCTGGGACCTCAGCGCAGAGATTTCAAATAGGCAAACAGATCGGTCCACTGCTCGGGGGTAAATGTGGCTTCCAGTCCTTCGGGCATGAGTGAGCGCCGGGTGAAGCCGGCTTTGCGCAGTCGGTCGGTCGGAATGCGTTCATCCTCAATGCCAGGGAGTCGGAGCACGATGGCGTCGGGGTCCTGGCGGGCGAGAAACCCCTCCTTGAGGCTGCCGTCGGTGAGTTCGGCGCGGAAAACCCGGTAGCCTGGCTCCATCGCGGCATTTGGTGTGAGGATGTTCCGCAGGATGGCTTCCGTGCCCATGGCGCCGACGGCGCTCAGGGTCGGCCCGATCTCGCCGCCCTCGGTGTCCACCTTGTGGCACGCGATGCAGACGGCGGCGACCCCCTTGCCGCGGGCCGGATCGCCGCCCGGGCGTTCTGCCAGGGCGCGGAAGTGCGAGAACTTTTGGTCCATGGCTTGCGCGGCCTCCGGGCTCATGAGCAGAGGAAAATCCATGGTCTTGACCATGCGGGCCGGGCCGCGTAGGCGGTCCCAAGCGGTGTTGATCGGGCGGTAGTATGCCGGGGCCGGGTCGAGTCCGGTGCGGTCGAACGCGGCGCGGATTTCGTCCGCAGTGCGGCACGCGGACCAAACGCGATACTCGGCGATTTGCGCGGCGGTTCCTTGAGGCACAGTGCTGCGCCCGATGGCCAGACCGGTGTAGTCGCTTGGATCGGGCCGGCCGTCGGCCTGGTCGAGTTCGCCGTTCAGGTAGAGAGCGAATTTTCCCTGGGCGTCCCGGGTCACGGCGACGTGTGTCCAGACGTCGGCGGCCATCGGTTTTTTCGCGGTGATGACGTCGTTCAAGCCGTTGCCGATCCAGACGCGCAGGCGGGAATCGTAAAAATTGATGTCGAGAACTCCCGGCGCGCCGAGCAGGCTGTCGTCATTGCCGATGCCCGGATCGAGCTTGATCCACGTTTCCAGCGTGAACGGTCCGGCGAGCGACAGGTTCGCGTCGACGAAGGCGGTGTCCTCGCCGTTAAGCGCGAGCACTTCGGAAAATAGACCGGCCATCGAGTCGAGCAGCGATTGAAGCGCGGCGTCGTCCTTGAGCACGGCCTGCAGTTTCTCGACCAGCACGCCGTCCAATTCGTCTTTCGGCACGCGGTCGTCGCGGATGGCGGCGACGAGTGCGGCGGCGCCCGCTGGCGTGGCTGAGAGCGTGTCGAGCGACCGCTTCCGCTGGGCGGCATTCAGCCCCGGCCAGAGCGGGAGCAGGGCGTCGGGGGTGGTCGTCAAACCGGCGAGCGCGACGTCCCGCACGGCGGGGTCGGCGTGTTTCGCGAAATCGATAAAGAGCTTCGACCGCGTGCTGCCGAGGTCGCGCAGGGTGGCGAGCAGTGGAAGCGGAGTGACTTCCGACCTTGCCATCAGGCCTGCGACTTTCTCCTCCAGCGCAGTCAGCTTGAATGCCGAGATCAAGCGCACCGCCGTTTCCCAATTTTCTGACAACAATTTTTCCGCCGTCTGGACCAGCAACGGCTGCAGTCCGGCCGCATCGAATCGCGTCCGCTGCCGCACCAGCGCCTCCAAGCCGGCCGGGGTTTGGACCAGGGTGGCGAGCGCGGCGCGCACATCGGTGTCGTCCGGCGCCTCGGCCAGCCCCAGGATTTCCTCGTCGTTCGGCGCCCGATTCAGTTTTGGCAACAGGCGCGCGACCCGAGGCGCGGATTCTTTGGGCGGCAGCGAAAGGCACGCGACCATGAGGTTCTCGGCTGGGAGAGACGAAGCGGCGTCGGAGTCGAGGAAGCGAGCCACCGCATCGGGCACTTGCTCCAGAAACAGCCGGACCAGGTACCGCTCAAACTCGCGCTCGTAGGCCGCACCGACTTTGATCTGGCTGTTGGTCGACGTCGAGGGTGCGATGGGGCCGGGCAGGGGGGCGTGGGCGTGGCGAAGCAGCTTTTCGACGACGGCGACCGCGGCCGGCTCCCGCGACAGTCCAACGAGCGACTCGCCGAGGTTGGTGATGGCGGCGAAGCGGACGCGAGGGTCGGGGTCGGGCTCGGCACTCGCGGCGGCGACAAAACTCCGACCAACCACCTCGCTCCGGACTCGTGGCGATGAGGAGGCGACCAGCGGCTTGAGATCCTCAGCGTTCAGGCCGTCCTTTTCCAGAAGCGCCCATACTGCCTGGATGCGAGCCGCCTCGGGATAGGCTAGCCGTGGATTGATCGGGCCATCGGGGATCGGCCCGTGTGGCGAACTGCGCGTCCGCTCTCCTGAACCAGTCGCAAGGGATCTTAACGCCTCAGTCGTCGCTGGCGCCAGCACCTCCTTGTCCGCCAGCGTCTGCCACGCAAGGTGGCTCTGCGCGAGCGAGGCGCCGCCGAGCTTGGCGACCAGTCCGCCCTCGCTCAACCGGGTGAAATCCGGCACGGGAAATCCGGGTTCCGCCTTGCCTTTCAGCCGCCAAATGCGGCCGCGTTTCTTGTCGCGTTCCGGGTGGTTTCTCGGGACTTCATTGTGCGAGATGATTTTGTTGTACCAGTCGACGATGTAGACGGCGCCATCGGGTCCGAGTGTCAGGGCGACCGGGCGGAACCACGGGTCGCCGGAGACGACGACATCAGGAAGTTTTTCCATGATCCAGCCGGTGCCGGTGGCCGAGCTGCGGTGCATCTTGATGGCCTGGATGCGATTGGTAATCGGGTTGGCCACGAGCATCACATCAGACCATTCGGGCGGAAAGGCGCCGGCGACGTCGGTGAGGGCGAGTCCGCTCAGGCCGGTTCCCCCCATGCGGAATTCGGGCGCAGTGGACGGAAATTCGGGCGCGTAGCTCTTCCACTGACCATTTGAGCAGCCGGGGTAGTTGGCGTACTCATGAAACGGCATGACCGGGTAGCCGAAGTCGTTCGCCTCCTGGATGAATGTTTCGCCCACGGCATTGATGACGAGGCCCCAGATGTTGCAGGGCCCGGTGCTGGTGACGGTGAACCGCGATCCATCGCGGCGGAATTTTGCCAAGCGTGCCTGGTCAAATTTCACGGGTTCGGGCAGGTTTGGGCCGGTCACGGTCGAATAATTGAACGCGCCTTGCGCCATCCAGATCCAGCCACCGGGGGCACGGGTGAATTGATGCGGGAACAAGTGGGAATCCTGCACGCCGAAGCCGGTCAGCACCACGTCGCGCTGGTCCGCTCGCCCGTCGCCATCGATATCACGCAGAAAGACAATGTCCGTCCCATGCTGGACGTAACACCCACCCTGGTACGGCAGGATCCCGAGCGGAATGGCCAGCCCGTCGGCAAAAACCGTTGGATTTTTGGCATAGCGCGGCGCCTCGCCGTCGGTGCCCCGGTCGACCCTATCGTACACCAGCACCTTGTCTTTGGACTGGCTCGCGTAGAGCGCGTCGGCGGCCGCCTGGTTTTCGTTGGCGTCGACCGGATACTCGAGCGCCGTCATCGTCCACAACCGGCCGTCCGGGTCGAAGTATACGGCCACGAACTTGCCGTATCCCTTTTCCATGTCCTCCTCGACCACGAGCTCCATCTCGAGGCCGGGCGCCAGGGAAAACGCCGCTTTTTCCTCGGCGGGTGAAAGCGGCGACTCCTTGGCGGGGTTCACCGGCTCGGGAGCCCCCTCGCGTTTCGGGCTGGCGGGTAGTTCTTCAATCGTGATGTCCTTGACCTGCACCAGCGCTTTTCCGCCACCATGCACCTGGATCCCGAATTTCCCCGTCTGCACGATCTTCGGGTCGGGCTCGACGTAATCCACCGCGAGGACGCCATTGATCCAGGTCGTGATGCGCGGGCCGTCGGCTCGGATGACGTAATCGTTCCAGTCATCCATTCTGATGACCGGACGCAGGGTGGTCATGTCCGCCTGGGCGAGCAGCTTGTTCCGGCGGCTTTCGTCATAGATGCCGCCATACCAGGACGGCTCGCCGTAGTCGCATTGGTACCCGATCATCTCCGAGTTGTTCGGCACCCGTTGCGACCGAATCTGAACGCCCGAATTGAGGAAGCCTTCCGTCCCGGTCAGCTTGATCTTGAACCGCACGACAAAATTCGAGTAGTCCTTCGTGCTCGCCAGAAAATCGTTCTCCTTGACCGTCTCCTTCAGCGATCCGCCGGTCAGAGACCCGTCCTCCACTCGCCAGAGTTTCTCTTTGCCTTCCCAGCCGTCGAGTGACTTGCCGTCAAAAAGCGGTCGGACCGCGGCTCCAGGAGCCGGCGGCGCTTCAGCCTGTACCCCCACACCCGACGCCCCGCAGAGAACTCCGGCGAGAATCAACCCCAAGAATCGGCAAGCATAAGGATCGATTGAGCAGCGCATGGAGGCGCGAGTGTAGCGCGCCCGCAGCCGCCGTCGAGCCTCGAGAAGCGGTGCCATAGAGTGACAGACACTTTAGGTTACGCCGACCGCCGACCGCCGACCGCCGAAATTGTCCTGTTGCGCCGTTCCGTATGGGTGGTAGGGTGTGCACTATTATGAAAATGTCCTCCACCCTGGTGCTCTTGGCGCCGTTGGTCGCGGGGCCTGCCTTCGCCTTCGATGTGCCCAAATCGGTGCATCGCGCGGACGAAGTCGACAAGGCCATCGCCGAAGCCACTAAGAGTAAACGCGGCCTGATTTTTGTGGCCAGCGATTCATCGCTCAAACCGAGTTGAGGCACTTGTTCCGGAACCGTCAGTTTGGCGGTATTGAAGGAAGTGCGGTCCATGGGTGAAGTCGTCTTTGTTGACAGCGGGCAATCCGGCAACGTGCCGGAAAACATCCGAAGTCAGCTCGCCGGCACCATTCCGGTCGTGATCATCGCCGACCCCACAGGGGAAAAGGTGTACGGGCGATACGACCACAGCACGCTCAAAACCAAGGATTTCAGCTCCATCTTTCGACAGGCTCGCCGCGATCTGCGGGACGATCTGAAGAACGGAGTGGTGGTTTCCGAAGCCAAGCCCGGCGGATCCGAGACCACGCCTCCTGGCAGCGGCTCGGACAGTACACCCGCCAAGTCCTCCAGTGCCGCGAAACCGGCGCTCGGCTACGAGACGTGGAAGAGCATCAAGGGCTCGGCCATCGAAGCCAAATTCGAAGGCATCAAGGGCGACGACGTCACTCTGAAAGCGAAAGACGGACGCACCATCAAGCTCAAGCGGTATCAGCTTTCGACAGACAGCCAGCAGCGGCTGAAGGAAGTCTCCAGCTAACCCAAGGCTTCCGGTTGGGGTACCGGGTTTACCCGGTGCGCCGAGCTTTGTCGCCAAAAGTTTTCCGCACCTCGCTTCGCGTTCTGCCTACACGGTCAGGATTTCCTTTTCCTTGTGGGCACCGTGCTGGTCGATTTCCTTGACTGAGTTGTCGGTGGCCAACTGGATGTCTTTTTCGAGGCGCTTGAGGTCGTCTTCGGTCAGGGTTCCGGCTTTTTCCGCGGCCTTGGCGGTCTCCAGGCCATCGCGGCGGGCGGCGCGAACGCGCACTTTGCCTTCTTCGGCCATTTGCTTAATGAGTTTGACCATCTCCTTGCGGCGCTCGGACGAGAGTTCGGGAACGGGAATGCGGAGGCGTTTGCCATCGGCGATCGGATTGAGCCCGAGATTCGACTCGCGCATCCCGCGTTCGATGTCCTGCAGCGTGCTGGGGTCGTGGGGCTGGACGTAGATGGTGCGGGAGTCAGGGGTCGAGATGGCGGCCAGCTGTTTGAGCTTCATGTGGGTACCGCCGTAGATAGTGACGGTGATATTGACGCCTTCGACGAGGGCGGGAGACGCTTTGCCGGTGCGGACCCCGTTGAATTCGTGAAGCACGAAGTCGACGGCTTTTCTCATATTGTCTTGAGCGGAGGCGAGGATGGCTTTTGGGTCCATGGCGGGGATTGCGGGTCGTTGAGCGGAGGATATGCAGTCTCGGCCGGCGGGAAAGTAGGAACCCTCAGGCGTTGACGATGGTGCCGATCGGGTCGCCGAGCAGGGCGCGGCGGACATTCCCGGGCGGTCCCATGTCGAACACGATAATCGGCTTGTTGTTTTCCTCACAGAGGCTGAAGGCCGTGGCGTCCATGACCTTGAGCTGGCGCTGGAGGCAATCCTGAAATGTAATGCGATCGAAGCGCCGCGCCCCGGGATTCTTGACCGGATCCGAATCGTAAATCCCGTCGACTTTAGTCCCCTTCAAGATGACGTCCGCGGCGATCTCGCTCGCGCGGAGGGCGGCGGTCGTGTCGGTCGAAAAGAACGGATTGCCCGTGCCGGCGGCGAAAATGACGACACGATTTTGTTCCATGTGGCGCACCGCTTTGCGCCGGATGAACGGCTCCGCCACGTTGTCCATCCGGATGGCGCTCTGCACCCGCGTGGGGACATCATGCGCTTCCAGCATCGACTGCAGCGCCAGCGCATTCATCACGGTGGCCAGCATTCCCATGTAGTCGGCGGTCGCGCGTTCCATGCCGCGATTCTGAGCGGTGGCGCCGCGCCAGAAGTTACCACCTCCCACGACCAAGGCGATCTGCACGCCTTTGGCCCAGGCGTCGCGGATCTGGACCGCGATGTCCTCGACGATTTCGGGAGAAATATTGTCGGCGCTGCCCGATTCACGAAGGGCTTCGCCGCTCAGTTTGAGGACAACCCGGTTGAATTTCCTGCCAGGGATGGATTCGCTCATGCGAAGAGTGCCTAAACACCACGCCGCCCCTGCGCGCAAAGGGGAATCTCGGTAATCCCCAGATCCCCCCACCACTTCCGACATTCCGCTACCATCCGTGCAGCAGGGATCCCGGCTGAGCTCGTAATAAAACAAGCCGCAAAAACGCAGCCTCCATCCCAACAATCATGGTCCACTGCCCGAACAGTAGAAACACCAGGTCGACGGTCGTGCCGGGCTGGTTCAGGCGCCTTGCTCCGGAGATTGAGTGGGAACACGACCTATCGCACAGGTGAAGTCGAGGACGAGGACGAGGACGAGGACGAGGACGATCGATGCAGAGGATGGTTCGCTCAAGCCGACCGACGATCGCGTTGGCGGAAATGCCTGTTCAAGATGATTGGAATCTTCCTCGTCCTCGTCCTCGAAGTGGACACTCCGCTCACCGACATTTCCCCATCGTCCGTTACTCGTCCCGTCTATCGGGCCAAGCCCGTTTCCCGCTGAATACCGACCGCCGACCGCCGACCGGCGACCCCACATGCCTCGCCTATTTCCCCTGCCCTCTGGCGACGCGGGCGACTTCGAGGGCGTAGGTGAGGAAGGGGGCGTAGAGTTCTGGTTCGAGGAGGAAGGAATCGTGTCCTTTATCGCTGTGGACGGTGTGGTAGTGCACGGCGACGCGCGCTTCGCGCAAGTGTTTGACCAGCGCGGCTTGTTCTTCGGGGTAGAAGCAAAAGTCGCTGTCGATGCTAAAGATCAGGAACTGCTGACAGTGATCGCGGCAGGGTGACAGCAGGTCTTTCCAGGAGGTGATGCCGGCGTCGCGGAGCGGGTGGAAGCTGGACCACATTTCGCAGAAGCGGAGGTAGGAATTGGCGTCGAAGCGGCTGACAAACTTCTTCCCTTGGTAGAGCATGTAACTTTCGACCTGATCGCGCAGCCGGTACCAGGAAAGTTGGTCATCGGGTTGCTTCACTTCGCCGGTGGCGCGGGTTTCGATGGTGTCGAGGTGGACGAAAGTTTTGTGGGAGATCATGCGGGCGAGGGCCAGGCCGTAAGTGGGCGGCTCGCCGCCGTAATAATCGCCACCGGCGAAATGCGGATCGTTTTCGATGGCCAGAATCTGCTCGAAAAGGGCGAGTCGGTTGAGCACGGTCGTGGCGCCACCACTGGCGATCGGGATGACGAGGCGGACGCGGTTGGGGTGGCGCGTGGCCAGCGTGAGGGCCATGAGGCCGCCGATGCTCGGTCCGATCACGGCGTGGAGCGTGCCGATGCCGAGGGAATCGAGCAGGAGCATTTGCGAGCACACCACGTCGGTGACCGAGAGGTGGGGGAATTTGGATCCCCAGGGGCCACCGGTGGCGGGATCGGTGGAGGACGGGCCGGTCGAGCCGTAGCAGCCGCCGAGGTAGTTGGCGCAGATGATGGAATACTTGTTGGTGTCGAGCGGCTTGTCCGGCCCGATGAATTCGTTCCACCAGCCATCGCGAACGTCCTCGGTCCAGCGGTCGCGGACGCCGGGCACCGCCTCGCAGCGGCCCGCGGCATGGGCGCTGCCGCTGAGCGCGTGGAATAGGAGGATAGCATTGGACTTGTCCTCGTTCAGCGTGCCGTAGGATTCGTAGGCTAGCGTGAACCCGGGCAACGACTCACCACTCTGGGTGAGAAACGTTTCCGGGTGGTGGAAGAACTGGGCCGATGTGATCATGCCTGGAAAACCTCAGGGGACAGGATGAGCGGAACCCCGCGGGCACAAGCCCAAATGCCATGGATCTGCTCGCCGGTTGTGATTGACAGGAAGGCGGGGCTTCGAGTCTGCTCGGAGGAACCAGCATTCCGATTCCCAGAATGAAAATCCCCCTGTTGTGGGCGCCCGCGACGGCGCTTTGTTTCCTCCTCATCTCGGTCCTGCCGGCCCCGGCGGAAACCGGCCCTTTCCCGCCCGGGGCATGGCCTCCGACCGTCGATGGCGGATCCACCGTTCACTATGGGGTGGTCAATGACGCGTTTGGGGCGCCAGAGGGGGCGAGCGGCTGGAGCCCGAGTCTTCAGATTCTCTCGGGGGGCGATCAGATCACGGAACCCATGACGGCCAAAGGGTTCAGCGGGCTGCGCGCTACTCAGCTGTACCTCAATATCGCGGATCTGGAGTATACGGCCTGGGCCGAGGAACCAGAAATCGACATCCTGGTTCAGGTCTACGGTGACAGCGCCGTGCTCGGTGGCACTGGCAACCCGCGCAATTTCCATTTCCTGCTCGGCACCCTGCCGCCCACCAACCTGACCGCCCCGGCCGGCGGCTCGATCCCGCTCGAAGGCCGCAATTTCAAGTGGAACTGGTTTCTTTTTCGCATCCCGAACAACACGCGCGGCGATGGCGGCCGCTACGTCGGCAGCCTGGCCCCGGACGCGGGTGGCGACCTGCGAAACGGCGGGGTGAACGGCGGGACCATCCGAATGGAGTCGGTGACGAACCTCGCGGTGCGCGCCATCGCCTTTGGTCCCGTGGGCGCGTTCGGCGAACCGGGCGACATCAATCAATTCGCCCCGCCCGACGCCTGCGACCCGGAACCCGCCACCAACTACGTCTTCCTGGATTTCGCTGGCGGCGCGGGCCAGGAGCTCACGCTGCTCAATGACACCGATCAGACGTCGACCATCGAGATGGACATCGGGCCCGTCGGCCAAAAACGGACGGCCGCCCGCCCGCTCGGGAATTACCTCAATTTCGGGATCACGAATAACTACCTCGGCCTCCCCTGTAATCCACCGGTCACCATGAAGCTGTGCATCGAGTATTTCGATGATCCGGCGGCGGCGGGTCGCCGATTCGGTCCGGAGGCGTTTGCCACCGACGCGGTGGGAGGCGTGGGGTTTGCGTCGGCCGACAATCGCGCCACGCTCGCCGGCAGTGGCCGCTGGATGCGCCAGTCGTGGGTGGTGCCTGGCGTGAACCTGCGCGGCATCAACACCGGTAACCTCACCGGCGGTGTCCGCCTCGCCTTTACCGGTGGCCCGGTCTCAATCTCCCGCTTCGACATGGCCGTCCTCCGCGAAGGCGCGCACCCGCTCGCCGGTCAGGACCCACTCGCCAACTGCCCGCGCGATCCCGCCGCCTGCGATGGCGTCTACGGCAATTTTGTGGAAATGGACTTGGCCAATGGCCTTTTCGACGGGTTGTCACCCGGCAGTTCCGGCGGCGACCAGGAAATGATCCAAGAGGAAGCCGGCCCAACGGAAGATCGGCGCTTCGCCGTCCGCGCCGCCCTCGACGACGGCACCCCCGGGTTCAACCACAACTATCTCAACTTCGCCATCGTCGATACGAAACTGGGGCCGAATTCCCAGCCGAACGCGCGGTTGGCCGTGGTCGTCACGTACTACGACGATCCGGCGCTGGCTGGGCGGGCGTTCCGACCGGAAGTCTTTTACCGCGAAAACCCGAACGGCTCGCTGGGACTGGTATTCCTTCCCGCCTCTCAGGGGACCACGCTGCAAGGGTCGGGCCAATGGATCGACTCGTATGTCGAAATCCCCAACATCAAGTTTAATGGCGTGAACCAGGGGCCGCAGGCCGCCGCCCGTTTCGTCGTGGATGGCAAAATCGCCTTCAGCCGCGTCCGCTACGCCGTCATTCGCGATTGCGGGCCAGAGGCTGGCGTGAACTTGCTTGAGTCGGCTAAACCGACGCTCACGGTTGAGCGCACCGAGGGCAACCTGGTGCGGCTCCGATGGATCGCGGGTCACAATTGGCAACTCCAGTTCAATGACACGCTGACGCCCGCGAACTGGCAGCCCATGACCGAAGACCCCATCGTGGAGAACTTCCAAAACGTGCTCGACCTCGCGCCCGGCGGCCCACCGGCGCGCTACTTCCGCCTCGTGAAGTAACCGCGGCGACGCGGGTCATTGACACTGGCCGGCGGCAGTCGAGAGGTTCTTCCATGAACCGTCGTCGATTTTCCGTGTTGTTGACTGCGGCGCCCGCCGCCTGCGCGATCGCCGAATCCACCCAGCCGCTGCGAGTGAGGGCACTTTCCTTCAACATTCGGTTTCGGAATGCCGGTGACACGGACAAAAAGAACTGGCAAGCCCGGCGAGGACCGGTGATCGACGTGATCCGTCGGGAGGCGGCGGACGTGGTTGGCTTGCAGGAGGCGCTGCGTTCCCAGCTCGATGATCTGCGTGAATCGCTCGGTGACGATTATCTCGAGATCGGCGTGGGCCGTGAGGACGGCAAAACGAAGGGCGAGTATGCCGCCCTGCTGATTCGCCGCGATCGCTGGAAGGTCGAGGAAAGCGGGACGTTCTGGCTTTCCGACACACCGGAAGTTCCGAATTCGATGACCTGGGGAAATCAAATTACCCGCATCGTCACGTGGGCTCGCGCCAACGAGACCGCCGGCGCGAGGACAGTTCATTTTTTCAACACACACTTCGACCACCAATCGCAGCCGTCGCGCGAGAAGAGCGCCGCCCTGCTCGCCGAGCGAATCGCCGCCCGGAAACCCGCGGGACCATTCGTGCTCACGGGCGACTTCAACGCCACGCCCGACAATCCGGCCATCACGGCGCTGACCGACGGACCGCTTAAACTCGTCGATGCCTGGAAGGTCGCCCACCCAAACACCCCTGCGGCGGAGAGCGGGACTTGGCAGGCGTTCAATGGGAATCGCGACGGCGGGCGCATCGATTTCGTGCTGGTCCCGCCGGAAACCCGCATCATCGATGCCGCCATTCTGCATGATGCGCCGGACGGCGTCCTCCCCTCGGATCACTTTCCCGTGCGCGGCACGGTCGAATTCGCACCATAAGGTTCAACGTTGCCCCCATGTCGTCGCCTCCGGCACCCCAGCCGTTCTCACCGAACTCGCCGCCTCCGCTCGCCGCGGCCGCGGACGATTATGTTGATGCGGGCGCCCGGGCGATCGACCTGAGTGAGCGCCCGGTCGCGGACAGTTTGCGCGAGATCATGGCCAGCTCACCCCGGCTGGCGCGAGAACAACCGCCGACTCTGCCGCCCGCGCGACCCATGTGGATCAATCGCCATTGGACACTGGCGATCCTCGGGTTGTTGCTGCTGGCATCGGCTTTTGCCATGGCTGGGGAAACTGTCTGGCGAGTGGGCGCGGGCGGGCTCGATGCGCTGGCGCCAGCGCCGGCCGAGCGCGCGCGCCTGCTCATCGCGCATCCGGTGCGGGTGGGGTGGCTCCTGGCCCTGGGGCTTGGACTCATTCTGGCACGACGCTGGGCGCGGCATCTCTGCCTCGCCAGTCTGGTGGCCGTAGTGCTTTGGTCGCTCGTTTCCGCCACGGCCGTTGTTGTCGACACCGGACTCCCGTGGGAGGCGTGGGCCTCGGTGGTCATGGCCCGTCCGGTGTGGATGCCGCTCGCCGTGCTGGGCGGCGGCGCGCTGGCAGCCTGGATTCTCATCGTCATCCTCAGCCATCACGACGTCCGGCTCACGTGCGAGGTGGCCCAACCGAAAGCCGATTGGACCGACCAGCGCTCACCCTCGGAGTTGATTCTCTTTGTCCTGCTCATGGGCCTCGCGTTCCAGTGGGGGAGGCTGGCAAGTTTTCACCCCTGGCCGTACTGGGGTGTCTGGCGCATGGACTCCGCTCCCTGGATTTGGGGCGGCGCTGGAGCCGCCGCGGCAGGGGTCGGTGCGCTGGTGGCCATGGGGCGGCCCGCGGGCGCCTGGCTGGCTCTGGGGCTGGTGGCCACCGGCTGTTCCTCACTTGTGGTCACGGCGCAACACGAACCGGCCGACACTTTTACTGCCATTTGGGATGGATGGAGGTTTGGGACGCGGGGAGGTTGTACCTATTTGATGGCGGGGGCGCTGGCGCTGGCGGCAGTGGCCGGGGGAGCGCTGCGGGCGGCCTGCCGGCGGCGCCGCGGTGCTGCTTCGCGGTCGTCCGCCCCGCTCACCCATTCATGAAACACCACGCTGTCATAGGGTATTTCAACCGTCACACCGATCGCGAGGAGGTCGAGCAAGTCTATGGCGAGGCGTTTCTGCGATGGGTCTATGGTCACCCGCTGGGCCGGGCCGCCCTGCATACCGTGGTCAAACGCGGAGGCTTTTCTCGATTGTACGGCTGGCTGATGGATTCGGACTGCAGCCGCGACCTCATCGGCCCGTTTATCGCGCGGTACGGATTGGATCCGGGAGACTTTGCCGATCCGCCCGATCGCTTTGGCAGCTTCAACGACTTTTTTTACCGTCGGTTGCGCGAGGGCGTGCGCCCCCTTGATCCCGACCCGGACGCTGCGGTATTTCCGGCGGATGGCCGCCATTTGGCGGTTCCGGAGGTTGCGGCGATGGATGGATTCTTCGTGAAAGGTCAGAGGTTCGATCTGGCCACGCTGCTCGGCGATCAGCAACTGGCCGAGCGGTTTTCGCGCGGCCCGCTCATCTTGTCACGGTTGTGTCCGGTCGATTATCATCGATTTCATTTCCCGGTCTGCGGCGTCCCAGCGGCGCCCCGGGTGCTGCCGGGTTCGCTCTATTCGGTGAGCCCGCTCGCGCTGCGTCAGCGGCTCGCCTATTTGTGGGAAAACAAGCGAGTCCTCACCGAAATGCGGACTGAGCGGTTTGGGCTGGTGCTGGTGGTCGAGGTGGGAGCGACGAACGTCGGGAGCATGGTTCAGACGTTTCGCCCGGGGCATCCCGTGGCCAAGGGCGCGCAAAAAGGCTATTTTCGGTTCGGCGGATCCTCCGTCATCACGCTCTTCGAGCCCGGACGGCTTTGCCTCGCCCCCGATCTGCTCCGTGAATCCGCCCGGAGCCGCGAACTGTATGCCCACGTCGGGAGCCGCTTGGGGACTCGCCTGCCCTGAACTCGCCGGACCGCTCCCCGATCCCTCATCCCAAAGACCCTTATGGGCGCGACGGGCAGCTCAACCAAATTGGCCGATGACAAAGTCAGCCTCACCGGTCACCAATGAACCCATGAGATCCCGTCGTTCCTTCATGCGCGCCAGTGCCGCCACCGCGGCTGGTCTGGCCGTCCCCACCATCGTGCCTTCGCGCGTCTTCGCCGCCTCGCCCAACGGCAAGGTTCGTCACGCCGCCATCGGGTGTTCGAACCAAGGATGGAGCGACCTGCAGTCGCTCGTCGGCAGTGGGAAAATGGAAGTGACGGCATTGTGCGACGTCGACGAGTCCGTGGCGGCCGAGGCGCGGGCGGCCTTCCCGCAGGCGAAATTCGTCAAGGATTGGCGTGTCCTGCTCGGTGAAATGGCCGATCAGTTTGACTCGGTCAACGTTACCGTGCCCGACCACATGCACGCCGCCATCGCCCTGAACGCGCTCCGCCAAGGGAAACACGTCTATTGCCAAAAGCCGCTGACCCGCACCATCGCCGAGGCCCGCAAGCTGGCCACCTCGAGCGGCACGCGCGAGCAACTCGTCACGCAGATGGGCAATCAAATTCAATCGGAATACGAATACCGCTCAGCCGTCGACCTGCTGCAGCACGGCGTGATTGGCAAAGTGAAGGAAGTCCACGCCTGGACCTCGGCGACCTTTCCACAGCGCGGGCGTCCGGCCGGTGAGGACCCGGTGCCGGGTGGACTCGATTGGGACCAGTGGCTCGGGGTCGCGCCGGTGCGCCCTTACAAGAAGGACCTTTACCATCGATTTAACTGGCGTGGGTGGCAGGATTTTGGCGGCGGCCCGATCGCCGACTTCTGCTGCCACATCCTCGACACCCCGTTCAAAGCGCTGGAGCTCGCACCTCCCGTTTCCGTGCAAGCCGAGGTGCCGAAAGAATGGGCCGAAACGGAGGCCTACCGCACGGAGATTTGGCCCGATTGGGCGATCTACCGATACGAATTCGCGGCCACGCCGCGCACCACCGGGCCGCTGCCCGTGACATGGTATGACGGCGGCAAGCAGCCGGACCCGGCGCTTTTCGAAGGAGCCATCATTCCTGGCGGCGGCGCCCTCTTTATCGGCGAAGAAGGCAAACTCCTTCTGCCCCATTACGCCACGCCTCAGGTCATCGGCAGAAAAATCCAACTGCCAAAACTCGAACCCCGGAATCACTACCACCATTTCGTCGAAGCCATCCTCAGCCAGGGCAAAGTGCAGACAACCTCGCCTTTCAGTTACGGCGCCCCGCTGACCGAAACCGGCCTGCTCGGGACCATCGCCTCCCGCTTCCCCGGCCGAAAGCTCGAATGGAACAGCACGGAAATGACCTTTGGGAACGAGGAAGCCGCCAATGCGTTCGTGCGCCCGAAATTCCGCGACGGCTGGAGCGTCAGCGGCCTGGGTTGAAAGCCGGCGGAAGAGCCTCGCCTTCTGGGTAATCCAAGTACACCAACCCAAAGCATCCGGTGGGTGTACCGCCTTTCAGGCGGGACGCGAAGCGAGGTGCGAAAATCCACTCTCTCACTCTCCCAAGCCGCTGGCCTCGGCGGTCACCTCACCGTCCCAGACGTCAAACCGAATGACCATAGGTCGGCAACAGATTTCGCAGTCGTAGTCGACCTCGCACGGGGCTTCGTCGGGCGCGGGCGCGGCGACCTCGAAAACCTCGAAGCAACTCGGGCACGTCACTTGGACCAGCGGGGTCATGGTTCAACCTAAGGACCAAGATGGGAACCACGAAAAGCACGAAACACACGAAAAAACCAAGGTATTGCTCTATTCTGACTGCCCACCTGATGGATGAGGAGGTTGCTTGTCCTAACTCAATGAATTTTCGTGTGTTTCGTGACTTTCGTGGTTCCAAAGTCCCTTTTTGGGTTTAATCGCGCGAAGTGGGCGTGATTTTGAGGGTTACTTTTTCCGTGCCGCGTTTGACGACGATTTCCGTTTCGGTGTTGACCTTGAGCTCGCCGAGGATGGCGGTGTAATCGTAGATGTTGAGGATTTCCTTTCCGCCGAGGGCCACGATGACATCGCCTCCGCGGACGCCAGCCTTGGCGGCTGGACCGACAGGCGAGACGCCGCTGAGTTTGACCCCCGGTTCGTCGCCCTGGCTGTAATCGGGCACGGTCCCGAGGTAGGCGCGCATGGCGGCGCGCTGTCCTTGTTGGCCGCTGGTCTTGTATTCTTTCCAGACCGGGAGGTCATCGGCGACGGCGAGATCCCGCGCAATGAGGCCCATGAGTCGGGCGACCTTGGCGGCGGCCTCGGCGTTAAGCTTGTCCACGGTGTCGGTGGGTCGGTGATAATCTTCGTGGTTGCCAGTGAACGCATTGAGGATTGGCACGCCGCGAGGGTAGAAGCTCGTCGTGTCGGTGGGCGCGTAGCAGTCGCTCTGCAACGTGAGCGGCAAGCCGACCGGAACGTTGCGCTTCTCGATCTGCGGCTTCCACCAGTCGGCCGAACCAAGCCCTTGCAGGACCAGCGACTTCTCGAAGCGGCCGATCATGTCCATGTTCAGGCAGGCGGCGAGCACGCCGTCGAGCTGCGAGCCTTCATCGCCTTTGCGGTTTTTCGCGAGTCGTTTGACGAAATGCGACGACCCGAGCAGGCCGGCCTCCTCGCCGGACCAGAGGGCAAAGAGGATGTCGCGTTTCGGCGAGAGCCGGCCGGCCTCCTTCTCGGCGGCCATCCACTGGGCGACCTCGAGGACACCAGCGGTGCCCGAGGCGTTGTCGTCGGCGCCGAAGTGGATCAGCCCTTTTTCCTCCTCCGTGGCGCGGGAGCTGCCTCCGAACTCGCGGCCCAGGTGGTCGATGTGTGCGCCGACGAGCACGAATGGATCAGGTGAGGCGCCCTCGCTCGCGGAGAGTCCGGTGGCCGTCGCCGGAAGCCGGGCGAGCACGTTGCGTCCGGTGCGTTTTTCCTGTTTCAGATCGATGGTGGCGGACACAGCCAGTCCGTTGATTTGGAAACCCGCGACCGGCTGGCCTTGGTCGAGCTCTGTGTGCAGTTGCTGAAGGTCCTTGCCGGCGACGGCAAGCCATTCTTGAGCCAGGGCGTCGGTGATCGAGAGGGCGGCCAGTCCGGATCCGGCGAGCGAGGCATCGAAGGTGAGCGGCACCAACTGCTCACGCACTTTCGAATTGGGCCCGCTGACGACGATCAATCCTTTGGCTCCCCGTTGGCGCGCGGTCATTGCCTTGAATCGCAGGCTGCTCGCCTGAATGAACCGGCCGCGCTGGGTTTGCGGCACCCCGTCCGGCAGATAGCGCAAGACCATCACCCACTTGTCCTTCACATCGAGGTGGAAATACGACGAGTAGGCGGGCGCCTCCGGTCCGTCATCGGAAAGCTCGATCCCGTAGCCGGCAAAGACCACGGGCGCGGGCGCCGTTTCGCCGACCGTGGAAAACGAGAGCGGGCGCCACTGGGAATCGAGCTCCGCCACCACGGATCGATCCGGAGCGACGGTCACGGCAAGCCGATTGCCCTCGCCCAGTTCGACGCCCGCCGTGAATTCGAACGGCTGAAACCACGTCCCGTCGTCGCCCGCCGGCTCCAACCCGAAGCCCTTCAGGAAACTGGCGGCATACTCGGTGGCGAGCCGTTCCCCCTCGGTACCGGGCAGCCGGCCTTCCATTCGCTCGGAGGCAAGCTGGTTGACATGCCCTTGGATGTCTTGGGGGGCGATCGCGGGCGAAAGCGATTCGTGCCGAGGGCCCGCTGGTTTTCCAGGCGAGTCGCTTCCGTTGATCCCAACCGCCCGACGCGTCGCCTCGTGGTTCCACTCCGCCAGGAAGATCTGGCTGGACTTGTCCGCGGTGCGGTTGCTCGTCCAGGCGAGTGTCGTCCCGTCCGGCGAAAAGCTGGCCAGCCCGTCAAATCCCGCGGTGTCCGTGACGCGCACGGGGTCGCGTTGGCCATCGGCATCGACGATGTACAACTCGAAGTTGTCGAACCCGTGAAGATTGGTGGCGAAGATGAGGTAATCGCCACTGGGGTGGAAAAACGGCGCCCAGGACATGGCGCCCAGCCGGGTGATCTGGCGCTGGTTCGCCCCATCGGCATCCATGGTCCAGATTTCCGCGCGCTCGCCGTTTTCGTCGAAGCGGCGCCAACAGATCTTGCTTCCGTCGGCCGAAAAAAACGGTCCGCCATCATAGCCGGGGACGTCGGTGAGCCGGCGCACGCCGGTCCCGTCGGCATTCATGACGTAGATGTCGCAGAAGTACTGCTTGTCGATTTCCAGGCGGGCTTTTTCGTCGGGGGAAAGCTCCCGGGAATAGGCGTCGCGGTTGCTCGCGAAGACGATGCGCTTTCCGTCCGGCGAATACGCGCCCTCGGCATCATATCCCAGCGCCTCGGTAAGGCGCTGCAAGCGCACCCCCGGCTGGGCGCCAGTCCGATCCGCCGGCGCCCCCGAGTTCGATCCGCTGGCGGCGTACAGCTCGAACGTCTCGTCATAATCCCAGGCATACCGGCGCTGCGTGCCTTCGGCGCGCTGGCGGATTTCGCCCTCCTGTTTCTCGCCGGCCGCCGTGTCCTCATGCGTGCTGGCGAAGAGGATGGTCTTTCCATCGGGATGCACCCAGGCACACGTCGTTTTCCCCACGCCGGGCGAAATGCGGGTCGTGTCACCCGTTTCCAAATCCATCAGGTAAATCTGGTAAAACGGATTGCCGGCCTCGCGCTCCGACTGGAAAACAAGCTTCTTTCCATCCGAGGAAAAATACCCCTCCCCCGACCGGCGGCCGTCGAACGTCAGCTGCCGCACGTTCTTGAGGAATTCCGCCTCCGCCGCAACCGCCGCCGAGACAAGGACCAGGAGGGAAAGGCCACTCGCTGTGACACGTTCCAAGATTCCGCGACACCGGGATTTCGAGCAATGGTTTGACGATGACATTGTCCCATTATCTCCCTGCTCATCCGCCGGGGAAACTGTGGATTTCCCTTAAGCCAGCCCCGTTGAATCGATCAAACCGCCGGCGTTTCCTTGAATGACTTGAGCACGAGGACCGGGCAGCGGGCGTGGCGGACGATGCGTTCGGCGGTGCTGCCGAGGAAGAGGCGCCGGAGGCCGGTGTGGCCGTGGCTGGTGAGGACGATGAGGTCGGCGTGGCGCTGGTCGGCGGTCTCGCAGATGGTGTCCCAGGCGGAGCCGCTGAGGACGAGGGTGTCGATTTTTCCTTCGAGGGCGTAGCGGCCGCGGAGGCGTTCCATTTCGCCTTCGGCGGCATCGCGGCGGACGACGTCGGACGGGGGCTCGATGGGCAGGCTTTCGCCGTACGGGATGATGATGGGTTCGAGGACGTGGAGCAGGGTGACCTGGGCTCCGGTCGGCTTGGCAAGGCCGAGGGCTGCCTCGATGGCGGGCGTCGAGTTTTCCGAGAAGTCGACGGGGACAAGCAGGCGATCGAGTTTCATGGCGGTGGCGCGGGTTGCGGTTGGTGGAGGGAGGGCAGAGAGGCTGGGCTGGGCCGGGTATCGGCGGTCGCGGGCAGGGCGGCGGCGGCATGCCGGCGGGGCGGCAGCAGAAGCCGCAGGCTGTTGAGGACGACGACGGCTGTGCTGCCCTCATGCATGGCCACGCCGAAGGCGAGCAGGACGCGCGCGGAAAAGGCGGTGACCAACGCCATCACGGCCATCACCCCGAGCGAGATGGCGAGGTTTTGCCCGATGATGGTACGCGCGCGCCGGCTGAGGTCACGGGCGACGAGGAAGTTCTCCAGGCGGTCGTGCATCAGGACGACATCCGCCTGTTCGATGGCCGCGTCCGAGCCCCGGGCACCCATGGCCACGCCCACGTCGGCTGCCGCCAGGCAGGGGGCGTCGTTCACGCCGTCGCCGACCATCGCGACCTGCACGCCTTCGGTCTTAAACTCTTCGATGGCGGCCACCTTGTCCTCCGGCTTCAAGCCGGAGCGGACCTCGCCCACCCCGGACGCCTCACCGATCAGACGCGCCGCGGAAGCACGATCCCCAGTGAGCATGACCGTGCGCACTCCCTCCGCGTGCAGGCGCGCGAGCATCGGCCGGGCTTCCTCGCGCAGGCTGTCGCGAAGCAGAAACTGGCCGAGCATCCCGTCACTGCGCACCCAGACTTCGCTCATCGAGTCCTCCGGGGGAGGCACATCGGCGGCCTCGTCCGGATGATCCCGAAAAATCAACTGCCGGTTCCCCAGCCATGTCTCGCGCCCTTCGACAAGCCCGCGCACCCCGGCGCCCGGCAGATTTGTGACATCGGTGGCGGCGAATTCCGCCAATCCGCGCGCCAATGCCTCCCGGGCCACGGCCCGCGACACTGGGTGCGTCGACAATCGCGCCAAAGTCGCGGCCCTTTCGAGCAGAACCGCCGGCTCGCCACGCAGCGGCCGGACTTCCTGCAGGCGAAACTGGCCTTCGGTCAGCGTGCCGGTCTTGTCCAGACAAACGACGGTGACGCGGGCCAGTTTTTCGACCGCCGCGCCGCCGCGAAACAACACGCCCCGCCGCGCCCCACTCGCGATCGCCGACAGGATCGCCGAAGGGACCGACAGCACGAGCGCACACGGCGACATGACCACCAGCAACGTCATCGCCCGGTAAAAGGCGCTGGGCGCTTCCGGCGCCGTGCGGAGCGCCGGTCGGTGTTCTCCCAGCCACGACCACAGGAACAAGCCGGTACAGGCCGTCAGCACGAACGCCGTGTAGCGCGTGCCAAAGGCGTCGGCGAGCCGCTGCGACGGCGCGCGGAGATGCTGCGCTCGTTCGATCAAACCGATCATTTTTTGCAGCGTGCTCTCGCGGGCCGCGCGCAACGCCGTCCCCTCCAGGACTCCCTGCACATTCAGCGTGCCCGCCAGCGCGGTGTCGCCCCGCCGCTTGCTCACCGGGACCGACTCGCCGGTCAGGCTGGATTCATCGCACGCGCTCTCGCCGTCGGTCACCACCAGATCGACCGGCACCTGTTGGCCGGGTTTGACGCGCAGGCGCATGCCGGGCGTCACGGCTTCCACCGGGACGTCCACAGCCTCGCCGTCCCGCAGCACCAACGCCGTCGTGGGAGCCCCGCGCAACAGGGCGTCGATGGCACTGCGCGTCCGGCCCATCGCATACCGCTCGAGCGCCGCCGAGCCGGAAAACAACACCAGCAACAACGCACCCTCCCCCCACGCCCCGAGCGCCGCGGTGGCCGGGACCACCATCAGCATTAGGAAATGCGTGGTGAATTCAAACTCCCGGAATTCAGCCCACGTCTCTTTCGCCAAATCCCAGCCGCCCGCCACGTACGCCACGAGAAAACATGCCAGCGAGGCATCGGATTGGCCCAATCCCTGCAGAATCCAGCCGGTCACCGCCGCGACTGCGCAGCCCGCGGCGCGCCACGCCATCCCCCTCCATTCAGGAACGGCGGATTGTTTGGATGCGGGCTGGCTCATGGGGCAGGGAGTGGGGCGGATTAATCCGCATCATAAATCGCTCCCCTCCCAGCCTCTATGCATTAATTCTGAATTTACGGGCATACGGAAGCCACGCAGGTGGGAAATCTTGAAATTACCAGCACCTTGCATACGGGCTCAATCCTCGGTAGATGCCGGAAATCGCTGTCCTCCCCTGCCGGGAGGCCGGCCATGCCAACCCCAATTGCCCTCATGCGCTTTTCCCTGAATTTGCGACCCTTGTGCTTTTTGGCCTTCGCCGCACTGGCGATGGCGCCGCTTTGGGCGGCCGAGCCTGACAAGCCGGGCAATGGCGACAAGGAAAAGCCGGGCAATGGCGACAAGGACAAGCCGGCGGAGAAGGACGAGGCCGAGACCAAGGCCGTCACGGAGGGCGAGGTGACGGTCGGCGGCCAGAAGATTGCCTATACGGCGACCGCCGGCACGCTGCCGTTGACCAAGGCAGATGGCGAGAAGCGGGCCTCGGTTTTCTACATTGCCTATCACCGCAAAAACGGGGGCGATGCCGCGAAGCGCCCGATCACATTTTGTTTCAATGGCGGACCCGGGAGTTCCTCAGTCTGGCTCCACCTTGGTGCGTTTGGCCCGCGTCGGGTCGTCATGCCGCCTGGAGGCATCGAGTCGCCCACGCCGCCGTTCCAACTTGTCCCCAACGACCACAGCCTGCTCGATGCCACCGACTTGGTTTTCATCGATCCGGTGAGCACCGGATTCAGCCGGGCCGCCAAGCCGGACGAAGCCCGGCAGTTCCATGGATACACCGAGGACATCGAAGCGGTGGGCGAATTCATCCACCGTTACGTCTCGCGTACCGACCGCTGGGGATCGCCGAAATTTATCGCCGGCGAAAGTTATGGAGGCCTGCGCGCCGCCGGTCTGGCCGGCCACCTGCAGGACCGCTACGGCATGTATCTGAACGGCATCGCCATCGTCTCGGGTGTCGTCGATTTCAAAACCCTCTCGGCCGATCCGGGCAACGACGTCCCATTCCTCGCGTTCCTGCCGAGCTTCACCGCCACCGCCCACTTCCATCAGAAATTGCCGCCCGACCTCCAGCAAGGCGATGTGCGCACCGCGGTCCAGCTCGCCACCGCCTTCGCGCTCGGTGACTACGCCACTGCGCTCCTCCGCGGCCACGCGCTCCCGGCGGAGTCGGTCGCCGCGATCGCCACCCAGCTGGCCCGGTTTTCCGGATTGCGCGCCGACCTGTGGGTCCGCGAACGCCTGCGCATCTCGCCCGGCACCTTCCGGCAAAAACTGCTCGAGGCCGAGAATAAAGTGGTCGGCCGGTTCGACGGCCGCGCCGTGGCTCACGCGTCGTCCGACGAAGATCCCTCGTACGCTAATATTTACGGCGCCTACGCCACCCAACTCAACACGTACCTGCGCGGCGAGCTGAATTATGAAAGCGACCTGCCCTACGAAATCCTCAGCCGCGACGTCCATCCGTGGAGCTACGCCAATTTCACCGGCCGATCAGTCAGCTCCTCACCCAGCCTCGGCGCCGCCCTGACCAACAACCCGGCCCTTCGCGTCTTCGTCGCCTGCGGCCATTTCGACCTCGCCACCCCCGCGGGCGGTATCGAACACACCGTCAATCACCTCCCCACCGACCCCGCCCGCCTCGCCAACATCAGCTTCGGCTACTACGAGGGTGGTCACATGATGTACTCTAACCTCGACTCGCTCGCCCGCCTGAACGCCGACTTGCGAATGTTCATCGGGCGGTAGGTCGACTGTTGCCCCGATCGCGCACCCAGCTCAATCTGAAATGTCGGTGTCCGTAGGGCGGCGCGTCCCGCCACTTCCATCCACAAACTCCCAGGTGGCCGCAAGGGCCACCGAAGGTTCTTCGAAGTCTCGTCCCACCTCGGGCCACAAAACAGCGCCGCCCCCCTCACTCCGCCTCCTCCCCCCCGGCCCGGCGCCCCGCTTCCGGCTGGCGATATCCCAGGGCCACGATCAGCCAGGCCAGGGTGCCGAGGCAGGCGGCCACGCCGAGGGCGTGGAGGATGTCGCGCTCGATGGCATGACCAGCAATGAGCGTGCCGAGAAGGCGCGAGCCACCCATGAACATGGAGAACGCGCCCTGCATGGAATTGCGGAAATGGTCGCCAGCGAGACGATTGAGCACCATCGGGACCAGGACAAAGAGGGCGATGATTTCCATGCCGTGGCCGATTTGCACCAGCACGGCGACGGGCACCGACGGGAAACGCGAGAGCAAAGCCATGCGCAATACCATGAGTGCCAAGCCAGTAAGTAATATACCCTTTTCCCCGAGGACTCGGCGGATCGACGGAAACGCCAGAGTGTAGAACACCTCGAGCAGGACCCCCAAATTGATGATCAAGGGAATCCACTCGCGGCCGACCCCCAGGGTGTTGAGCAGATAGAGGGGAAAAAAATTGTGATAGGTGGCCGAGCATCCGGCGGCCAGCGCGAGCCCGAGGCAGAGCCACCGGGTCTCCGGTCGGGCGAGCACGCGCATGGCTTCGAGGGTTGCGTGTCGGCGGCCGGGCGGGGCGGCGGCAGGGCGCACGGGCGGCAGGCGGATCAACGACCACCCGACACAAAGCAGGGAGCAGGAAATGGCGCCGACCACCGCCGGCCGCGCGTCCGTGCTGCCGTGCAGCCAAACGTAAAGCAGAATGGCCGGCACCATGAATCCAACGGTTCCCCACACGCGCACGCCAGGGTACTCGATCACCAGGCGACCGCCAGCCCGGGCTTCCTCAGCCGAGGAAAAATAAAGGCCGTCCTGAAGCGGAAACATGGCGACGATCGAGAGCCCGTATCCGGCCATGAGCGCGAGCGTGAGCCACCACGTGGTGGAGCCGAGTAGGACGGCGAGCATGAGCGCCGTGCTCAAGTAGGCGAGGGCGAGGATGTGGCGTGTCTGGAGCCGGGTGTCGGCCAGCAGCGTCATGAGGGTCGGGCTGATCAAGTTGGAGGCGCTCACCAAGGCCAGGGCGACACCGATGCGGGACGGGCTGAGCCCTTTTTCCTCCTGGAGAAAGACGGACAGCAGCGGCGACAGGCTGCCCACGATGGCGTAGGACAGAAAGAATTGGATCTGAAGCGGGCGCATTGGCCCCGCCGGAGCGGGGGTGCAAAAGTGAAAAGCGTGGGTGAGAGAGAGGTCCGGCGGCGCATCGGTACCTCACTCTCGGCCGGACTCAAGGGCGGGTGTGGCCGCTGCGGGTTTTTGCCTTTGCCTTTTTCGCGGAAAAAGTCACCGTCCTGCCCGTCGCGTCACGAGCGCGGTCGCCGCAGGGCGGCTGTCCGAACCCGGCTGTCAATTCCGCCGCCCGCGCCGACCCCACCGCCACTTCATCCCCGTCCATGTCCGCCGATCCAAGTCCCACCGCCGCCCCCGCGCGGCCCGCATCACTGCGCAACGCCGTCATCCGGTTCGCCGGAAACTCGCAGGATGGCATTCAATCGATCGGCGGGTTCCTCGCCCGGTTGGCCGGACGCACCGCCCAGGATGTCATGACCTACATGACCATTCCCTCCACCATCTCCGGCGGACCGTCGATCTTTCAGGTGCACCTGGGCTCCGGCGAGGTCGTCCACGAGGGCGATGAGGCGGACGTGCTCGTCGCGTTCTATCAGCACAGCTATGACCACCATTTTGGCGCGCTGCGCGACGGCGGGATCTGCTTGTACGAATCGGGCGAGGTGAAGGAACTGCGGACCGGAACGAAGCAGGTCACCCACATCGGCGTGCCATTTACCGCGGCAACGATCGAGGCCATCGGCGGGTCGGCTAAAGACCGTGGGAAGAATCTCTTCGTGCTCGGCCTGGTCTGCGCCATGTTCGGCCTCGACAAGGAAAAGCTCGTCGGCATCATCGCGCGCCAGTTCGGCAAGAAGGACGAATCCGTCCTCCGCAACGCCATGCTCGCCTTTGACGCCGGATTTGCTTACCAAGTCGGCGATTTGGAAAAGTTCCAATTCGCGCCGGGCGAGCAGGCCGGCGAAAAGCGGATTTCCACCGACGGCAACCAGATGCTCACCATGGGCTTGTTGGCGGGCGGGGTGCGGTACGGCGCCGCTTACCCGATCACGCCATGGTCGCCCATCATGGAAGCCATGCGCGCGGAATTGCCGAAATATGGTGGTATTTTTGTGCAGGCCGAGGACGAACTGGCCGCCGTGGCCATGGCCCTGGGCGCCGCCTACGCCGGCCATCTTTCGCTAACCGGCAGTTCCGGCCCCGGCTTGTCGCTGAAGATGGAAGCGCTCAGCTACGCGAGCATGGCTGAACTCCCGATCATTGTGGTCAATGTACAGCGCGGCGGCCCCTCCACCGGCCTGCCCACCAGCGTCGAACAAAGTGACCTGCTGCAGGCGATTTACGGAAGCCACGGCGACTGCCCGCGCATCGTGCTGGCGCCGCGCGACGTCGAAGACTGCTTTTATATTGGCCTGGAGGCGTGCCGTCTGGCGCGCCGCTATTCGTGTCCAGTCATCATTCTAAGCGATCAGGCGATCAGCAGCCGCATCGAGGCGTTTCCCGAACCGGATCTCGACGTTCATTGGATCGAGCCCGAATTAAACCTGACCGACCCCGGCGCCGAGTTCGCCCCGTATCCACTCGGCCACACCACCCGTCACGCCCCGCCCGGCACGAAACTCGCCGCCGGCAAATACCCCGTCGTCACCGGTCTGGAACACGACGAATGGGGCCATCCGTCCGGCAATCCGAAAATGCACGCCGAAATGCAGCGGAAACGCAGGCAAAAATTGCTCGACGCCTCCGCCGCATTTCCCCTGCCCGACATTCATGGCGATTCCGCCGGTCGCGTCCTGCTTGTCGGCTGGGGCAGCACCTACGGCCCGATCCGCGAAAGCGTCGACCGCCTGCGCTCCGAAGGCCATCAAGCCGCGTGCCTCCATATGCGCCACCTCCACCCGCTCCCGCAAAACCTCGGTGATCTCTTCCAACACTACGAGACTGTCGTCGTCATCGAAATGAACGACGCCGGCGCCTACGGCCACGGCCAACTCGCCATGCTCCTCCGTGCCAAACTCGCCGACCCCCGCATCACCAGCCTCACCAAGACCGACGGCCTCGCCTTCCGCATCCGCGAGGTCGTCACTGGCGTGGAGAAAATCCTCAGCGAGAGGTAACCCCTGCGGTTGAACAACTAAGCGAACTCTTCGAAGAACACCTCCAGCTCACAGCTGAGGAAACGCACGGTGGAGGGAAACCTCAACAGGGTGCGATGGCTGGACTCGCCTAGATCGACGGGGCTGCGAGCTCCGGCGCCCGGGCCGTCGAGAGTCTAGAGGTAGATCATGCGATGGAAAGACGGACGGCCAGGGCCGTTCGCGAGGGGGCGTTGGGGAATGGACGGCGGAGATCGGAGGTCGGAGGTCGGAGGTCGGAGGTCGGTAATGGGATTTGGGGGGTGGGAGGGGAGGCATGGGTGGTGAGGGCGATGAAAGAAGCGCGAGTCGAGGACGAGGACGAGGACGAGGACGAGGACGATTGAGCGCAGTGTGGTGGGGAAGGGGATGGGTGGGGATGGAGGGGCTCTGGGGTGAGTCCTCTTGGCATTGTTGGCCTGTTCCGTTCGCGGGGACACCGGCGACTTCCACCGCCGTCATCGGCGTTTTGCTTCGCTCGTCCTCGTCCTCGTCCTCGACAATCGCGGTCAACGAACGGACGGCACCGTTGGACGTCTGGATTCTTTGCGCATGGGGGCACAAGAGTCCTGAGATCCAGAGCAACGCCCATGGTTGGTATTCAGCGAAAACCGTGGACCGCCGCGCAGGAAAGTGGGTGTCTCCGATTGCCCTCCGATGTCGGCGTGGTTTGAGTTTATCTGCGGCCCTCTAAGCCTGGAACAGGAGGAAACCGCGCGAGCGTTTTTAGCCGACATTCTGCCGTTCACCGAGACGGAAGCCAAAGAAGCCGCCCGCCTTCTCAATGCCGTGGGAAGAAGGCGCCCCCTCCGAGTGGACGCGATGATCGCCGCCACCGCCATGGCCGCCGGTGCTTCCCTCGCCACCAGCAACCGAGAAGATTTTGCCCCGTTTCTCCCCCACGGCCTCGAGCTCGCGTGAAGCCCAAGGTGGCGCTTCCTTCAATGGCCCACCCATGGTCACGGAAAAGCCGTGTCCGCAACGAGCGAAAACGACTCCCCACACCGCCCTCAGGGCTTCGATTTGTTAGGCCACGTCAGGCTTGTGCTCCGGTGGCTTTAAAATGACTGCAATCAACACGCCCTCGACGAGCGACCCCAGCAGCAAGATCGAAAGCTCAAGCAGGCAGAGCAGCAGCGGCTCATTCAGCAAGGTGTGGTAAATGAACCACTCCTGAAAAAGCCAATACATCGCCCAAATCACGACTCCCCAGAACAACCCCTTGCGCAACCAAGTCCGACCCGGAATGGATGCTGACAAAATGGCAAACAGCCAAGCATGGACGATACTCAGCACAACCAGTCCCGCCACGGATACCGGAATGTTGCGATGCTGCGTCACTTGGCGAAACAACTCGCTCTGCAAGTCGGGACTATACAGGAGTGACCGCACCGGTGGGCTGCTGAACAAAGCTCCGAGGACGCCGTTGCCGATGAAGCCGCCGAGAAGACCAGCAATGATGATCTTAAGTGCGCGTGGCATAGTGGCCTAACAGTTAAATTGAGCCGACGTGTGTGTTAACAAGTTCAAACGCGCGGCGGCATTTGCTGGGTAACGGACGCCCGGAATGGCGGACTTCATCTCCATGGGCGATGCATGGGAGCATGATGCTGGAAGACGCCGTCTTTGCCAAGGAAAAGGTGTGAGCGGAAAGAAGGCGATTTACTTCGCTCGTCCTCGACAATCGCGGTCAACGGACGGACTGCGTCGTTGGACGTCGCCTGGGAGTGAGTCGCTACATACGTTCTGGCACGGCGATGCCGAGCAGTCCGAGACCGGTTTTGATGACGCGGGAGGTCAGTTCGCAGAGGGCGAGCCGGGTGGTGCGGACGGCGCCTTCGGACCTGAGCACGGGGCAGGCTTCGAAGAAGCTGTGGAAGCTGGTGGCTGTTTCGTAGAGATAATTCGAGAGAAGGTTGGGGCGATAATCTTCGAGGACGCGTGGGAGTTCCTCGGCGAAGCGGCCGAGCTGGAGCATGAGCGCCCGTTCGGCGGGATCGGTGAGGTGGAAGGGCCCAGCCAGTGGGGGCACCTCGCCTTCGAGTTTGCGAAAGATCGAGCGGGTGCGGACATAGGAGTACTGCAGGTAGACGGCGGTGTTGCCCTGGAGTGACAGCATTTTCTCCCACGAAAACACGTAGTCATTCTGCCGACTGGGGAGCAGGTCGGCGTACTTGACGGACCCGAGTCCGACGATGCGGGCGATTTCGCGCCGTTCGGACTCGGGCAGGTCGGGATTCTTCTCGCTGACGAGCGCGAACGCCCGATCCTCGGCCTCGTCGAGCAGATCGGCGAGCTTCACGGTGTCGCCCGAGCGCGTTTTGAACGGCCGGCCGTCGTCGCCGAGAATGGCGCCGAACCAGACGTGCGAGAGGCCGACGCTGATGTGCGGCTGCCACCGCCGGAAGATGGCGAAGAGCTGGCGAAAATGCAGCTGTTGACGTCCGTCCGTGACGTACACGATTTCGGTGGGGGCGAATTCGCGCACGCGGTAGGCCACGGTGGCGAGGTCGGTGGTGGTGTAATTGAATCCTCCGTCCGCCTTGCGCACGAGCGCCGGGTTGTCGTTCCATTCGCCGTCGCGCGACACGAGAAACGGGTTGTCCTTTTCCGGTCCCGTCCGGTCGGAGAAGACGCAGATCGCGCCCTCGCTTTCCCGCGCTATGCCTGCGTTCACCAGTGCCTCGACCGTCTCGGCCAGCCAGGGGTTGTAAAAACTTTCGCCGAGGGTGTGGTCGAATTCGATCCCCAGGCGCCCGTAGATCCGGCGGAACTGCGATTGCGACAGCCGGATCATCTCCTGCCAGATCACGAGGTTCTCGGGGTCACCGGACTGCAGCTTCACCAACTCGGCCCGGGCCGCCTCGCGTGCCTCCGGATCCGCGGCGCAGCGAGCGGTCATGTCTTTGTATAGCCGCTCCATTTCGGTGATCGGATCGGTTTCCAGCGCTGCGCGATCGAGCGAGTCCTTCCACGCGACCAGGAGCATTCCGAATTGGGTGCCCCAATCGCCAATGTGGTTGTCCGTCACGACGTCATGGCCGACGAAGCGCGCAATCCGCGCGAGCGCATCGCCCAGAATGGTCGAGCGGATGTGCCCGACGTGCATGGCCTTGGCCACGTTCGGCCCGGAGAAATCGATGACCATCCGCCGCGGTGTTACGCCGGGCGGCAGGGCGGCGCCCAGTTTTTCGTCCGCGAGCAGGAGAGCGAGGCGTTCGCCCATGGCTTCGGGAAGGAGGCGGAAGTTGATGAAGCCTGGACCGGCGATTTCCGGGGGCGCCATCAGTCCGGTTGTGTCGATGGCCACCACCAACTCGGAGGCGAACTGACGCGGGTTCCTTCCCAGCTTTTTGGCCATGAGCATGGCGACATTGCTTTGGTAATCGCCAAACTTCGGATCGGCCGCGGGCGTGACCGATGGCACGAAGTAGGCCGGTGCCTCCGGCGCGACGGTGGCAAAGGCCGCGGCCAGACGCGCGGTGATTTCGTGGGAAAACGTCATCGTTCTTCCCTAGCGCTGAGCCGCCCATTGCCAAGCGCCGGTTCGGGCTGGCTTATCGCGTGATGATGCGGGCGCCACGCTCCCACGTCGCGTACGCCCAGACCCACTGCAGGAAAACGGAGAGCCGATTGCGCATCCCAACAAGAAACAGCAGATGGATGAAAAGCCACGCGAGCCAGGCCGGAAACCCGGTGAACCGCAGCGGACCCGCGGCGGCCACTGCCTTGCTCCGCCCGATCGTCGCCATGTTTCCTTTGTCCCAGTACGCGAATGCCGGGCGTGGCACCTCGGTCCGAAACCGCCTCGCCACTGACTGAAAGCGCGCGTCCTCCCGGATGAGGTGCGCGATGTGCCGCCCCATTTGGCTGGCGGCTGGCGCGACTCCGGGCACCTTCGTCCCGTTCTTGTCCACCAGACTGACGATATCGCCTGCGGCAAAGACACTCGGGTATCCGGGCAGGCTGAGGTCCTGCCGCACCTCGATCCGGCCGCCCCGGTCGAGCGGGATGCTTTCTCCGAGAGTCCGTGTCACCGCATTCGCCTCCACCCCCGCCGCCCATACCACCACGCTCGGCCGAAGCGTGAGGGCGCCGGCCTCCAAGCGTTCCGGACCGATCTCGCGCACCGCGCAATTCAAGTGCACCGTGACGCCAAGGCGGCCGAGTTGCGCCGCCGTGTAATCAGGCAGTCCACCCGGCATGGTAGGCAGCAATTTCGGGCCGGCCTCGAGCAAATGGATGCGTGCTTTGGATGGGTCGATGCGCCGGAAATCGCGCTTCAGCACGGTGCGGGCGAGCTCGGCCAGGGAGCCGGCCATTTCCACGCCGGTCGGGCCGCCACCCACCACCACCATGGTCAGCAGTCGCTCCACTTCCGCAGGATCATCACTCATTTCCGCTCGCTCGAACGCCAGTAAAACCCGTCGCCGAATGTCCATCGCATCCTCCAACGACTTCAGGCCCACGCTGTGAAGGCCCCATTCCGGCCGGCCGAAATAGCCGGTTTGCGCACCGAGCGCGATAATTAAATAGTCGTACTCGACGCAGTGGCCGGCGCATTCGACACGCTTCCCGGTCAGGTCGATGCGTCGGACTTCGTCCATCAACGTTGTGACGTTGTCGTGGTGCGCCAGGATCGACCGCAGCGGCTGGGCGATTTCCGGCATCGACAGCCCCGCCGTCGCCACCTGATACAGGAGCGGTTGAAACAAATGATGATTTTGCCGATCGATCAGCGTGATCTGAAAGCGCCGATCCCGCAGCGACTGACAAAACGCCAGACCGGCAAATCCGCCGCCCAGGACCACGACGCGTGTTGGATTGGGGACCGCCGACATGACGACATCCACCGGCAGCCCGGAGCCCGCGTCAACCGTTGGATGTGGGAGCGTGGTGAAAGGATCTCCTTCTCGCCTTCTCAAGCGACGCCCTAAGCCTGAAATCGTGAGGTGGGAAAACCCCGTAATGGGAAAAATTCTCCGGGCGTGAATCACGCGACCATCACTCGAGAAGTGGAGACCGTTCTCAGCTGATACGGTTTCACCGCCTACGCGCCCGGGAGGTCGCGTCCCACCTCAATGCCGCCTTCTCTCATTCGCCTGAAAAGTCGTTCCGCTCATGCAAAAGCACGAAAAATGTACAAACTCCAGGGCCGGTGCTCCGGCCCGGTTTTCCACCATGACTGATCTGCCGATTTACGAACTCCGAGACTCGCTGGCGCGCGCGATGGCCCCAGAGGGCGCACAGGCGCGCAACGGAGTGCGCCTCGTCATCGAGGCGCCGACAGGATCCGGGAAATCGACGCAAATTCCGCGGATGCTGCTCAATGATGGCCTGGTGCCGGACCGCCAGATCGTCGTGCTCCAGCCTCGGCGGATCGCGGCCCGCCTGCTGGCCCGTCGCGTCGCGCAGGAGCAAGGCGTGCGACTGGGCGAGGAGGTCGGGTATCAAGTGCGATTCGAGCGCGCGGCCACCGCGCGCACGCGGATCCGCTTCGTGACCGAAGGCATTTTATTGCGTGAGATGCTGAACGATCCGCTCCTCCGCCACCTCGGTGCCATCGTGTTCGACGAGTTCCACGAGCGCCACTTGTATGGCGATATCACGCTCGCCCGCGCGCTGGATGTGCAGGCGGCCGGACGGCCGGATCTGGCGCTCGTCGTCATGTCCGCCACCTTGGACGCCGGCCGGCTGCAGGAGTACCTCGAGCCCTGTACCGTGCTGAAATCTGATGGGAGGACTTTCCCGGTGGAAATCCGCTATTCGGCGCCCCGGAGCCTGACCGAACCACCGTGGGAGCAGGTCGCCCGCGTCGGCGCCGAAGTGGCGCGCGCCGCTCCCCGAGCCGGCGACGGCAGCGGCGGCCACCTCTTGGTTTTCACGCCGGGCGGCTATGAAATCCGCAAAACCATGGAGGCACTGCGCCACGAGAAATGGACGCGCGATTTCGACATCCTGCCGCTCCACGGCGAACTCTCGCCCGCCGATCAAGACCGCGCCGTGGATCCCTCAGGGGATGGGCGCCGCCGCATCATCGTCGCCACCAATGTCGCCGAAACTTCGCTGACCATCGAGGGCGTCACGGGGGTCATCGACAGCGGCCTGGCACGCCTCGCCCAGTTCGACGCCGCGCGTGGCTTGAACACGCTGACCGTGGAAAAAATCTCCAAAGCCAGCGCCGACCAGAGGGCCGGCCGAGCCGGCCGCACGGCACCCGGCCTTTGCCTGCGCCTCTGGTCGGAGGCCGACCACGCCCGCCGCCCGGCGCAGACGCCGCCGGAAATCCTCCGTGTCGATCTGGCTGAAGTCGTGCTCACTTTGCTCGCGTGCGGCGTGGCTGACATGTCCGGATTCCGATGGTTGGAACCCCCTGACCCCAAGGCCCTGGCTCGCGCTGTGGCCCTGCTCGAACAACTCGGAGCCGTGGAGTGGGCGCCTCAGAGCCAAGCCGCCACCGATGGCCCCATCCCACTCCAGATCACCCCGCTCGGCCGAAACCTGGTCGATCACCCGCTCCATCCGCGCCACGCCCGGGTGCTCGAGGCGGCCAGGGCCGCTGGATATGCCGAAGAATTTGCCCTGCTCATCGCCCTGCTGCAAGGACGCCCTCTCTTTGGCAAAGCGGGCAGCTCCGCACCCGCGCGCTTCGTCGATGGCTACGAGTTTTCCGACCTCCAGCCGCTGCTCCGCGGGTGGGAGGCGGCCCGGGCTGTAAAGTTCGAGCGCGACGCTTGTCAGTCACTCGGCGTCAACGGGTTGACGGCCCGTGAAGCCGGTCAGCTCGCCCGGCAGTTGCTGCGCTCCGGCTTGGGCGCCGCCGACGTCGCGGCCAACCATCCGCTCACACCCGAATCCTTTGCCAAAGCCCTCCTCACCGGATTCTCCGACCAGGTTGCCCGTCGCACCAGCGCCGGCTCGCTCGCCTGCGATGTGGTCGGCGGCCGCCGCGGTCAAATCCCAAAAGAATCGCTCCTGCGCCAGGCGCCGCTCGTCATCGCCGCCGAAATCCGTGAAGTCGAGGGCCGCGATGTCCAAGTGATCCTGAGTGGTTGCACCGCGATCGAGGAAACCTGGCTCGCCGACCTTTTTCCGCGCGACTACCACCGCGTCAGGGAAGCGGTCTGGGACGACACCCAGCGTCGGGTCCTCCAAAAAGAAGTCGTCACCTTCCGCGATCTGGTCCTCAACGCGCGTCAAAGTGGCGAGCCCGACGCCGAGCAAGCCGCCGCCCTGCTGGCGCAAAAGGTCATGGCCGGGGAACTCAAACTCACCGCCTGGGATCACGACGTCGACCAATGGATCGCCCGCCTCAATTGCCTGGCCAAGTGGATGCCGGAGCTCGAATTGCCCGCCCTGACGGACGAGGATCGCGCCTTTGTCATCGCCGAAATGTGCCACGGTGCCGCGAGTTACAAGGAGATCAAAGACCGGTCGCCCTGGCCGAGCCTGCGCTCCTGGCTCGGGCCCGAGCAAACCGCCTTGATGGACAAACACGCCCCCGAACGGCTCCGCCTCGCCGACGGCCGTCTCGGCCGCATCACGTACTCGGAGTCCGCCGACCCCGTCCTCTCGGCCCGCATCCAGCAACTCTACGACTGGAAAGAAACACCCCGCATCGCCGGCGGCCGCGTGCCGCTCGTGCTCAGCATTTCAGGTCCCAACCAACGACCGCTCCAAGTCACCCGCGACCTCGCCGGCTTCTGGCTCAATCACTATCCGAAACTTAAACAGGAACTCGCCCGCAAATACCCCAAACACGAATGGAGGTAAGCGAAATAGGACCTATCCCCGCCGGCGACGAAGAATGCCGGCCAGTCCCAGTCCGATGAGCGCCAGCGTTCGGGGCTCGGGGATCGGCTGCACCACCACACCATACATGTTGCGACCCGCGTTGTCGGCCTGGAGAAGCGAAAACGTCCCGGCGCCAAAGTCCTTGTAAAACACGGAAAAGTACTGGTCGATAGTGTCATTCGCGCCTTCGTCAAAGCCCACTTCATCCGGGACCCCTGCGCTCGCCGTGCGGTTGTTGGCGGTCGCCGTGGCGATCCAGCCTTGATCGAGAATCCACTGCATCGACGTCGGACCAAAGGTCGGAGGAGTGGCTGCGTTCCCGTCGGAAAGCCGGTTGTCGATCAGCATGTAGGCGCGCGCCGCCCCATTTACCGTCACGTCAAGGCGATAAGCGGGATTGTCGCGATTGTCGTTCCCCGACATGATATAATCACTGCCGAGCAAGTAGGAGGGAATAGGGACATTGTTGGTCAGGTCGTTTGCGTACCGATTGATGCGGTCGACAAACGCCGGAGAATTAACCCCATAGGTACCCACCGTGTACGGCTGCCCGATGGTGGCCCCCGGAATCGGCTCGTTCGCGATGGAAACAGTGAAAGTTTGACCCGTCCACTGGGCGACAATCGTATCGGTCGCCTCGTTGTCACCTCCGGTCTCGACGACGCTCGTGATGATGCCGGAAGCCGGTTGCGGGCTCGCCGACAACGCGACCATGGCAGCCGCTAAAAAGGAGATGCTTTTCAAGGGAAAGAAGAGTTTTGTAGGGGTTTTATAGGGGTTTTAGTGTCGGAAAAGGCTGCGGGTCAGCCAGTGCTCCATGCTCGGCTTTTTCGTACCCTAAACACCTTTTGTCAAACTCGACACGCGAGGGCAAGATTTTTTTGATTTTTGCCGCGTTTCGGCAGTGACTCTCAGCCACGGCGCCGTTCATCCGGGAGGTTTTGGCCGTGGCTCGGGATCCACGGACGCCTTCACCAGGAATTCGCGAAGTCCGGCCAAATTATCGGTGTTGATGAGGTCGACGCCGGCATCGTGAAGTTCTTTCCAGGCAAACGGTTGATCGGGTATGCCCCAAAACCGGAGGCGGCGGCCCTGGCGATGGGCGAGAGCGACGGTTTCGCGAAGCTTGGCGCGGTCGGGTTCGGGGAGCACGCCGTCGACGAAGTAATGGAAAGTGGGGGACCAACTCTGGCTGACCAGCGGCATGAGGTGGACGCTGGGCAGCGGGTGGGCGGTCAGATCCGGGAGCCGGCCGTCGATGGCGCACCATCGGGATGACTCGGCGGCGACGGTGGCGGTCGGCCGGTTGCCCGACAGGATCACGGTCACCGGACCGGGCGTGGTTGAGGTCGACGTGAACCGCGTGAAGAGTCCGTCAAATCGCTCGAGGGTGCGGCGCAACACGGCATAAGTCGCTTCGGCCTCGGACTTCAGGTCGATCAAGAGAGTGAACCCCCGCGCCCCTGGATGGACCGCGCCGGCATTCTGTCGAACACGCTGGTGGAGCGGGTCGATGTACAGCGCTTCCAAGGTGGCCTCCGGTTTCACCCCCTCGCGATCATGGGCGACCAGCAGGACGCCGTCGACGAGCCAGATGTCGGCCTCGACCGAGCCGAAGCCCTGGTCGAGGGCATCGAGGAGCGGTCGCGGGTGCTCGTAGTCGTTGTGCGCGTGCGCCCGCGGGAGCGGGCTGGGCGAGTGGGGCGCCACCGTCGGCGTGGCGATGGCCAGTCCAGCGATGGCCAGGGCCAGCCCGAGAGTCGCGTCGATGCGGGCCATGGGCCGGTGGTATTGATGGGCCGGTGGTATTGGGGTCAAGGCTGGCGGTCGGCGACGTGAGCGGCGATGGCTTGATCGGCCTTTTCGACGAGCGGGTCGAACATGGGCATTTCCGCCGCGTTGCGCCCCTGCTCGTGTTTGCGAAAGCCAAAGAGGTAGGTCTCGTTCGCCGGCCGCCAACGGTGGAAAAAGAGCCGGTTTTTCTCGACGATAAGCGCGCGCAATTTTTCGTCGGTGGCGGGCGCTGCGGCGGGAGCGCCAGTCACCACCGGTGCCAGCGCCCCCAGCGCCGCATAACCGCGCTGGGAAAAATGCAGACCGTTGTCGGTGAGCGGCCGCACCGAGTCGGGCAGCCGTTGGACCAAGCTCAGCGCATCCACGAAGGCGACGCCGCGCTCGGTCGCGAGGTTTTTGATGGCGTCACGGTAGACGGCGAGGTGGGCGTTGTAGGCGGCGGGATCGGGGGCGGGCGGCCGGTGCTCCGCCGGCAGCGGGCTCAACAACAGGATGCGCGGATTCCCGGCCGCCGAGTTCATCATGTCGAGCAACCGCGTGTACCCGGTGATAAAATCTCCCACTTTGTCCGGCCCATCCCACGCCTCCGCCGAACCGTACTGACAAATGATGACGGTCGGTTTGACCAATTCGAGATGTCCCTTGAGCCGGTCAAATCCTTCCTGCGGCGGCCCGAAATAACTGCGGGCATGGCCGTGCACGGTATCGCCACTCCACGCGAGGTTGCGGAATCGCAGACCCATCCCCGGATACGCT